>CALHAM010000115.1 GCA_937934275.1 uncultured Saprospiraceae bacterium | reverse complement strand
ACTCAAACCACTATTTCAAAAACCTTCGCCCGCTTTTTTTCTCACACTTTTTCAACACTCCGTGTCGACTAAAGCGTAACAATCAAAAGCGGGCGCAAAGATACATGTACTCCTATACTTGTCAAGACCTAAACCCAATTTCTTTGAGGATTTTTTATAGCATCCCTAAAATAGATTGAATATCAGCGAATAAATTGGATGATTTTAGAATTATCGTTGGATTTAGAGGCAACCTCCTTTTCGTCTTAAAAAGATAACGCTGTTATTTCGGTTCGTCCTTGTCCGATTTTGGGAGGCGTGCTTCGAAGGCTTGTACGTCTACACGTGCAATGAGTAAATCTTGAATCGGCTGAGGTAAGTACTGGTAAGAAATGTCGTAAAAAACATCTCGCTGCCCGCCACCAGCCAATATTCCTTCCGAAGTCATGTGGAGATTCTGAGGTTTCTCTTCTGGATTGACCATTTCAGCGTAATAAAGTTTAAGGTCTTTGGCGTAAATGAGGTAAACCAGTCGGGGGTGATAAGCTTCAATAGGTAGAGGGTTCAGCAGGGTTGTTTTAGATTTAAAGGCAATTTCTTTGACTTTATTTCTAGGGTCTTCAGGGTCGGGCACCTGGATACGGACTCCACCGTTGTCGGGTGCTACGAGAATAGGGCCTGGTTCGCGAAAGCGCACGCCGGCGCCTTCGAGCAAGAAAGTGTCGGGTTTGCCTCCAGAGATGATGCTGAGCGGAATGGCTCGAAAGAAAGCGGTTGAGCCACTAGGGGGTACTGCGTCGGCAAACGCTCGGATAATGAAGCTGGTATCACCCTTCACCTTTAGGGTTTTCCCGTTTTCGTCGAGCAATTGGGCACGCACCCAAATTTCAACCCAGTCGGGTGAGGTGTTGTCTACGAGGCTAACCAAGCAGTAGTAATCGCCGCTGATGTAACCGTTGTAATCGCGGAAGTCAACTTTAGCCGGTAAGCAATCGGTCGGAAGGGGGTCAGAGCGGAAACTTTCGGCAAGGGTTTCGTAGGTTAACTTCTTGGCGTCGGATTTACAACTGGAAACGGAGGTTAGGCTGAGCAGCAAGAGCGAGGCGGCCAGGATTCCGACGAAATGAACGGATAATTTCGGCGTCATGATGTAAAGAAGGGTCTATGGTTTGCCAGAATAAATAAGAAATAAGAGAGGTTACGGCTTTTCGTCCAATACAGGGCGGGCCGCTAACTGAGTGGCCTGCTGCACACCCGCCAAAGCAAAAGTTTTGACGATTTCAGCAGCCCGCTCCAAAATGGGTGGTAGACTTTCGGTTTCTTTAGGCGTCCATTTCCCCAGCACATAATCTACCTGGCGGCCTTTGGGAAAATCGTTTCCGATCCCTATGCGCAAGCGCGGGTAGGCATCGGTGCCGAGCATTTCTTGGATGCTGCCCAAACCGTTGTGCCCTCCGGAGGAGCCTTTAAGGCGCAAACGCATTTGACCAAAAGGCAAATTTAAATCGTCGCAGATGACTAGGCTATTTTCTAAAGGTATCTTCTCTTTCTGAAGCCAATACCGGAAGGCGCGCCCACTCAAGTTCATATAGGTGTTGGGCTTGAGCAATAAGAGAATTCGATTTTTACAACGTACCTCGACCACATCGCCAAAGGAGTCGGCTTTCCAGCGGCCACCCAGTTGCTGGCAAAGTAGGTCGGCCACGTCGAAGCCGATGTTGTGGCGCGTATGGGCGTATTCGGCACCGATATTCCCTAGAGCGCAAATGAGGTATTTCATACGGTTGCATAAAGCGGCGCAAAGATAGCGCGTAGGCAGGATTAGGTAAAATTGAAGGTACTTGTTCGTCAGAGCGACGAAAGCCATGCTTCTAGCAGGGGACGAAAGGTATTGGTCGAATAGGCATTTTGAGGGATGCCGGTGGTTTGCTCTATCTCGCGCAATCCTTTTTCGATGTTGAGGGCATCTTGTTTTTGGGCAAGGAAGAAACCGCGTGCCGCCAGGGTTTGGGCCAAATACTCCTGCTCTGTCTGACCGGGAGTAGGAATCAAGATGGCCTTTTTACCTAAGGCAGCCAGATCCATGATGCTGCTGTAGCCAGACCGCGAGATGAGATAACGACTGGACATGAGTACGTTGTTAAGCTCTTCGGATGTGAGAAAAGATACCGCTTCGACGTTGGGCGAAACGAAATGATGGTTTTTAGCCTGCGTCTTTCCCTGAATAAAGATAAATTTATGCGGAAGGAACATGGCCTGCTCTAAGAGGCGCTGCTCTAAAATGCTTCGCTGTGGCTCCGGGCCAGAGAGGACAACGGCAACATCGTATTCGGTAGAGCGCTCATAGCCTTGCAACCTCGTGAGAATGCCTACGAAATGCACCTTGGGCTGCGGCGCTTTTGTTCCATGCGAAAGCTCGCCCGACAAGCCCGGTGGCTCGGCCACATCTGGTACCCAGATGGCATCGAACTGAGCCAAAAAAAAGCGTATCACAGGGCGAACGAGCCAAGATAAGCCCGGGACTCGCACGTATAATTGGTGGGTAAGGAGTACGCTTTTAATTCGGCGACTAAAGCAGCCGTACCTATTGTCGGAGATAATTCCGGAGAGGTGATACTGCTTTACCAGGCGTTCGGTTACCCGGTGTTCCAGCCATATTGCCCATAAAATGTACGGCAGTTTTCGGCCTATGTTCCAGACCATGCTGGGTGTGTCGTACCGAATCCGGTAGGAGGGCAGCTCGATTGTGGGCAGATGAGAGAATTCAGCTCGTAGCAAATCGAGTGCTACACCATCGGAAGCCAACAACACCTCAGCACCGAGGTCTTGTAGCTCGCGAATAAGAGGAATGCACCGGGTAGCATGGCCAAGCCCCCAATTGAGTGGCGCAACGAGAATGCGTTTCAAGACTGTATTACGATAAGGTGTATACGCAGTTTGCAGCAAACTTACGTGAATGCTTTTAACGGAGGTAAGCCAAAGTTTTCTAAGGTCGATGAAAGAGCCTGCTGGTTAGGAGGAAGGGATAGCCTTTTAGCGCTTCAACCTGTTGGTTGGCGGAAAAGGCAAAAAGCGCCTACTTTTACTGTGGTTATGGCATTTGCACACAGTCTTCAACTGCGCCTAGAGGCTCTCATAGGCGAGAAAATCGCTAAGGTGGCGCCTGTGAGTGGCGGCGACATTAGCGAAGCCTTTTGCCTGACGGGGTTGAGCCGACGAAAGTGGTTTCTCAAAACCAATACAGCTCTGGCGGCAGCGCTCATGTTTCGGCGCGAAGCACAGGGATTGGCGCTACTTGGGGCTGCAGGCGTCATTCAGACCCCGCGCGTTTACGGGCATGGAGAGGACGCGGAGGGCAATGCTTTTTTGTTGTTGTCTTTTGTAGAAGAAGGCCCTCGCTCTGCACTTTTTTGGGAGCGCTTTGGCCACCAATTGGCCGCACTACACTGCCAAACTTCAGCATTTTTCGGTTTTGCACACGATAATTTCATCGGTCGATTGCCCCAATCCAATCGGCGCCACCCATCTTGGCCCGAATTTTACGCTGAAGAACGCTTACTGCCTCAGATGCGTCTGGCGCGCCAGCAAGGATTCTTAGACAGGACAGCCGAGCGGCAGCTCAATCGATTATGCCAACAACTCGGAGCGCTTTGCCCAGCGGAGCCGCCAGCGCTGACACATGGCGACCTGTGGAGCGGCAACTTCTTGTGCAACACCTGCGGAGAGCCAGTGCTCATAGATCCTGCCGCCGCTTATACGCATCGCGAAATGGATCTGGCCATGAGCCGACTTTTCGGTGGCTTTGATGCCCGCTTTTATGCTGCCTATGAGGAAGCGTGGCCGCTGGCGCCGGGCTTCGCAGAGCGCATAGGCATCTACCAGCTCTACTACTTGTTGGTCCATGTCAATCTTTTTGGCAGCAGCTATGAGGGCGATGTCCGGCGCATCTTGAAGCCTTGGTCCTAATGTTCCAGAGGTTTAGCCTACTGAACGTTTAGAGCCATGCTAGGCATGTTCGACGACGTCTGAAAAGAGCGAGAGGCACGTACTTACCTTAAACGAAAGTAGGCATTTGAGATGCCAACACCTCAGCTTTTAGCGGGAGGCCTCCGGCTTGTCACGCTCGATTTTTCGTACCTTTGTGGCATGAAAAACGCACAAGTCGAACTAGAGGCCGAAACCCTACCTATTACCCAGCATAAATCGGATTACGATGCGAGCAGTATTACGGCGTTGGAAGGCTTAGAGGCCGTCCGTAAGCGCCCGGGTATGTACATCGGAAGCACCGATGCCAAAGGGCTGCATCACTTAGTGTGGGAAGTTGTGGATAACTCTATTGACGAGCATTTAGCAGGCTATTGCTCGCACATTTGGGTAACCATTCACGCCGACAATAGCCTTACTGTGCGCGATAACGGGCGTGGTATTCCGACTGACCTGCACCCAAAACTCAAGAAGTCAGCGCTTGAAGTAGTGATGACGGTGCTGCACGCCGGCGGCAAGTTTGACAAAGACTCCTACAAGGTGTCTGGCGGTCTGCACGGCGTAGGTGTTTCATGTGTCAATGCCCTCTCCGAATATGTGCGTGTAGAAGTGCATCGCGATGGTAAAAAATACGAGCAGGAGTATCTTCGAGGCAAACCAAAATACGATGTGCGGGAAATAGGCTCGACAACCGAACGCGGCACTATCGTCACGTTTAAACCCGACCCAGAGATTTTTGAAACGACGGAGTTTAAATTTGACGTGTTGGCTCACCGTTTGCGCGAGCTGGCTTTCCTGAACAAAGGGCTGCATTTAGACTTGGTCGATGAGCGCGAAAGTGAGAATGGCCATTTCCGGCGCGAGCATTTTTATTCTGAAGGGGGGCTTCAGGAATTCGTGCTGTGGTTAGACGAGGCTAAGACTAAACTGATTGACAAGCCCATCTACATTTCAGCCAAAGAAGAGGATGTAGAGGTAGAAGTGGCTATGCTCTACAATACCTCCTACTCCGAAAATATCGTGTCGTTCGTCAACAACATCAATACTCGAGATGGCGGCACCCATGTCAGTGGGTTTCGGCGTGCGCTAACGCGCGAGTTTAAAAAGTATGGCGAGGACAACGGCTTTTTTAAGAAGCTCAACTTCGCCATCAGTGGCGAGGACTTTATGGAAGGTCTTACGGCGGTAGTGTCCGTCAAGGTGATGGAGCCGCAATTTAAAGGTCAAACAAAGGGGGAGCTGGGCAATTCTGAAGTGCTCGGCATCGTCAGCCGTTGTGTGGGCGATGCGCTTAAAGTCTTTTTAGAGGAAAACCCTTCTCAGGCCCGCCGAATTATAGAAAAGGTAGTATTGGCCGCTACTGCCCGCAACGCGGCTCGCAAAGCGCGCGAATTGGTCCAGCGCAAAGGCGCTCTGTCGGGCGGGGGGTTGCCCGGCAAACTAGCCGACTGCGCTAGCCGAAACCCAGAGGAGAGCGAAATCTTCTTAGTCGAGGGCGACTCTGCCGGCGGCACTGCCAAGCAAGGACGCGACCGACATACGCAGGCCATCTTGCCTTTGCGCGGTAAAATTCTCAACGTCGAGAAGGCCTTAGAACACAAAATCTACGAAAACGAGGAAATCAAAAACATTTTCACAGCACTGGGAGTCCACGTAGGTGAAAATGAGGAAGGGCATCGCGTGCTGATTACTGACAAGCTGCGCTATCACAAAATCGTCATCATGTGCGATGCCGATGTAGACGGCAGCCACATCACCACACTCATTCTGACATTTTTCTTCCGCTACATGCGCGAGCTCATCGAGAAAGGCCACGTTTACATCGCTCAACCTCCTCTCTATTTGGTGAAGAAAGGCAAACAGCAGCGCTATTGCTGGAACGATAAAGAGCGCCGAGAGGCCGTGTTGGAATTCTCGGGAGGGCGAGAAGACGACGACACCGTCAAAGTGCAGCGCTACAAAGGCTTGGGCGAAATGAATGCCGAACAGTTGTGGGAGACCACCATGAACCGCGAAACACGCATTCTTAAGCAAGTAACCATCGAAGACGCGGCCGAAGCAGACCGAATGTTCTCTATGCTTATGGGCGATGAGGTGCCCCCGCGCCGCGCTTTCATCGAGGCAAATGCGCGATATGCGCGGATTGATGCGTAGCTGTTTGAGCTATGCATGTCGTTTTGCTATCGGCTCGAATTCCACCGACTGTTGATGGGGTTGGGGATCATACGGCCTACTTGGCTAAAGCCTTGTTGGGGCTACGGATGCGCGTGACGGTCGCTTGCGGTATTCAGCCGCAATATGCGCCACCCTCTGGAGTTCAGCTATGGGCGGGTGCTTTGGAACAAGCCCGGCAAAGCCTGTCCGCTTGGGTAAATCAATTGGCAGCCTTGCGCCCCGATTGGTTGCTGCTGCAATACGTTCCCTACGCCTTTCAGCGCAAGGGACTGCCTTTTTTTCTTCCCTCCCTCTTAAAAAAGGCTCGTCAAGTGGGGATTCGCACAGGGGTTTTCTTTCACGAGGTACACATCCGCCCGAGCGAGAATCGGTTTATCAGCTTGGGGCAACAATGGATTGCGCGCCAATTAGGGCAGCAGGCCGATCTCGCTGTGACGTCTATCCCTTTTTACCAAGCTCAGTTGGCTGCTTTAGGAACGGTAGCGCATATACTTCCTGTTGGCGCCAACCTACTCGTACCGGAGCCGCCAACGGTAAAAAACGAGGAGATTCGCCGGTTCTGTTTTCCGGGCAAGGCCTTTGTCGTCAGCACTTTTGGGCGTCGCGATGTGAGCGCCTTGGCTGAAGCTGTGGCGCAAATGCCGGATGCTGGCCTGTTGGTGCTCGGGGACTCTCGGCCAGCCGCACTTCCATCGGTTACATATACTACTGGTTACTTGTCGGCTTCTGAAGTGTGCACCTGGCTGCGGTGCGGCGATATTTTCGCTCTTCCCGATCCCAAAGCTCCTGATGGTACGGGAGGAACCTCCCTCAAGAGCGGATCGCTGGCTGCTGCTTTCGCTGTGGGTTTGCCCGCCGTAGGAGTTCGCGGCGACCTGGCTGCCTTCCCTTTGGTCCACGGCGAAAACATTTGGCTTATTGAGCAACCGAGTGCTGAAGGCTGGAGACAAGCACTGGCGTATTTGCGCCATCAGCCGACTTTATGTCAGCGCCTTGCCCAAGGTGGGCATCGGCTTTACAAGGAGTATCTGGATTGGAGCGTGTTGGCGGCTGCTTTCGAGCAATTGCTGAAAAAATAATTTGTCCTACTTTTGCGCTCGACAACGGTGCCTGTTCAGCTGCTAGCTGAACGGGGTAACAGGGAATCCGGTGCGAGTCCGGAGCAGTCCCCGCTGCTGTGAGCCTCACGATAAAGCTTTGATCGACACGCCACTGTTGGTTTTTCCGATGGGAAGGCATTCAAAGCGAGGCAAGCCAGAAGACCTACCGGTGTCGGTTACCTCATTTAGGGCTTTCGGAGGAAAAGCCGGGAGGTTGAGCTCGATTTGTCGTCTGGTTATTTCAACGCCTACTGCCTGTTTGGGGCAGTAGGCCGCTAGCTAGGCGTTGAGTCGTTGGCCTTCCTCGTTTCGGCCTCGGCCGAAAGCCCTGGAAACACGGAAAAAGTATGTTAGGCCACGGCTCGGATCTCCTGTGCGTTTTCTTGCATGGTTTTAGATGGCGCTGTTCGACAATCGTTTACAGCGCTGCTGTGCTAGCCTTGGGGGCAAATGCCCAAGTAGACAGCGCTTTTGTTCTACCTTCGACACAGGTGGTTGCTGCTGCAGCGCGAGCAAGGCCGGTCGGGGTTCATACGGAGCGGTTGGACAGTGCGCAGTTGGCTTGGCATGCTTCAGAGAGTGCGGCCGAAGTTCTTTTTCGGCGTAGCGGCTTTTACTTAAAGTCCTACGGTTTAGGCAGTTTAGCTACCACCTCTGTGCGCGGCGGCAATGCCTCGCACACGGGTGTGGTCTGGAACGGCCTACCGCTGCAAAGCCCTATGTTAGGGCAATTAGACTTTGCGCTGTTGCCGGCCTTCTTGGCCGACGAGATGGCCTTTCAATACGGAGGCTGCACATCGGCTTGGGGTAGTGGTGCCGTGGGCGGAGCACTTCTGCTCAACAATGCGACATCTTGGAAGATGGGTTTTCACGGCCATATGCGAGCCGGGATGGGCAGTTTTGGCTGGCGGCAAGGAAGCGCTACGCTTCGCTATGGGCGGTCGCGCTGGGCCACCGTTACTCGCCTATTTGCTGAGGCGGCTCAAAATGATTTTCTCTTTCGACCCGCTTCCACCCTACCCTATCAACGCCAAAGCAACGCACGCCTGCACCAACAAGGTCTGCTACAGGAGGTTTTGCTGCGCCCTCGCGCCGAGGGCGCCATTTTAGCGCTGCGCCTTTGGCAACAACACACCCATCGCCAAATCCCCCCTACCCTTGTGCAGCGGCGCAGTGTAGCCGAACAACGGGATGCAGCCTGGCGCGCCATGCTGCATTGGCAAAAGCCCGCCCACTACGGCCTTTGGGAAATGCGCTTGGGGTATTTCGACGAAGTCAACCACTACCGCGACTCGCTACTCCGCCAAGATGCGCGCAACCGCTTTCGCATGCTGTTGAGCGAAGTAGAGACTACCCATTCTCTCACCGACCACTTGCGCACCCAGACTGCACTCACCTATGCCCTGACGCATGCCTATGCGCCTGCTTATGCCCGCGAGATCCAACAGCAGCGCCTCGCCCTTTTTAACGCTTGGAGCTGGCAGGCTGAGCGCTGGAAAGCTCAAATTGACGCGCGGTTCGAACGAATAGACGGCCAATGGGCGCCCATTACGCCAGGATTTGGCTTTGAAGGGGCGTTATTCGGTCGTTGGCAGGTGAATGCCCGGGTCGCACGCCACTACCGCATCCCAACCCTCAACGATCGTTACTGGAACCCCGGCGGCAACCCCTATCTGCGCCCTGAAAATGGCTGGAGCCAAGAGTTAGGACTCGTCTACAAGAGTTCGCTCAATGTTTGGCAATACCGCCTTAGCTTAACCGCTTATCAGCGCCGCATTCGAGACTGGATTCTTTGGGCGCGGCAGAGTGGTCAGCCTTTTTTTGCTCCGCAAAACATCGCCGAAGTGTGGAGCCGTGGCTTTGAGGGCCGCTTCAACCTCCAACGCAGTACGGCGTGGGGGGAGATGCGCTTAAGCCTTAGCTACGACTACACGCGCTCCACCAACGAGCGCCCTATCGCCCTCCCACGCATCGAGAGCGGCAGCCAACTGTTCTACGTGCCTGTACATCAGGCTGCGGCTGAGCTCTCGCTTCAGTGGCGCCGCTTTCAAACTATTCTTTTTCAACGCTATACCAGCGAAGTGGCTGGCCTGAATGAGCCTGTGCCCGCCTTTTGCATCGGCAGTCTGCGCATGCAATATTATTGGCGCAAAACCGGCTGGCAAGTAGGTGTCTTTGCGCACTTGGAGAACGCCTGGAACGCCGAATACTTTATCGTTGAACGCCGACCTATGCCTGGACGCCATTACCGAGCCGGGCTACAGTGGGATTTCTAAAAGCCTGCTGGAAAAGGCTTGATGTTTCGAAACAACTTTCATCTTATCACATCGTAAAGCGTATGAAATACAAACTTCTATTTCTGGCCCTCATCGGCTTCAACAGCCTTTCGGCACAAATGACCGTATCGTTTGAAAACTTTAACCTGCCGCCAGACACCTTCCTGAACAATGCTGCACCAGACACGG
Source organism: uncultured Saprospiraceae bacterium (assembly GCA_937934275.1). GTDB lineage: Bacteria > Bacteroidota > Bacteroidia > Chitinophagales > Saprospiraceae > M3007. Next base: position 127 of record CALHAM010000115.1, on the reverse strand, counting down.
CTTTTGTCAGCGGCCCGCTGGCGCTGCCTAATTTCTACGACCCTCAATGGATGTTCTGGGCCGGATGGGCCATTTCCAATCGCACCGACACCCTGACGCCCGGATTCATCAATGAATATAGCGCTCG
>CALHAM010000114.1 GCA_937934275.1 uncultured Saprospiraceae bacterium | reverse complement strand
GGCGTGCCGCCCGGGAATTCCCAGAAAAACTCAACGGCGTTGCTTGAAGAGGCGTTGGTAAATTGCACAACGAGTGGCCCGCAGCCCGTCATTGGGCTGGCTGTGAAACTTGCCGTGGGCGGTGTGGTAATGGTAATTGTTTGCGCAAAGGTGTCTGCATTGCAAGAGTTGCTGGCAACGAGCACGACGGTATAGGTCCCGTCCTCGGTGTACGTGTAAGTGGGGTTCGCCTGGCTGCTCGTATTGCCGTCGCCAAAGTACCACAAAAATGTATTGGCGTTCGAGGAAGTATTCTGGAAGGAGACCTCTGCACCGTTAATAGTACTGGTAAACGAGGCGTTGGCATCTTCCAGCACGTGGATGAAATGGGTTCGGGTGAGCGTATCGCTGCCCTGAGCGTTAGACACGATGAGCGTAACCGAATACGTGCCGGCGGTGGAATACGTAACTACCGGGTTTTGCTCCGTGGATGACGAAGGCGATCCGCCGGGGAAGAGCCAGAGGAACTCGCTGGCGTTGCTCGACGACGTATTGGTGAACTGCACCGTCAACGGGCTACAGTCTGCGGTAGGCGAGGCCGTGAAGCCTGCCGTGGGCGGTGTAGCGATGGTAATCGTTTGCTCTAAAGTGTCTGTGCCGCAAGGGCCGGTGGCGATAAGCCTCACGGTGTAGGTTCCGTCGTTCGTATAGGTGTGCGTGGGGCTTTGCTCCGTGCTCGTGTTGCCGTCGCCGAAGTCCCAGGCATAGCTGTTAGCGTTTTGCGAGGCGTTGGTGAACGTTACTTCGGCGCCGTTGAGGGTAGTCGTGAAACCTGCCACGGGTGGTGGCCCTACAGTGATCAAATTCGTCTGCGTCAGCGTATCGGTGCCGGCGGCGTTGGCAACGATGAGCGTTACCGAATAGACACCCGGCGCGGTGTAAGTTACCGTTGGGTTTTGCGCTGTAGAGGTGTCGGGAGTGCCGCCCGGGAACGCCCACTGGAACGACGTGCTGTTAGAGGAGGAGGTGTTGGTGAACTGCACTTCCAGCGGCCCGCAACCGCTCGTTGGGCTGGCCGTAAAGCCCGCCGTGGGCGGCGTAACGATGGTAACGGTTTGTTCGAAGGTATCCACCCCGCAGGGGCCGGTGGCAATGAGCCTTACGGTGTAAAGGCCGTCTTGCGCATAAGTGTGTTCAGGGTTTTGCTCCGCGCTGGTGTTGCCGTCGCCAAAGTCCCAGGCATAGCTGTCGGCATTTTGGGAGGTGTTGCTAAACGTCGCCTCCAAGCCGTTGGTGGTTGCCGTAAAGCCAGCTGTGGGCGGCGGAAGGACTGTGATGTAATTGTTTCGCGTCAGTGTGTCTGAGCCTAAGGTGTTGGTAACGATCAACGTCACGCTGTAAATGCCTGGTGTGGAGTAGGTAACGGTGGGGTTCTGGGCCGACGAAGTGTCGGGCGTGCCACCGGGAAATTGCCAAGCATACGACGTCGCGCCCAGCGAGGTGTTGGTGAATTGTACGTTGAGCGGTCCGCAGCCTGAGGTAGGTGTTGCCGTAAAGTTGGCCAGCGGAGGCCCTACCACCGTTACGGTTTTCGTCGAAGTGTTGCTTCCGCAAGCGTTGCTGGCCGTGAGGGTTACCGTATACGTGCCGCTTTGGGCATACGTATGCACCGGATTTTGCGCTGTGCTGGTATTTCCATCTCCGAAATTCCACAGGAATGTATTCGCCCCTTGAGAGGTGTTGTTAAAGGTTACCTTTAACGTATCTACGCTAAAGTTGAAGTTCGAGGATGGAATGTTCTGCACTGTGATGTAGTTGGTCTTCGTGATTTGGCTAGTCCCCGAAGAATTAATAGCTGTCAGCGTTACCGAATAGGTGCCCGAAACCTGGTAAGAGACGATGGGGTTCTTCAAATTAGAACTGGCCGGCGAGCCGCCCGGGAATTGCCAAATGAATGAAGTGGCATTTGACGAGGACTCGTTGATGAACTGCACGACCATAGGCGCGCACCCAGCCGTAGGGTCAGCGGAGAAGTCTGCAGTCGGTATCGTGTTAATGACGACGGTGCGAACCGCCGTTCCACAGTCGTTGCTGACCGTCAGCGTTACCGTGTAGATACCAGACTCCGCATAAGTGTGCGTGGGGTTTTCCTCGTTGCTACTCTCGCCATCGCCAAAATCCCAGTTGAAGGTCGTCGCATCCTGCGAGGTGTTGGTGAAATTGTACGTCAGGCCGTTGTACGTAAAAGTAAAGTTTGCCGACGGAGTGGGGCGAATAAGCACAGGTTTGGTGATAGAGCTTGTACCACCAGGGCCGCTGACGGTGAGCACGACATTATAGGTACCGGCCGTGCTCCAGGTAACCACCGGGTTTTGTTGGGTAGATGAGGTTGGTGATCCGCCCGGAAATATCCAGTTGCGCGATGTAACGTTGCCCGTAGATTGGTCGGTGAACTGCACCTGTTGCAACCGACAGGCTGGATTGGGCGACCAGTCAAAATCAGCCGTCAGCGGCTGGCTGGAGCCGCAGGGCTGGAAGCAACCCGCATTGATGCGGTTGGTGATATAATTGCTAATGACATTGACGGAGTTGCTGCTCCAGCTGTTAGACGTACTCACAAAGGGGCACATGATGTAGTCGGGTGGGCAGCTTCCCCCACCCACAGGGTCGTGGTTGGCCGACATGTTGTGCCCAATCTCGTGCGATGTTAAGCAGCGCAGCAGCTCGGAGTTGCTCGAAAAGTCTTGCAGGCAGTGGTACTTGTTGGAGTTGCACATGCCGTTGAGGTAGGCAATGCCAATGGTGCTGCCGTCGAAGTCGCGGTTGGTCCATAGCTCGCCATTGTCGAAGGGGACGCCAAAACCATTCGAATTACCCCAGTTCCGGAAAGAAGCTAACAATTGGCCGGGGTCAGTCGAGCTCGTCCAAGGGTCGGTGCCTGTTACGACAAACTGCGTTACAATGACAAACTCCATGTCGTGGTTGAAGACACCCGTGTAGTCCCCTTGCACATTATTGATGATGCCGATATTGCGCGCTTCTACAGCCCCCACGGAGCCGTATTTGTTGAACATGGACTTATCGGAAGCAATAGCGATCTCAATTTCATAGCAGCCCGAGGCTTCCGCTACGTCGTCTTTCTTTTTTTCGAAATACTGCTCTTGTTCCTCGGCGGCCAGCAGCGTACACTCGCCGTGGTGGTGGTCGTGCTCTTTTATTACCGCACTCATCGGATAAACCAAAAAGAGATCGCGCGGAACATCGCTCTGATGATACCACAGCGGCTCGATGTAGTAGCGTTCACCACCCGACTCGACAAAACCGTAGAGCAAATCCCGATCAACCGTCAGGCGCACTTTCCCAGCGCCCTTAGCCTCGTAGCCCCGAAAGGCAATGTGGCGCGGGCGTCGGTATACCTGTACGCCTTCCTCCGTTGCCACCTGTAAAAAATAGCCCGGAGCGAGCACCCGACTGGGCTGGAGGCGGAGCGCCCACTCGTAGCGATTGCCCAGGCGCAAAGTAAACGAGGCACTCTCCGGAGCCTCCACCAGCACCTGCTGAACGCTTTCCGGATTCAGGCGATAGACCTGCCACTCCGTTAGGGACAAATGAACCCCTATGGGCACCGAGATCTCTTGCTCTATACCGGTAATTGTCTGGGCCTTAGATACAGCCGAGAAAAACAGCAGGGGTAGCCACAAAGGCCATCCGTACCTATGCAGTAAGTAATTGAGCATAATAAAAGAAGTGATGTTTAAAAGCCAGGGTAAGAAAGAATCTTGCAGAGCAGTCCACTCGGTTCTAAGGCAAGATGCACACTAAAAAGAGGGAGAAAAGTAAAAATGTTGGCAAACAGGGCTGCTCTCGGCTTTTGAAACAAGTTTGGGAAGGCACTATGCGCTAAATACGGCGTTTCTTTGTGCCCAGATGCGCCTTCTGGGCGGCGAAAATAGCAGTTGTTCTTTTTTTTTCATCTGAATACTCACAGAGGTACCCGCTTCGTCAACAACACGACGATTTTTCAGCTGTATTTAAAACTGTTTAAAAATGCTTTGGCATGAAAGCTCATCTTTCCGCTATTCTCCTAATGGCTCTCACAGGGATACTCCACCCGGTATTTGCGCAACAAAATCGGCGCCCAACCGAAACGCGAACGGGTAAAGAGTACTCCTTCAAAGACAATCTCTGGTACGGTGGCTTTTTCGGTGTGGGTTTAGGCAGCTCCAACACTTCTTCGGTGTTTAGCTTCAACTTGTCTCCGATGGTGGGCTACAAAATTGTGCCGTTTTTTTCTATGGGGCCTCGCGTTGGCGTCAACTACACTTATCTGAAAATTCGGGGTGTTAGCGTGTTCAACTTGTTCGATACGGAAGTGGCGCTTTTCGGGCGCATACACGTGTTTCGGGGTTTCTTTCTCCAAGGAGAAATAGGCACGCGCTCCGACCAATACGTCGAGACGGATGGGTTCAATTTTTTCAAAGTCCGGCGCAACCGACCGCTGACCGCCATAGGCATTGGCCATAACTTTGGCGGTGGGCGCGGCGGCCTTGGTCAGGAAATCGCCATCCTCTACGACTTTTACATCGGGAGCGATATCAATACTTTTGAAAACCCTTGGCAATATCGCTTTGCCTTTACCTACGGCTTCTGAGCGGGTGAGTGCGTTATTTCTAAAGACGCTCCAGCTGACGCATTTTAAAAATTACACCCAGCACCGCGTCGAGCTGTCGCCTCGCCTTAACGGCTTTGCAGGTCCTAACGGCACAGGTAAAACTAATTTGCTCGAAGCCGTTCATGTGTTGTGCCTAACGCGCAGCCATCACCGCTTGTCCGATAAATACCTAGTGGAACACGGAGCCGACTTCTACCGCCTCGAGGGGTATTTCGAACGCAACGGCGAGACAGAGCACATCGTCGTCAAATACGACGGTCAGCGCAAAGAAGTAGAGCGAAACGGCTCACCTTTTCCGCGCCTCATGGATTATATCGGGCGTTTTCCAGTAGTCATGATTTCGCCCGACGACATTTCGCTCGTTCAGGAAGGTAGCGAGGAGCGCCGGCGTTTTCTCGATGCCACCCTGTCGCAGTTGTCGCTGGTGTACTTGAGCCAGCTGACTATATACACCTCACTGCTTAAGCAACGCAATGCTCTGCTCAGAGCCTTTGCCGAACAGCGCCGCTTCGACGCTCTACTGTTGGAGACCTTCGACCGCCAAATGGCCGGCCCTGCAGCCGCCCTATGGCAGATGCGCTCCGCCTTTGTGGAACAATTGGCCCCTCTCTTCCAGGAAATCTATGCCGAGATTGCAGGCACTCGGGAGTCCGTAGCCTTGGGCTTGGAGCGCGGCGGTGACTCGGATGACCTCGCGGCCGAGCTCGTTGCTTATCGCGAGCGCGATCGCGCGCTAGAACGCACCTCCGTAGGGCCACATCGAGACGATTTGAGCCTCACCTTAAACGGATATTCGATTAGAAAATATGCTTCGCAAGGGCAACTTAAGTCCTTCCTATTGGCTTTGCGTTTGGCTCAATACGAAGTGCTCCGCCAAGTTAAGGGCACGGCTCCTCTATTGCTGCTCGACGACCTCTTCGACAAACTGGATGAGCAGCGCGTGCAGCAACTCATTGCTTTGTTGTGGATGCGGCAGTTTGGACAAATCTTCATTACCGACACGCACCCCCAACGCTTAGAAAGTGTGGTCAAGGCCTTTGGAACAGAGTATCGTATTTACACCCTTGGTGAGAACGCTTCCGGCAGTGGAGTACCTGGGCACTGAAGGCGCGGTGTTCTCTCTCCTTGCGGCCTTTCCTCAGTTTTTAAGGCCAAGTCGTATGAGCTAGCCTTTCGAAGATACGGCATTTGTCTTCCTTACGGTTCGCTCCTCCATCGTGAAGCGCTCGGTCTATCTTTGCCGCCGCCATGCAGGTCTTTCACCATCTTGAGCAGTTGCCATCGCTGAAGAACGCCGTGCTGACGATTGGTTCCTTCGACGGCGTCCATGTAGGGCACCAGCATATTCTGCAACACGTGCGGCGCTTGGCCCAGGAGCGCGGCAGCCCTAGCGCCGTGCTCACTTTTGAGCCGCATCCGCGCACGGTGTTGCACCCCGAAGATGCGTCATTTCGCCTCATTACCAGCACTTCCGAAAAAACACGCCTCTTAGAGCAGGCAGGGATAGACTACGTCATATTCGCTCCTTTTACCCGCGAATTTGCGCGCTGTTCCGCCCAGCAATATGTCGAGGATTTTCTCATGCGCTACTTGCAGCCGGCAGTGATCGTCGTTGGGTATGACCACCGATTTGGCAGTCAGCGCGAGGGCGATATTGACTTTTTACGCCGCTACGAAGCTCGAGGTTTTTTTCAGGTGGTAGAGATTCCGCCCCAGCTCATTGAAGAGGTAACGATCAGCTCTACCAAAATACGCCGCGCTTTAGAGGCGGGCGACTTGACCTACGCCAACCGATTATTGGGGCACCCCTATGCCCTCAATGGAACGGTCGTGTCGGGTAATCGGCTGGGGCGCTCCATTGGCTTCCCTACGGCCAACTTAGCGCTGGAAGAAGCGCGCCAGCTGGTGCCACCAGACGGCATCTACGCTGCCCGCGCTTATTTGACCGACAGAAGCGCTTACGATGCCATGCTATACATCGGCCATCGGCCTACGTTGGCAGGCAGCCAAGAGCGCGTTATTGAAGTTCATCTGCTCGGTTTTGAGGGCGATCTGTACGGCCAGTCGCTGCGCATAGAAGTGTTGGAATTTATTCGAAAAGACCGCAGACTCCGCGACTTGCAACAGCTACGCGCCCAAATTGAGGTTGACCGGGAGGCTATCCAACAGTGCATGGCACGCTTGCGCGCACAGCCTTCTTCCCATCGAATTGTGTGCGCTCCAGATGAGGTTGTTATTGTGGTGCTCAACTACAATACGTGTGCCCATTTGGAGACGTACCTGCCCAGTGTATTGGCTCACAGCGCCGGCGCGCGCGTTGTAGTGGCCGACAACGGCTCGCCCGACCACTCTGTGGCTATGTTGCGCGCGCGTTTCCCGCAAGTAGACGTTTTGCTGCTGGAGCGGAACTACGGCTTCGCTCAGGGCTATAACGAAGCGCTGGCGCGCATCGAGGGGGCCGAGGTCTTCGTTCTGCTTAACTCCGATGTTGAAGTAACTCCCGGTTGGATGACTCCCGTGTTAGAAGCCATGCAGGCAGATGCGCATATGGCTGTAGCACAGCCTAAAATTTTAGCCTGGCGCGATAAAAAGCGCTTTGAATATGCTGGCGCTGCGGGCGGATGGATTGACCGACTGGGCTATCCCTTTTGCCGCGGACGCATCTTCAGCTATTGCGAACAAGACCATGGGCAATACGATCGGCCTCAGGAGTGTTTCTGGGCCTCAGGGGCCGCCTTTTTTATTCGCGCCGAACTGTACCGCCGTTTTGGCGGCTTTGATGGCGACTACTTTGCTCACAATGAAGAAATTGACTTGTGTTGGCGGCTCAAGCGCGCAGGCTATTCGGTGTGGTGTATTCCGCAATCGGTCGTTTATCACCTCGGCGGCGGCACGCTAGAGTACGAAAACCCGCGTAAGGTATTTCTTAATTTTCGGAACAGTTTGTTCACCTTGCTCAAAAACGAAACTACAGCCAAACTGCTGTGGCTCATTCCGGTGCGTTTGCTGCTCGACGGTGTGGCAGGCGTTCGTTTTTTGCTTCAAGGTCAATGGCGTGCTATGGGTGCTATCGTGCAAGCGCACCTGTCCCTTTACCAGAATTACGCCAAAACCCTGCATAAAAGGCGCCTTTTCAACGACTTAGTGCGAACTCACAGGGTTGGCCCACCCAATCGAGCCGGGAGGTATCGGGGAAGTATCGTCTTGGCGCATTACCTCTTCCGAATTCGGCGTTTTGATGCACTAAAGACTATCTGGCCTAACGGCAATCACAGGACCTCTGAGTCCTTCCGTCCTTCTCCTTAAGCCGCTTTTTTCGCAGTTGTTTTTCTCCGAGGTTTTCGCATGATCAAATTAGACTTGCTCTACGAAGATGACGCCGTATTGGTGGTGAACAAGCCTCCGCATTTGCTCACCATAGCGGATCGCTTCGGCAATGCTGAAAACTTGCACCAGCAATTGGAGCACCGCTATGGGCGGGTTTTCGTAGTGCATCGGCTTGACCGCGAAACCAGCGGTGTGTTGTGTTTTGCGCGCACCGAGGAGGCTCATCGGCATTTGTCGCTCCAGTTTGAACATCATGCAGTGGATAAGTTTTATCTGGCCTTGGTGGACGGTGTGGTGCAGGAGAGCGAAGGCGAGATAGATAAACCTATTGGCCCACATCCCAGCATAGCGGGTAAGATGGTCGTTGGCCCTTGGGGCAAACCCTCGCTGACATTTTACCGCGTGTTGGAGCGCTTCCAACATTTTACTTTAGTGGAGGCGCTGCTGAAAACTGGCCGCACTCACCAAGCGCGCGTGCATTTGCAAAGTATTGGCTATCCGCTGGTGGTAGATGCACTCTACGGGCGGCGACCGGCTTTGTACCTCTCGGAGATTAAAGGGCGGGCGTACAAGAGCGGTAAGTTTAGCGGCGAAGAGCGCCCTTTGTTGGAACGCACCGCACTCCACGCTTTTCGCTTACGCTTCGAACATCCTGCAACGGGAGAACGCGTGGAGTTCCACGCCGATCTACCCAAAGACCTCAAGGCCGTGCTTCAGCAATTGCGCAAGTGGAGCTAATAGCCTGATTTGTTGAGGTTTACAAATAGAAATCCCCCGCTTATTGCAGCGAGGGACTCTAACCCAAACAAATAAACACAAAAACTACTTGGGGCAATGTTAAGGCAACTTTTACACTTATGAAAAATATTTGCCCGATAATTTTTTTGTGTCTAAGAAAAAATGCTGTAAATCGGCGCTACTTCGGCGCACAGCAATGGGAGGACAGTCGCCGAGTAAGATAGGTGTGGCCCAGATGAGTCGTTTTTGTGGGCGGCTTGTAGCCGCTCCAATCTGCGGCAAAGATGTTTTGCCGCTTGAGAAGTTAGGAAACCTCATTAGATAAATAAGCGTGCAAACGCGTCGCTTATTTTCTGCTACTTTTGCGGCGTTTTTAGCGGAGCCGTTCAAAACGGCAATGGACCGGCTTCGGAGGAAAGAATGAATGAATATGGAAGATAAACAGAGCACACTTAACACGGTCATCGGCATGGGGCTGATTTTCCTGCTGGTGTACTTGTGGATGCAATATTCAGCACCGCCTAAGCCGTCCGAGCCAGCTCCAGCTGCGACAGATGCTCCAGCAGCAGAGGCCACCCCTTCGCAGGATCAGGTGCTTACAACTGCTCAGACGACACCGGATACGAGTGCTCTTTTGGGTCGTTATGGAGTGTTTGCGCCAGCGGCTGTGGGCCAAAGCCAGCACTTCGTATTGGAAAACGACTTAGTGCGCATTACTTTTACTAACAAAGGCGGGTGCATCGAAGAGGTTTTTTTGAAAAAGTACGCCAAGAGCCGTCCCGACAGCTCGGGGAGACTGGTGAAAACACCTGTGCGCTTGTTGGCCAATCCGAACAACCGCTTTGAATATCTCGTTCCGGCAGCGGGTACTCCCAATCGCATCAGCACCGCGGAGCTCTACTTCGAGCCGACTAAGGAAGGTCGCACGCTTATTTTCCGCGCACCGACCAACCAGGGCGGCTATCTAGAGCAGCGCTACACGCTTAGCGAAGACAACTACGAGCTGGACTATCGCGTGCGCGTGCATCAACCCAGCCAAACGCTCGCCCCTGGGCAGGAGGCGCTGTACTTGAAGTGGGTCAACCACTTGGATAAACTCGAACCTAATGAGGACTACGAGCGCACTATGTCTACGGTCTATTTCAAGCCCGAGGATAACTCGCCCGACTACTGCAACTGCCGCAGCGACGATATTGAAACGCTGGGCGACCGACCCGTGCGCTGGGTGAGCCACGCTAATCAGTTCTTCAACACTTCTCTTATCGCGCGCAACTTTACGTTCACGGAATTTACGGGCGAAACGGTGATGCGCACCAATGCTGACCCCGCCCTAAAGACTCTGCGCACCTCAGCCCGCATTCCCCTTCAAGAAGGAGAGGCGCACATGACCGTGTTTGCCGGTCCTAACGAATTTGAACTGCTGCGCGCCTACGGAATGTCACTAGAAGACATTATTCCTTTTGGTTCCAGCCTTTTCGGGGCCATCAACCGCTGGGTCATTCATCCGCTGTTCGACCTACTGGCCCGTTTCATCGGCAACGCAGGTATCATCATCCTGGTACTGACGCTCATCGTCAAGTTGCTGTTGTATCCGCTGACATACCGCATCGTGTACAATCAGGCAAAAATGTCGGCGCTGAAGCCCAAGATTGAGGAACTGCGTAAGAAGTACGGCGACGACCAGCAAACGCTGTCGGTGGAGACGATGAAGCTGTACTCCGAGTTCAAGGTCAACCCCTTGGGTGGCTGCTTGCCGGTGTTGTTGCAGATGCCTATCTGGTTTGCTTTGTATCGGTTCTTTCCGGCGGCCATCGAGTTTCGGCAAGCGGGTTTCTTATGGGCCGAAGACCTCTCGAGCTACGACGTAGCGCTACGCCTACCGTTCCACGTCTGGGGGTTGGGCAGTCATTTGAGTGCTTTCACCCTCATCTGGGTAGCAACGACGCTGTGGTATACCTGGTACTCGATGCGCCAAATGGACAGCGCCGCCATGGGTAACCAGGAGCAAATGCGCGTCATGAAGTACATGCAATACGGTATGCCCGTCATGTTCATGTTCTTCTTCAACAGCTTTGCCTCGGGCTTAACGCTGTATTTGTGCTTCAGCAACCTGCTTAACATTGGCCAAACGTTCTTCACGAAGGCCTTCTTGATTGATCACGATAAAATCAAGCAACAATTGGAAGCTAATAAGAACCGCCCGCGCAAATCGGGCGGCTGGCGCGACCGCATTGACGCCATGGTGCGCGAACAGCAGCGCCTGCGCGAAGAACAGGCCAAACGCGAACAACAGCAGCGCAAAAAGACGAAATGAGGGGCATATGAGTCGCAAGTCGTTTTTTTGATGAAAAATATGCATCGTTTTATTTCTGCCATCCACCGCTTTTGGTCTGCCAAGCCACTGCCTACAGGCAACCCATCTTTCGTTGCCTCGCTTTCACTGGTGTTCATATGCCTTAGCCCGCTCAAGGCTCAAGTCTACACTCCGGTCTATCCGGCGCTGAGCGGATCTGCTTTGTACCAGGCGCTGGTGGCTCACTACAAACCTACGACAGTGCTGAACTACGCCAATGCACGCGATACGATGTTCGCTCGCGTGTATGCTGTCGACGACGATAGTGTGCGTTGCATCTACTCTACGCATACCTTGTACTTGGACCGCACCCAAAACCCGCGTCAATATTTGTTTCAGAACGGCAGCCCCTTGGGCATTGGTACCGAACACGCTTACCCCCAATCGAAGGGGGCCGGCAGCGGCAATGCCCGCAGCGATATGCACCACCTCTTTCCGGCGCGCACGCCCGTCAACGAGGCGCGCAGCAACAAGCCCTTTGCCAACATACCTGACGAACAGACCCAACAGTGGTTCTATAAAACCTTCGTGCTCACTTCTAAGCCGGTGATTAATGCTCACCTTTACAGCAAGTCGAACAGCGACTACTTCGAGCCGCGCCAGGCTGCAAAGGGGGATTTAGCGCGAGCAATCTTCTACTTCTACACCATGTATACGAGCGAAGCGCTCAATGCGGACCCTAATTTTTTCGAAAACCAGCGCCCTACGCTTTGCCAGTGGCATTACGAAGACCGCGCCGACTCGGCAGAACTCATCAAAACCTGGCGCATCGCTCCTTACCAGGAAAACAAACCCAACCCTTTCATCCTCGACTGTACGCTGGCCCGCCGGCTGTATTGCCCGGAGCTGCCCAACAATTGCCAAACGGTGGCGGTCCGTGGACCAGAGGCGTTGCCATTGCCGCTGCGCCTTGTGCCCAACCCCTGGCGCGGTTGGGGTAGAATAGAGACCTTCCTGCCTGAAAGCGGCCGTGTTCGCCTGCGCCTACTCTCGGTGTTGGGCCAAGAGCTGGCCACCTGGCCGGATCAGCCCGCCGAAGCGGGTCCCCTGACGCTCGAAGTCGAACTACCCGAGGGCGTAGTTAGCGGCTTCGCCACCTTAGAATTAACTCTCGTGCTCTCCAATGGCCAACACCTGCGCGCCCTAACTACCGCAGTGGTGGCCCAACCTTGACCGATAGCAGAATACCTCTTATTTATCCTAGCCCACACCTCATGTTCGACCTGTTAGCCGAGTTTTTCGACCTTATTCGACATTTAGATGTCCACTTAGAAAATATCATGCGCGATTACCAGCTATTAACCTATGTGCTGCTTGCGCTTATTATTTTTTGCGAAACAGGCCTGGTGGTGACGCCCTTTCTACCCGGCGACTCGCTGTTGTTTGCTGCCGGCGCTATTACGGCTAAGACGGGCATCCTTAACGTGTGGCTGCTCATTCCCATCCTGTTTTTCGCAGCCATCTTGGGCGATAACACCAACTATTTTTTCGGCAAGTTCTTGGGCGACCGGGTGTTTACGCGAGATTACTGGTTTATCAAACGCAAGCACGTCGAGCGCACTCAAGCGTTTTACGAGAAGTACGGCGGCCGCACGCTCGTCATTGCTCGTTTTGTGCCCATCGTGCGCACGTTTGCGCCTTTTGTGGCGGGCGTGGGCCAAATGCGCTATCGACGTTTCATCGGATATTGCATAGGGGGGGGCATCTTGTGGGTAACCACCTTAACGCTGGCCGGTTATTACTTCGGCCAAATCCCCGTAGTGAAAAACAATTTTGAGATAGTAATTTTTGGCATCATCGCCGTGTCGCTGTCGCCCATCGCTTTTGAATTCCTTCGCCATCGGCGCTGGATGCCGCGGAGAAATTTTCCTCAATAGGCTGTAGAAGACATAAGGAGTGGACCTTTGGGCTGAACCACGCCAAAGGGCAACTGAAACGAAAGACAGAAGGAACTATTCGCTGAGCGAGTACTAACACTGCATTGCGTTGTCGCGTCCAGAAGGCACCTCGTGCTAAAAGATGTGATGGGGGTTAATAATCGGAAAACCGTCCTTTTGCTGAACATATGTATTGCTTTACTTCCTTTACCCGCCGTTTTCCTCCTGCCGACCTATTGCCCATTCGCCAATGGTTTCTGCCCGCCCTGATTTCACTTGGGCTTTTAACTCTTTGCCCGCTCCAGGCTCAGGTCTACACACCCGTGTACCCGGCGTTAAGCGGCTCTGCTCTCTATCAGGCGCTGGTGGCCAACTACAAGCCTTCGACGGTGCTGAATTATGCGAACGCCCGCGACACAATGTACGTACGGGTCTATGCTGCTGACGACGACAGCGTGCGCTGCATTTACTCGGCCTATGCCCTGTATTTAGACCGCACTCAAAACCCGCGCCAATACTTGTATCAGAACGGCGGCCCTTTGGGCATTAGCGCTGAACACGTTTACCCTCAGTCGAAAGGCGCAGGCAGCGGCAATGCCCGCAGCGATATGCACCATCTCTTTC
>CALHAM010000113.1 GCA_937934275.1 uncultured Saprospiraceae bacterium | reverse complement strand
CCTACATAAACACCTCTTCCAAACCCCTGAATGGCTCTTTGAACCCAAAATCCTGCGCCTACTGCGCCCCGAGAGTGGCGTTTCTACTCTCTTGCGCCTGCAGGAAAACACCCTGAACAGCCTCTTCAGCTCAGCGCGCCTACAGCGCATGCTCGAAAACGAAGTCCTCGACCCTAAAACCTATACCGTCGCCCAACTCTTCGATGACCTGCGCACCGGCATCTGGAGCGAACTACCCGCTCGCTCTGCTGTCAGTCTTCAGCGCCGCAACCTACAGAAAATGTTTATCGAAAAGGTGAGTGCACTGGTGAAATCGCCCAACATTACGCAAACGCCTAACCTCTATTACTCCGACGTTCCCTCCTTAGCCCTAGCCACACTGCAGCAACTTAAAGCCGACCTCATGGCGGCTATCAACATCGCGAACGACACCATCACCCGACAGCACTACGGCGACTGTTTGCGCCGCATCGAAAACGCGTTGGACGCTACCGCTAAATAGATAAGCAACGCCCAGGCGTAAAGTCTGGAGCAGCTCTATGCCTGGGCACCACTGTACATGGACAGGTTGGCTAAGGCCTAATCTACCGAAAGAACACGCTCACCCCTGCACTTAAGCCAATATTCTCCTCTAAAAACACATTGCCCATAACCCAACCGGCCGTTTTGCCCTCTACCTCAAGATAGGGGGTAAAACGGCCTAAATTGGCGCGTGCCTTCAGCCCTAAAAGGCCGCCTAACTTTCCCTTATCTGTGGTGAAAGCCAGATTTTCCGGCTGTTGCCACAACATCAAGCGCGGGCTTAGACCTATCCTTCCATTGAGAATGGGTTGATCCACCATGCCTGCCTCTATACCTACAAACTGCTTGTCCTTATTCAAGTAATTGTGAAGCGAGGCAAAGAAGTTATACTTAGGGTTTTGATACCAGACTTCGACGGAGATATCGTTCCCAAACGGAGTGATAATGCTCCGCACGGCAAAGTTGCCGTAGTGATCGCCCTGTGGGCTGCCTTTTAGGCGAATTTTGGAAAATCCGAAGAGTGTGGGCGACAAAAAGTTAAGCCATTGCAGCCGCCCTTGCTTTTTGAGGAATTCCAACTCTTCCGACGTAAGGTCGGTAAACCTGATGTAGCGATTAATGCCCACACCTGAGGGGTGGGCGCCGCGCGCTGCATACCGCAATTCCGGCCGAAAGAGCGAATACACCCAAGCGGTGTAGTCTGGCCCAGTAAAATCCCGAGCTAACATGTCGTTCCCTTCTTTTTTTTCAAGCTCGGCTGTCGTGCTGTCTATACTCGCCTTATAACATGCGCGTACGTAAGCTCCTGTAGAGATGGTAGTGAGCCAATAAAGCGGAAGGTTCGGAAGGTTTTGATGGTAAAAGAAGTTGTTGCGCTGAAGCGTCTGTAGCAAATACAGTTCACCTTCTTTACCCGCCACTTGTAATCGGCGCCAATCGTTGGGGTGGTTGTCGTGCAAATGTTCTAAATCGGCATCAGTAATGCGGTATACTCGATAAGCACCCTGACCAAGCGGCGGGAAACTGTTGATTTCGTTGGCACTTTTGATCTCTCGGCGCGTCAATACAGCACGGTGGTATTCTTCGTGAAGCCAAGCATCACCCAGAGGCAAGGTGATAGTAAGCGCGTCGAAGAGAAACGCAGAACCGTAGGTGAGTAGTTCTTTCAGCACCAGGGGCTCCACTCCCTTAAAAGCCTTTTTCAACCCAAAGTGCGCCGCGCTGTAGAAGTTGGTCGTCACCTGCAGGCTTTGCCTAGGGCTTGGCGAGCCATAACTCGCCAGAAAATTGCCGTAAGTGCGGGAGGCATAAGTCTGATACGGCAAATCCAATAGTGGAAAGTCCAGCAACAATGGAACGGTGTCTCTCGAGGTCTGTGCACCCACAGAAAAAGCAGCCAGCCATGCCGCTACGACAAGCACTGCAAAAGGGCGTCGAACTACCCATCGGTTAGAAAATGTCTTTTTCATAGGCATTTTTTGTCAAAACACCTGCACAGCCGGCGTGCTGATAAACAAAAGTGGCAAAAGCCCTATTCTTAGGGATGTAAAGGGTAAAACGACGGCAACACGCGCTGGACTGGCAAGCTGTTGCGCTGTATGACGAACCGAAAGACCGACGAGGCATCCTCGAGTAGAGGAAGCGCAAATATTCCTCAAGGCGCAATACTGATTAAGTTGCCCCAAGAGTAATCAGCTCCTCACGGGTACTGCTAACACCTTCTCAGGAGCATGCCCTGAGCCTTTCCTTCTCTTGAAGATCGCACCCGAGTTTCGGCGTTGGCTGTTTTTGTCCGCGCCCAATAAGACGAAGCAGAAAGATCGTCGGAGAAAAAAGCCGCCAGCAATGCGCTTAAGTACCGAAAGGCATCCCTACTTTTGTCCTGGCATTAAGCTGGGAAAACGCGAGAAAAGCCGTTTCTTTTTTTAATTAAAAATTGAAAATCAGTCTGTCATGAAATACAAGGTAGACAAGCAAGAGCACTACACAGTGCTGACGCTCGAAGAACCGACGCTGGACTCGCTCATTGCGCCGAAGTTGAAGAGCGAGTTGATTTTCCTACAGCAAGAAGGCACCCGCAATCTGATTTTAGATCTATCCCAGGTTACATTTGTCGATTCTAGCGGGTTGAGCGCCATTCTGACGGGGAACCGCTTGTGGAAAGAGACGGGGACCTTCGTGATTGCTGGCGAGTTGCACCCGGCAGTACTTAAGTTGATCGAAATCTCGCGTTTAGACTCAGTATTGGTGCTTATTCCGACGCTGAACGAAGCGAGAGATTACGTTTTAATGGAAGAAGTAGAGCGAGAACTGGGAGCGGAATAACCGTTGAATAAGGACGGTAAGAGGGTTTTAGGCAGATGCGCCAACGACAGCAATCCCCCCTGGTTTGACCATGCCTTCCAGGTAAAAAGGCCTTTGGGGTAATACACCATGCGCACGCATCGAGTTTTTTTAGAGGGTATCATTGACGAGCGGCTGAACCTGCAGCCAATGCCGTTGGCTCGTTTCGACGAACTACTGGCCAGAGGCTGGCGCCTGTTAGGGTTTTCTATGGTCCGACACAGCTATGGTATCAATTGCGAAGAGCTGTGCCGCACCCTTCCGCTGCGCATTCGATTGGACTACCCACCGCTGCTTTCGCGCAGCCAACGCAAACTACTGCGCAAAAATGCACATTTAGAGGTGCGTAGCGGTCCTATCCACATCACCGATGAGAAACAGGCGTTGTTTCTCAAACATACTCAGCGATTTAAAGCTGCGCCTCCGGAGTCTATCTTCAGCTTTATTCACCCAGATCCAACTATGCCGGTGCCCGGCATGGAATTGTGTGTTTATGAGCGAGGCCAGCTGTTTGCCTGTAGTTATATGCATCTAGGCAAAAAGGCCGTCTCTGCTACTTATTGCTTTTTTGACCCGGACTTCGAACCCTATCGGCCGGGTTATTTTACCATGCTGCTGGAAATGGAGCTAGCGCGGCAAATGGGGAAAAAATACTATTACCACGGCTATTGCTACGACGTGCCGTCACAGTTCGACTACAAATTGAACTTTTATCATTTGGAGCGCATGCTCTGGAAAACAGGCGAGTGGGTGCCGCAACCGCGCATTTGTAAGCACTCGCTTGGAGATTTGCTGTTTTAACCTGTGCTCTTCGAGTCAGTAGGCGCGTAGGGCTCGAGCCTCGGAGCAAGACGGCAGTCAAACCTGTTGAGCCATAACCATGACTACCGAGCAGTTCAAAAAATTTTTTCCTGTAGTACCGCCTGAGGCAGGAGTATACCGCTTTTTGGATGCGGAAGGGAATATCCTATATGTAGGCAAAGCCAAGAACCTACGCCATCGGCTGGCGTCGTATTTTGGCGATAAGAAGCACCATTCGGCCAAGACAAAGGCTATGGTGCGCCATGCAGAGCGCATCGAATTTACGGTAGTAGAAACGGAAACCGATGCATTGCTGCTGGAAAACACGCTCATCAAGAAGCACCAGCCGCGATACAACGTCATGCTCAAGGACGAGAAATCGCCCTTAGCTTATCTTTGTATCAAGGCAGAGCGCTTTCCGCGCGTATTCGTTACGCGGCGCGTGATACGCGATGGCTCTACGTACTTCGGGCCATACCTTCACAAGGGGCGCATAGACCAAATTGCTGACCTCATTCGGCGGTTATTCCAATTGCGCACCTGCTCACTGAACCTGTCGGAACACAACATCGCGCGCGGCAAATTCAAACCTTGCCTGGAATACCACATCAAAAACTGCGCAGCCCCCTGCGTAGGCTACGAAAGCGAAGAGGCCTACCAGCGCAAAATCGAGCAGATTAAAAACATCTTGCGCGGGCACTTTGCCTCCGTAAAGGCCCACCTCCAAGAGGAAATGCAGCGATACGCCGAAAACCTGCAGTTCGAGCAGGCGCAAGAGGTGAAGGAAAAACTCGCCCTCTTTGAAGACTACCAAGGCAAAAGCACAGTGGTCAACCCTAACATTCGCGATGTGGATGTGTTTGCCTTAGTAACCGATGAGCAGGAGGCTTACGTACACTGCTTGCGCGTGGTGAATGGCGCCATCATCAACACTTACACCCTGACGCTGACGAAAAACTTGGACGAAGACCCTAGCACCCTGCTGTCGTATGCCGTTGAAGCCCTCCGCTTGAAGATGGGCAGCCATGCCCCAGAAATTATCGTTCCCTTTCCGGTGGCCGCACCCGAAGGGGTTACCGTAACCGTGCCCAAAATTGGCGATAAGAAAAAACTACTCGACCTCTCGGAGTGGAATGCGCGCCAGTACCAACTGCAGCAAAAACGTGCCGCCATCAACCGCACGCATCGGCAGACGCAAGCCGAACGCGTGCTCAACGTGCTCAAGGCAGACCTGCACATGAAAGAACTGCCCTTGCACATTGAATGCTTCGACAACTCCAACCTGCAAGGCAGCCATCCTGTATCGAGCTGTGTAGTATTCCGAAACGGCAAGCCTGCCCGACGCGAATACCGCCACTACTACGTCAAGACCGTAGAAGGCCCCAATGACTTCGCCTCGATGGAAGAAGTCGTCTATCGGCGCTACAAACGCCTGTTGGCAGAAGGTCAATCGCTGCCTCAGCTGATCATTATCGATGGCGGTAAGGGTCAACTCAACGCCGCCATGAAGAGCCTGCGCGCTTTGAAGGTCGATGACAAAACGACCGTCATCGGCATTGCTAAGCGATTGGAGGAAATTTACTTTTCCGACGACCCCGTGCCCCTGCACCTAAACAAAAAATCGGAGTCGCTGCGCCTCATTCAACAGGCGCGCAATGAGGCGCATCGCTTTGCCCTCTCATTCCATCGCGATACGCGAAGCAAGGCCTTTTTACATACCGAACTGACGGAAATTCCGGGCGTTGGCCCAAAGTCGGCTCAAAAACTATTGCAGCATTTTGGCTCCGT
The DNA here is from genome assembly GCA_937934275.1 of uncultured Saprospiraceae bacterium. GTDB lineage: Bacteria > Bacteroidota > Bacteroidia > Chitinophagales > Saprospiraceae > M3007. The sequence continues at coordinate 7,914 of CALHAM010000113.1, read as the reverse complement.
AGCACGCCTGCGCCAAGCTTCGCCCGAAGAGGTGGCAAAGGCGGTAGGCAAAGCCCTAGCCGCTCGACTAACTCACTACTTTACTACCGAACTTACGGCAGAAAAGGAGATTACTCCTTGATTTCCTCGTAGTCAATGTATTCCCCCTCGTCATCGCGCGGTTGCACACTGACGCCTAGCTCCAACACTGGCTCAGGAGGTGGCTGCAGTGCTTCGGGCAGAGGCGCCTCTTGAGGCGGCGAAACGAAGAAATAGCGCCGCAACGCCAACCAAAGCCAGAGCACGGCTAAGCAGGTGAAGAGCCATTTGAACAACATATCTGAATAACCCCAATAAGGTCAAAAAGTTAGCCCTACCGCTGCCTTTAGCGCGTCAGCACAATGTAATCGCGCAGAAGAGTATCCAAAAATTCATAGGTCTTTTCAGGCTCAGGGCGCGCAATTTGCAACAAACCGGCCAAGCGGTCGGCCAATTGCAAGGCAAGCTGCCGATGCGCCGCATTCGGATAGCGCATCCAGCGCAAGAGCACCGTCTTCACCAAAAGCATATCGGATTCATCCAGCTGGCGCACTTGTGGATAAGTGACGGCATAATCATCGATCGTTGAGATGTTGGAGACATCGCCCAAACTGACAGAGTGCACGTAGTGTACGTTGACTACAGTGGTGTGGGCGGCTATATCCCCTAACCGCTGAGTGCGCGCGTTGGTCTGCATGAGCACGACCCCCACCAGCCCGCCTGAAAATAGGCCATCGACAAGAAACAATAGCGCTCGCATGAAGGCGTCGCTCCAACGCAGCGGATACCCATCTAAGCGGATGACTTGAATGCCCAACAGGCTTTTTCCGGGTGTCTGTCCGGCGTTCCACACCTCGAAGACGACGTAATAGAGGACGTATGAAGCCAAACTAATGAGGACCAAGGTGGGACCGGGCAAGGAAAAAAAATTAGACCAATCTATTACCAACAGCACTATGCCCAAAACAAACCACCCAATGAAGAAAACTCCCAAATCTAGCAAGGCCGCTATGAAGCGGCTCAGGACACTGGCCTGCTCATACAGAACGACAACATTTTGCGGCGTAGGAATTTCAATGGTTCTCACCATGAGGCAGCAAGAGGTTAGCCGGCGACCTGATAATCGCGCAGCGCATCGTTAAGCGAGACTTTCTTGTCAGTGCTCTCCTTGCGCTGCCCAATGATAAGCGCGCACGGAACTTGATAGGCACCGGCTGAAAACTGGCGCGTGTAGCTGCCCGGAATAACGACGGAACGCGCCGGAATACGCCCAAAGTACCGGACAGGCTCAGAGCCAGTAACGTCTATGATGTGCGTGCTTTGCGTGAGTACGACATTGGCCCCCAGGACGGCTTCGCGCTCGACGTGGACCCCCTCGACCACAACGCAACGCGAGCCAATGAAGCAATCGTCTTCAATAATGGTGGGGCGAGCTTGCGGCGGCTCCAGCACACCACCAATGCCGACGCCACCGGCTAAATGAACGTTGCGCCCAATCTGCGCACAAGAACCTACCGTGGCCCAAGTATCCACCATCGTACCGGCACCTACCCAGGCACCGATGTTGACGTAGGAAGGCATCAGGATGGCGCCGCGCTCAATGTAAGATCCGTAGCGCGCCAATGCCTGAGGGACAACGCGCACGCCTTGCTGGGCAAAGCCCTTTTTGAGCGGAATTTTGTCGTGATATTCAAAAGGCCCCACCTCTATGGTGCGCATATCCTGAAGAGGAAAGTAGAGAATAACGGCCTTTTTCACCCACTCGTGGGTCGTCCAAGCGCCGTTGGGCAGAGGCTCGGCCACGCGCAGCTGTCCGCTGTCGAGCAGGGCTATCACCTCTCGGATGGCTTGTTGAGTTTCCGGCTGAGCGAGCCGACTGCGGTCGTCCCAGGCTGCCTCCACCAGTGTTCGGAGTTGATCGGTCATGTTCAGAGCTCTTTGCGCAGACGCGCTACCGGAATGCCCAGCTGCTCGCGATACTTCGCTACCGTGCGCCGAGCAATGTTGTAGCCTTTATGAAGCAATATTTCTTTGATCTTTTCGTCCGACAGCGGGCGCTGTTTGTTTTCCTGTGCAATGAGTTCCGTCAGGATTTTTTTCACCTCCAAAGTAGATACCTCGTCGCCCTCTTGGGTCTGTAGGCTCTCGGAGAAGAAGTCCTTGAGGCGCTTGGTGCCGAACTCGGTTTGCACGTACTTAGAATTAGCCACGCGCGATACGGTGGAAATATCTAAGCCCGTAGCATCGGCAATGTCTTTCAGAATCATGGGGCGTATGCGCTTTTCATCGCCGGTCTGGAAATACTCGCGCTGATGCTGAAGGATGGCCTCCATAGTGAGCATCATCGTTTGCTGGCGTTGCTTGATAGCATCAATGAACCAACGGGCGCTGTCTATTTTTTGTTTGATGAAAAGGATAGCCTCTTTGTCTCGTTTAGATGCGCGCTTGCCGTTATTACTCTGATAGAAAGAGCGCAATAGTTCGCGGTAGTGGTCATTGATGCGCAGTTCTGGGGCATTTCGCGCGTTGAGGGAGAGTTCTAGTTCCCCATCCCGATTGGTGATGATAAAGTCGGGCACAATGTAGTTGTGTACGATTTCGCTGCGCGAAGAAAAGCCACTGGCAGGCTTGGGGTTGAGCTTGAGTACTTCGTTGATAATGGGCTTAAGGTCCTCTTCATTGATGCCTAAATGGCGGGCCAATTTAGAGTAATGCTTTTTGGAGAATTCTTCGAAGTGAAATTCAATGACTTTAATGGCAGCCATAATGGCTTGTTTTTCGGAAGGAGCTAGTGTGCTTTGCTCCCCCTCGAGTTTGGCTTTTAGTTGGATGAGCAGACACTCTCGCAAATCGCGTGCACCGATGCCGGGTGGGTCAAATTGTTGGATGATGTGGAGCAGTTTTTCTAACTCTTCGCGCGTGGTGCGGATGTTCTGGCTAAACAGCAAATCGTTGACCATCGCGTCTAAATCGCGGCGAAGGTAGCCATCATCATCAATGGAGCCAATGATTTGCAGAGCGATGGTGCGTTCGCGCTCGCTGTCCAAATGGTACAGGCCGAGTTGCTCCTCTAAATATTCGTGAAAGGTTTTCTCGAATTTGACAGGTACCGTCTTTTCCTCTTCCGAACGGCTGCCGTCCTCCGCGCGCAGGCCGTAAGCCCCGGGGTCGTCTTCGATAAAATCGCGCATAAAGTCATCGTCTATGCCGGAGTCGTCGTTGGTCAGGGCCTCAGCCTCTTCCTCAGCGTATTCTTCGCTGCTTTCGCGCTCCAAGGCTTCCAAGTCGCTTTCGATATCGTCGGGGGTTTCCTCAGAGTCATCACTGCCAAAGCTGGGGTCTTCCGCTATTTCAGAAGACAAATCGATTTCGTCGTCCTCTCTTTCTAAGGCCGGATTAGCCTCCATCTCTTCCTGAATGCGCTGTTCGAGTTCGCTTGTCGGGATTTGCAGCAGTTTCATCAGCTGTATCTGCTGAGGAGACAGCTTCATCTGCTGCGTTTGGGTAAGGGTCTGCTTTGTAGCAACAGCCATAAGCGTTCGTTGAGAAGATTAAAAAATGTGGTTCTAAAGGCGGCTCTAAGGGGTTGATACATCGGCCATCGGACAGGAATTGCCGGGCCTCCACAAAAGCAAGGCCAAAACTAAAAACAAGCGCGCAATTGCACACGTCGGCCGTTGCTTTTTTCGAGCGCTGTCCCACTAAAAATTTCACTTTCAAGGTCATAAATTTTATTCAGTCGAAATTTTCGGCCTTAAAAAAACAGGAGACCTGTCCATTAGCAGTCTCCCTTCAGCCAATCCCACGCCTTTCAAGGCAGCAAAAATGAGGTTGCACCTCTTTACCTTTGTCCCAAAACACACAAAGGCATGGCCAAAGAATGGACGCTGAGTGAGAAGATAGATCACGGCAACCACACAGAAGATGAGTACGCGGTATTGGTAGGCCTCATAACGCCTCAAGTCAATGAAACACAGGCCCAAGAGTACTTAGACGAGCTGGAATTTCTGGCCTTGACCGCAGGAGCGCATGCGGTGTGCCGCTTTACACAGCGATTAGAGCACCCCGACCACCGCACGTTCATCGGCAAGGGTAAAGTGGAAGAAATTCGCCTTTACTTAGAGCGGCATCCCGAAGTTAACATGGTTATTTTCGACGATGACCTCACAGGCAAACAAACCAACAACTTAGAGGAAGCCCTGAAGGTCAAGATCGTAGACCGCTCTACCCTCATTTTAGACATTTTTGCCCGCCGGGCGCAAACAGCGCAAGCGAAGGCTCAAGTCGAACTGGCACAGATGAAGTACCTACTCCCGCGCCTGCGCGGCCTATGGACGCACTTAGAGCGCCAGCGCGGCGGTATCGGTATGCGCGGCCCTGGCGAAACTCAGATAGAAACCGACCGGCGTTTAGTGCAGCAACGCATCAAAACACTGGAACAAAAACTGCGCGACATTGACCGGCAGGCCCAAACCCAGCGAAAGACGCGCGGTGAATGGGTGCGCGTTGCTCTGGTGGGCTACACCAACGCCGGCAAGAGCACGCTGATGAACTTGCTGAGCAAGTCCGAAGTGCTGGCTGAAAACCGCCTGTTTGCTACCTTAGATACTACCGTGCGCAAGGTAGTTTTTGGTCAAATGCCTTTTCTGCTCTCCGACACGGTGGGGTTCATTCGCAAATTACCGCACCACTTAGTGGAAAGTTTCAAGAGCACCTTAGACGAGGTGCGGGAAAGCGACCTTTTGCTCCACGTTGTAGATGTGGCACATCCTCAATTTGAGGACCAAATCCGCACTGTGCAACAGACCCTGGCCGAATTGGGCGCAGCCCAAAAGACAACCATCATGGTATACAACAAAATAGACCTGTACCGCGAACGCTACTTCGATGCCCTTTTGGATGCCCAAACGCGACGTGAGCTGGAATGCGAACTGGCCGATCGCCTTCAAAACACCTTCGGCGAAGGCGTATTCATCTCAGCGCTCACACGCGAAGGCATAGATGCTTTGCGCGAACGGATGAGCAGCCACATCCGCGGCCTATACCTAACGCGCTATCCACACCGAATGCAAGCCTGGTAGGCATCCACAACTGGCGCGAGACAGCCAAAGACGGCTCACGGAACACGCTTTAAACTACACTTGAATGACCCCAACGTTGAACGGCTCTACCGGAGCACAATTGGCGGCCTCAATGCCCATGCTGATCCAGCGGCGCGTATCGCGCGGGTCTATGATAGCATCCACCCACAGGCGGGCTGCTGCATAGTAGGGGGTTGTTTGAGCCTCATAACGCGCCTTAATCGCTTCGTAAAGCGCTTTTTCCGCCTCCGGATCGGCTGCACTGCCCTTGTCCTTAAGCGCCTGCACCTGGATTTGAGTTAGGACTTTCGCCGCTTGCTCGCCCCCCATCACGGCAATTTTGGCCGTAGGCCAAGCGACGATGAGCCTAGGGTCGTAGGCCTTGCCACACATGGCGTAGTTGCCTGCACCATAGGAGTTGCCTATCACTACGCTAAACTTAGGCACCGTAGAATTCGCCACCGCATTCACCATTTTCGCTCCATCCTTGATGATGCCGCCGTGCTCCGAGCGCGTACCCACCATGAACCCCGTAACGTCGTGGAAAAATACCAGCGGGATTTTTTTCTGGTTGCAATTCAGAATAAAGCGCGTGGCTTTGTCGGCAGAGTCGGAGTAGATTACCCCCCCAAATTGGATTTCACCTTTAGCATTTTTCACCACTTGGCGATTGTTGGCCACAATACCGACAGCCCACCCCTCGATGCGCGCATAGGCGGTAATGATGGTCTTGCCGTAGTGCTCCTTGTATTGTATCAGATGGCCGTCGTCTACGATGCGCCGCAGCAGTTCAAGGGTGTCGTAGGGCTTTGCACCGTTTTCGGGGTAGATTTCAAAGAGATCGTTGGGATTGCCGTAAGGAGGTCGGGGAGCCACGCGATCGAAGCCTGCAGACTGCGGTCGCCCTAACTTATCTACCAGCTCTTTGATGGTGTCTAAGCAAGTTTTATCGTCGGGCATTTTGTAGTCTGTAACTCCAGAAATCTCCGAATGCGTACTGGCACCACCCAGCGTCTCCTTATCTACCTGTTCGCCAATGGCGGCTTTGACTAAGTACGGCCCTGCCAGAAAAACAGAACCCGTGCCCTCGACGATGAGCGCTTCGTCGGACATGATGGGCAAGTAGGCCCCGCCCGCCACACAAGCTCCCATAATCGCTGCTATTTGCGGAATGCCGGCAGCCGACAGGCGGGCGTTATTTCGGAAAATACGGCCAAAGTGCTCCTTATCGGGAAAGATTTCGTCCTGCATAGGCAGGTAAACACCGGCGCTGTCTACCAAATAAATGATGGGAAGGCGGTTTTCCATAGCGATCTCCTGGGCGCGAAGATTCTTCTTGCCCGTGATAGGAAACCACGCACCCGCTTTTACTGTAGCGTCGTTGGCGACCACAATCACCTGCCGCCCGCGTATGTAGCCAATGACGACCACCACGCCGCCGGCCGGACAGCCTCCGTGTTCGGCATACATTTCGTAGCCAGCAAAAGCGCCTATTTCGAGGCGCGGCGAATCGGGATCGAGCAAGTAGTCTATGCGCTCGCGCGCCGTCATCTTGCCTTCTTGGTGCAGTTTGTCTATCCGCTTTTTGCCGCCTCCTTGAGCTATCTGTTCCAGCAAGCGATTCAGCTTACCTACTGCCAAACGCATGGCGTCAGCGTTTTTCTCTGCTTCTGCATTCAGGATTGTCTTCGACATGCGAACCTTTTACATTTTTTTTCGCTTCGCAAAGAAGCGGCAATGAGAGGTATTTAAGAAAAAAGGAAATCACTTTTTGCCTCAATAAGCCAAAAAATGGGCACATAGCTGCCGCACCTCTTTAGCGCTTGAGCGGACGCCGAACTAAAAAACCCGCGCCGGTATGCCGACACGGGTCTTGGCTCAATATGCATAGCCCCTCTTGAGAGTTTTAAAGTTTCTTCTTCCACTCCGCAATCGACTCTTCGTTCATCCGCGGATAGTCGGTATTGCCATCGGCTTTGGCCAACTCCGTGCTGCGGTTGGCTGTGGCTATTGCCTCCTGATAGCGGCCGAGCTTGGCCAAAATGTTCGCCTTCAGGCGCAAAACCCAGAACTTCTCGCCGGCCATTTCGAGGTTTTTATTGACCCATTCTAAGGCCTGCTCCATGTCCTTGTCTTCCTCGTAGTAATAGCGAGCGGCGGCATAGTAATCGTTAGCCTTAGGACCAGCCATCGTAGATTTGATGTCGGCCATGACCTTCGCATCGGTATCTACCTGAATCGGGATAACCACTTTAGTATTTTCCCAGATCAGCTCCATATCTGCGCTATTGTTGGTCAGGTTGCCGATGTTAATAGTAAAGGTTTCTACTTTCTCGGCCAGCGTTTTCACCGGCACTTTGAAGCGCGCAGCTACATCTTCTTCCTTGAACGATTTTGCATCGGGCACGCCCCAAAAGGAGGTGTTCTTGTAGAAGATAATCGTCCATTCTTTTTCTCCGGGGATGGTGTAAAGGGCATAGGTACCCTTGGGTAGGTTCACGTAGTTGACCTTCACCTCGTCAGCAAACGTAACCTTTGTGGAAGCATTGGCGCCCGTGCGCCACATTTCGCCGTAAGGCACCAAACCGCCAAAGATCTTGCGCCCTTTAGCGCTCGGACGCGAGTACTCGACGTCAATTTTGACCAAACCGACGACTTGGCTAAGATTGCCCAACGGGCTAGGTTGCGGAGTTCTAATCTGGGCTAAGAGCGGCGAAGTGCTTAGCAGTGCAGCGATGACAAGGGTTGAAAGCAAATTTTTCATGGTGAAAAGTCTATGTTTAAGTGAATAATTGTTATTTGCCTTTGTAAACAC
>CALHAM010000112.1 GCA_937934275.1 uncultured Saprospiraceae bacterium | reverse complement strand
ACCGACCGACGAAAAATCCGCTCCGTTCTCCTCTCCGTTTATTTTAAGGATGGGCTTGAGCCTATTGTACGCCGCCTACACGCGCTGGGAGCTGTGCTCTACAGCACGGGCGGCACTCAGGCGTTCATCGAGCGCTTGGGCATACCCGTTACGCCCGTCGAGACGCTTACGGGCTATCCCAGCATCTTAGACGGTCGGGTGAAAACGCTGCACCCCGCCGTTTTTGGCGGTCTTCTGGCGCGCCGCGAACCGGAGCATTTAGCTCAATTGAACCAGTACAACATCCCACCCATCGATTGTGTGGTGGTAGACCTCTATCCTTTCGAAGATACTGTGGCCGCAACGCACGATGAGGCTGCGATTATCGAAAAAATAGACATCGGTGGCGTATCGCTCATCCGCGCTGCGGCTAAGAATTGGGCCGATGTCGCTGTTGTCGCCTCGCGCGAAGACTACGAGTTGTTTCTGGAGATGTTAGAGCGCAACGACGGCGCAACCACGGCGGCTGACCGCCGCGAGCTGGCGCGCCGGGCGTTCAAGGTTACTTCGAACTACGATATTGCCATCTTCAATTGGTTCAACGAAGGGGCTACTGACGTTTCGTTCAAGTACTCCATTCACCGTTCCGACATCTTACGGTATGGCGAAAACCCTCATCAGGCGGGGGTCTTCTTCGGGGATTTTGATAAAATGTTCGAGAAACTAGGCGGCAAAGCCATCTCGTACAACAACCTGCTCGATATAGACGCGGCAGTACAGCTTATGCGCGAATTTCACCTGGGCAAGCCGGCCTTTGCCATTCTCAAGCACACCAATGCCTGCGGAGTAGCGCGCCGACACACCCTGCTCGAAGCCTGGCAGGCGGCGTTAGCTTGCGACCCTGTGTCGGCCTTTGGCGGTATTTTCATCACCAACACGCCTATTGACTTGCCCACCGCTGAGGAGATCAACCGCTTGTTCTACGAGGTGCTCATCGCTCCCAATTTTGAACCGGAAGCCTTGGAACTCTTGCGCAAAAAAGAGCAGCGCATTTTGCTCAAGATTCGAGACTTCTACGTGCGCCCGCGCAGCTTCCGCAGTTTGCTCAACGGCGTGGTGGAACAAGACACGGACCTAAAGACGGAGACGGAAGCCGACCTTCGAGCCGTTACTCAACGGCTGCCCACCCCTAAAGAGGTGGGCGAATTGCTCTTTGCTGCGCGCTGCGTGAAGCACCTGAAGTCTAACGCCATTGCCATCGTCAAGGAGCGCCAGCTCATCGGTATGGGCTGCGGCCAGCCCTCGCGGGTAGATGCTTTGCGCCAAGCTATCGCCAAAGCGCGCGCTTTCGGCTTCGACCTCAGCGGGGCCGTCATGGCTTCCGACGCGTTTTTCCCTTTTCCGGACTGTGTCGAAATTAGCCATGAGGCAGGCATTACGGCCATCCTGCAGCCGGGCGGCTCCATCAAAGACCAAGACAGCATCCGAGCTTGCAACGAGCGCGGCATGGCCATGGTATTCACTGGTATTCGGCACTTCCGCCATTGAGCCGCTCGTACTTCGAGACTTATGGTTTGTGTTGTGCTATCTTGCCCATTTGCGCCAAAGTTTCTCCCTCTGCTAAGGAGGAGCGCAGGTTCAGCGACCCTCCTTTTGCCATCGGCTGCGCGTTGTTGGAGCATGAATCAATTTAGATTGATCGGCGATGATCTTGGCCAAAAGCGTTTTTTGGAGCTAAGGGCCTGCTGGGCATGGCGAGGCTTAGTAACGGTGTGGCTGCTCAGCTGTTGTCTTTCGTTTCTTGCAGCACAGGTGAGGATGGACAGCACCGCAAGCGCTAATGTGCTCGAAGACACCACAGCGCTCTATTACCTCTTTGCGCAGGCGCCAGAGCATCTCCATCCCGACGAAGATACATTGCCCGACGCCGTCTTTCGCATGTATGACCCGGCCCGAAAAACGCCGATAGACTGGGGGACGTTGGGCAACCTCGGCGCTTCGGCGCGTCCGCTGTTTTTCCAGACGGATCTGCGCCGCGGTGTGCATACGGGCTACCGGGTGTTCGACCTGTACTATTTGTCTGCCGACGATTTGCCATTCTACCCCAACCGGCGTGCGCTGACCGACCTGTTTGTTTCGCAAGGGCAGCGCCAAAATGATTTGATGGTGCGGGCTAAGTTTTCGCGCACCTTTGCTCGAGGGGTCAATTTTTCCCTGTTGCACCAAAACATGGTGAACATTGGCCAATACCAGTATCAGGCGGCTCGGCAAATGGCCCTAACTTTTGGGCTTTGGTATCCGATCAGTCGTCGTTTCGATAGTTTTCTCATCGCTGCGCGCAACGTTAGCCGCCAGCAGGAAAACGGCGGGCTAGTCGACCCTAGCGAAATTACAGGCGGCCAGTTTGGAGGGCCGATCACAGCCAGCATTCGGCTGCCCGACCAGCAGGCGCTCACTCGGCACGCTTATACAAGCATTGCCTGGATCAACCACTGGACGCCAATGGGCAACTCGACAGCGCAAAAACGCGCATTGCGCTTAACGCACCGAACCGATTGGAGTGCGGCGCGCTTCAAATTCTCCGACCCGGGCAGCCGCCCAGGAGGAATGTTGCGCAACGACGCCGCCTTCTTCGATACCTTCTTGGTCGATAGGCGCGGCATTCGGCATTACGCCGAACTTAAGCGCTTAGATAATAGCCTGGAAGTGGGCACCTTCAAACGCAAAAGTCCACAGGTGCCTTCCGACATGCTGGCTGTGGGCCTGCAACACACGCTGCTCGAATGGCGCCAAGAGCCGTTTTCCGACACTGTTCTTCAGAACTTTTTCCTGACCGGGCGGCTTCTGTTGGCTCCTACGGCGCGCTTTTCTTTGAAGGTGGCGGGTAGCGCTGGGCTGCTGGCGAGTTTTGGCGAATATCAATTGCACGGCCAGCTGAAGCTAAACTTTGGCATGGCCGGTGAGCTGCGAGCGTCGATCATCAGCCAGCGCTACCCGCCGGCGTTGTTGGTGCACCGCTTAGGCGTTAGCCAGAGGCCTTTTTGGCAAAATGCCTTTGAAAAGCCATTGGAGAACGCGTTGTCGGCCTCCTACCTACTGCCCGTAGCGGGTCTTTCGATCACTGCGCAAACACACCAGGTCAATGACTACCTCTACTTTGACCAGCGCGGCTTACCTGCTCAAACTGCCGCCCCACTCCAGGTGGCGCAGCTGCTCGTGCGCGAAAACCTGCGCTGGAAACGCCTGCGCTTCGACGTAACCCTGGCTGGCCAGCGCTTCAACCGCACCGATGTACTGCGTTTGCCCGAGTGGTTCGTCAAAGGCGCCCTTTATCACTCCGGTTATTTGTTTCAAAAACGCTTACTGCTCGATGCCGGCATTGATTTTCGTCTCAATGGCCCCTTCCGTGCCGACGCATATCAGCCCCTAACGGCACAATTCCACTTGCAAGACACCTTTATGGCCCAGCCCTATCCGTGGATGGACGTATTTTTGGCCTTCAAAGTGCAGACCTTCCGCTTCTTTTTCCGCTACGAAAACCTGTCCACCCTTTGGGCAAGCGACCGCCTCTTCTTCCAGACGGCTCACTACGCTCAGCCTTTCGGCTCTATACGGCTCGGCTTGGGCTGGCGCTTCTTAGACAGCGAGCGCGAAGAAAGCTTTGCTAACGGCATCTCCACGCCCCGTTGAAGAAATTTTAGCAAGGGCGTTGGTCAAAATGCAAACTTTTTAAATAGTACGGGTGTTTCCCTACTCAGACTTTTCACCTAACTCTGAACCTTACGCATCATGGTACAAAAATTCACCGACGACAACTTCGAAAGCGAGGTGCTTAAAAGTGATAAACTAACCATCGTAGACCTCTGGGCAGAATGGTGCGGGCCATGCATAGCTATGAACCCCATCGTAGAGGAGTTGGCTCGCGAGTTCGAAGGGCGCGCCGTCATCGGCAAATTAAATGTGGACGAAAATGCCAAAGTACCCATGGAATACAATGTGCGCGGCATTCCGACCTTCCTGTTTTTTAAAAATGGGCAATTGATAGACCGCCTCGTCGGTTCGCGCCCCAAACCGGACTTTGTAGCCAAGATCAACGCTCACCTCAGCTGAACACTCAGCGCTAAGAGGCTTTCGTAGGGCGGCGTCTCGCAGGTAACAGCGAAACGCTGCCCTTTCGTTTGGAACCTCAGCGCGTACTTTTGCCGAAAAACGCACTTAAGCAAGGCATGGACACCAAGAAAATTGTCAAAGTCAGCGATATCACTCTGCGCGTTGGGCTAGATGAAGAGCGCATCCCGGTCAAAATCGAATGGGCCGCTACCGATATGCATGCTCCTGACCAGATGGACGAATGCAAAGCCATGTCGTTGGCGCTTTTTGATAAGAACAGCCGCGACACCCTGCGCATTGACCTATGGACCAATGAGATGCAAATGCAGGAGATGGACCGCTTTGTCTATCAGATCCTACGTTCTTTAGGTCAGACGTACTTGCGCGCCACCCATAACAAGGAGTTAGCCGAAGACATCGCCCGTTTTGCCCATTATTTTGGCGAAAAGACAGAGATCATTCCGAAGGCGAACTGAGCCGGGCTACGCTTCCGGGCGCCGGCGCACCATGGTTAGTATGGTGGCAACGGCCACGCTTTCTCCCGTCTCGTCGTAGACGTCTACCCACCATTTGACGATGCCGCGCGGAATGGCAGCCACGCCTTCACGAGTAGGATCGTGTTCTTGAGCAATCTTCTCCTTTACCGTTAGGCGTACGCCGATGGTCATGCCCGGATAGACGGGCTTGGTGAAGCGGCATTCATCAATGCCATAATTGAGTAGCACGGGGCCTTTGCGCGCATCTACGAACAGGCCAGCGGCTTTGGAGAGCACGAAGTAACCGTGGGCTACGCGCCCGCTAAAAGGCGTGCCTTCCAGCGCCGTAGCATCCATGTGGGCGTAGAAATGGTCACCACTGACGTTGGCAAAGTTGTGAATGTCGGCCTCGCTGACGGTGTGTTTGGCGGTGGTGAGCGTTTCCCCGACGGTGAGGTCTTCAAAGTACTTGCGGAAAGGGTGCACGGAGGCTTCCGTCTGGTGGGCGCCGGGCTGGTATTGGTTGGTTACGTTAGTGATGTCGGAAGGGTGCCCTTGGATGGCAGTGCGCTGCATGTAGTGTAAGACGCCTCGAATGCCGCCCATTTCCTCGCCGCCGCCGGCGTGGCCTGGGCCTCCGTGAACGAGCAAAGGCATGGGTGAGCCATGGCCGGTGCTTTCAGGAGCGGAATCGCGGTTGAGCATCAGGATGCGGCCGTGGTCAGCGGCGGCTTCTAAGACGTACTGGCGCTGGATGCGGCGGTCGTAGGTACAGATGGTGGTGACCAGCGAGCCTTTGCCCATGCGGACGATTTCAATGGCCTCGTCGAGGGTTTTGTAGGGCATCAGGGTACTTACTGGGCCGAAACACTCCATTTCGTGTGTGATGGTGTAGCGCAAAGGAGCGTCGTTGCGCAGCAGTAGCGGCGGCAGGAAGGCGCCGCATTCGCGCTTGGCGCCCACGACTTCGAAGGCGTCGGGGTCGCCCCACACGATGGGGGTTGTTTGCGCGAGCAATTGTAGCTTTTCGCGCACGCGGGCCAGCTGGTGGCGATTGATAAGGGCACCCATGCGGACGCCCTGTACGGAAGGGTCGCCCACAGTGGTTTGCGATAGGCTTCGGCTCAAGGCCTCCTGAACGGCTTCGAGGAGGCTTTCAGGCACGAGGATGCGGCGGACTGCAGTGCACTTTTGGCCGGCTTTGGTGGTCATTTCGCGGCGCACTTCCTTGATGAAGAGGTCAAACTCGGGCGTGCCCGGCACGGCATCTTCGCCCAGCACGGCGGCGTTGAGGGAGTCGGCCTCCATGGTGAAGGGCACGCTGTGGGCAATGATGGCGGGGTGTGCTCGCAGCCGACGGCCCGTTTCGGCGCTGCCGGTGAAGGTAACTACGTCCTGGCTCTGTACGTGGTCGAGAATGCCGCGACCCTGACCCACGAGTAGTTGGAGGGCACCCTCGGGTAAGATGCCGGAAGCGATGATGTCGCGCACGACGGCCTCAGTCAAAAAAGAGGTCTGTTCACTGGCTTTCACCACTGCCGGCACGCCTGCCAACAGGTTGACGGCAATCTTTTCCAGCATGCCCCATACGGGAAAGTTAAAGGCATTGATGTGGACGGCCACGCCGCGCTTAGGCGTCAGGATGTGATGACCCGTAAACGTGTTCTGCTTGGAAAGGCGCACCATTTCGCCCTCAACGTAGTACGACTCGTCGGGAAAACGACGCCGCAAACTGCTGTAAGCAAATAGGTTGCCGATGCCACCCTCAATATCTACCCAGGAGTCGGCGCGCGTGGCACCCGTAAGGTGGCTGATGGCGTAGTATTGTTCTTTGCGCTCCAACAAATATAAGGCCAGAGCCTTGAGCATGCGTCCGCGCTCGGGAAACGTCATGCGCCGAAGGGCGGGATTGCCCTTTTGGCGGCCATATTCTAAAATAGCTCCGTAGTCTAAGCCAGCATCGGAAGCCGTAGAGATGACTTCGCCCGTATAGGCGTTGTATTGCGGCACGCCCTCACCTTTGCCGCTGACCCACTGGCCTAAGACGTAGTTCTGCAGTTTTTTCATATCTCTTCCGTCGGAAAAATGGTTTGTCGCCGTAGTGCTACCCCTCCTCTACCTCGCTCGACTATGGCGAGGCGAAACATGTTTGGCGCTCGCTTCCTTGAGCGCTGTATGTCGCAGCAAAAGTAGGGTTTCCGCTCCAACGGTTAGCCAAGACAACAAGCTACCGCTTCCTTAGTGGGCAAAAGCACTTGTTCTGGCGCATTGTAGCGCCCTATTCCCTATTGTCTTGGCGCCGATTTGGGCAGCACACGCCCAACCATTCCCAAACCCAGTTGCGTATCGGGGTCGAAGTTGGTGCGGATGGCGATGACTTTGTAGAACTCGCCCTCTTTTTGGGCGTCGTAGACGATGCGGATAAAACCTGATTGGCCGGGCGGAATAGGGTCCTTTGTCCACTCTGTTACCGCGCAATGGCAACCGGAAGTTACCTCAAGGAGAATGAGGGTTTCATCACTGATATTTTTGGCCTCAATAGTGCGCTCAACAGGGATGCCGAAAGGGACGTCGCCGGTTTCGATTTGCATGGGTATCCACTTCACTTTGCCGGCGTTTTGGGTGGGGTCGCCAATGTCCATAGAGGAGATGCCTTGAGCCGTGAGCACGGCTGAGGGCCAAAGCATAAACGTTAGCGCAGAAGCGATGAGAAACAGGCGCATAGGATAGAGGCAATTATTTTAGTTTCTCGGAATGAGCAGTCGTTGGCCGGCAATCAAGGTTTCGTTGACGTCTCTGTTGTTGAGGATAGCCAGTTCTTGAGCATTAACTTTGAAGCGGATGGCGATGGACTGTATGGTGTCGCCGTCGCGGACGATGTATTCTTGGAAGTAAGTAGGGGTGGTTCGGGTAGGTGTAACGGTGGGTTGGGTTTCGGTGGGTTGGCTGTAGGTGGCTGGGGCAGAGGGTTGGGTATTGAATACGCCAGGCAGCCCGGTGCCTGGCGGTGTAGTTGCGACGGGGGCTGCGCTGGGCACACTGGTGTCGATGGGCTGTCCTGTCGTTTTGGGCTGAGCGGCACTGCCGGCCGGGCAACAGTCCGACACCAAAATTTGCATGCCGGGCTGCAGATTAATTGGCCCTGTGGGCGGGTAGTTATTAAGGCGGCGCACTTCGGCTTCGGCAATACCGTAGCGGGTAGCTATTCCAAAGAGGGTTTCACCGCTCTGGACGGTGTGCACGATGGTCTTAGGTTGTGGAGTGTACGTGGGCGGTGTTTGCGGCTGGTTAACGTCGTACACGTTAGGCGGCGTTGGGGTGCCTTTACCTTGTGTCAGCCCCTGCTGAGTTTGCCCCCAGTAAACGTCTTGGCGCTGCGCTACAGGGAGGCCTGGTGCGCCAGGAGTTACAGAAGTTACGGGTGGAGAGGGCTGTCGGGGGGTAGAGGTTCGCGTTCCAGCAGGTGGTTTATGCAGCCAAATTTTCTGGCACACCAAGATGAGGTTTGGGTTTTTGAGCTGATTCCAAGTGATGAGCGCACTCACCGGGATGTTGTAAGCTCGTGAAATGGCATTGAGGGTTTCTCCGGGCTGCACGATGTGGTAGCCCTCGCCCGGGGGTTCGGGGCAATCGGCCAGTGGAGGAAGGGCCACCGCTCCTGTCGTTGCAGGAGCGGTGGGCGGCTTGCTGGGCAGAGAGTAGGTCTCTTTGTCTGTCTCTCGAATGGTGCCGTACTCCACTTGCGGGGTGTAGGGCGATACGGGAGGCGGAGTGGGCACCGTGCGGCCACCGCATCGTTGGTTAATGAAGTCTTCCAACGGTAAGTTGTTGACTTTGACTAAGCGATAGTGGTTGTTTTCAGCCTCAGCAGCAGTCATACCGGTGCGCTCATAGGAGAGGCCAATGCCGGGAATGAAGTCAAACTCGGAGCGCTCCTGATTGGCCCGTGTAGGCTCGCGCTTAAAGGAATACTCAAAATAGCAACCTCTGAATTTCAGGCCATTGAAGTAGATGTACCAATCGGAAGACCCAGTGGCAATGTTGTTTTCGTACACCAGATTAGTGGTATCTACAGCAAAGGAGTAGTTGCGCGTGCGCACTAAGTAGTATTGTCCGCTGCGCAAAATCTGAGCGGCCGAAATGATGGGGATGAGCAGGTACCCTTTGGCTTGGGTATGCACCATATATACCTGCCGCGAAAGGTTGTTGACATCGTTAAAAAACTGGTCGTCAAACTTGAAGCTCTTGCAGTTAACCATATTAGGCGGCATGGTCGGCGAAGAAATGCCTTGGCTACCTGCCTGCAGTTGGATCTGTTCACTGCTGCTGGGTTGCACCAAGTAGGCATTCGCCACCGCGCCAGTATATACATAGCGGTATTCCAACTGGTGCATGCAAGAGGGGTCAAACTGAATGTAAATCGGTTGGGCTTTTATTGGGCTAAGCCATAAAGGATATAGAATAAAAAATAAAATGGCTTGTTTCATAGAGCAGGTTGTTTAACGTCTCGGTTGGGAACAGACTTTTAAACGACAAAAAAACAAAAAAAGCCGCACAAGGTTAGAACAAATTATTCAAATACACAGAGTTGAAAATAAAATGCTCGCCGAGTGGTACACAGGCTAAGGCCTCCTCCTACTACCTTTGCGACATGGGGAAGCCACTCATTTTGGTAACGAACGACGACGGTATCGTAGCACCCGGCATCCGAGCGTTAGTAGAGGTAGCCGCTCAATTGGGTGAAGTAGTTGTGGTAGCGCCTGACTCTCCGCAAAGCGGCCAAGGCCACGCCATCACCATTCGGGAACCTTTGCGATTGCGCCACGTTCGCGTCTTTCCGGGCATTGAGGCCTGGGAAACTTCGGGCACACCTGTAGACTGTGTGAAACTTGCCCGGCATGTGGTGCTAAAACAGCGCCATATCGACCTCTGCGTTTCGGGCATCAATCACGGCAGCAACGCTTCTATCAACATCCTCTATTCCGGCACGCTTTCGGCGGCGATGGAGGCATCGTTGGAGGGCATCAAAAGCATTGGTTTTTCGCTACTCGACCACAGCTTCGAGGCCGATTTTGAGGCTTCTAAACCCTGGGTACGACGCATCATGGAGTATGCGCTAAGCGAGCGCTTTCCGCCGGGTAAGTTACTGAACGTCAATATTCCACGCTTATCTGCCCATGAAATCCGCGGCATCCGCGTCTGTCGTCAGGCAGATGCTCGCTGGGTAGAGGATTTTGTGGAGGGACGCGACCCCCACGGGCAACCCTACTATTGGCTCACAGGTAGGTTCGTCAATCTAGACCATAAAGACGATACAGACATCTGGGCGCTAGAAAATGGCTATATTTCCGTCGTGCCTTCTATGCATGACCTCACGGACTACCTGATGCTCAAGCAAATTGCTCTTCAGGAGGAATTCCTCTCTTCGTCGGATGGCCTGCGCTCCTTACCTGCTTGACTAAGGGCGAACAATACACCCGGTATTCGCTTTTCAGGAAGTGCTCAGGTGCTTGTGAATACCGCCTGCTGAGGGCGCTTATGCTGTCGGTTTAATCCATCATACCTTCATTCAACCGATTTTTCCCACAACACTGGTATCCCATCCTATGAAGTATTGGTTCTACCCCGTTTTTCTGGCGGCCTTACCTATTGTTTGTCGGGCGCAACAGCCCTGCTCGGTGCAGCTGCCCGACACCATTACTGTATGCAACAAGGCCAGCTTCAAAATTATGCCCACAGTAATGGGGTTTGGCCCGGGCGCAGCGTTTCAGTGGTCTGGTGATGTAGGTCTGGATTGTTACGAGTGCCTCTTTCCTACGGTCTTAAATTTGACTACTGGCGTTTACACGTTTGTGCTGATGGGGACGAGTTCCGGAGGGATCTGCACAGCCTCGGACACGGTGCGCGTCAACGTCATTGAAGGCCAGGCACCGCGCTACGCTATTCCTGCTCTTCGAAACATATGTTTGGGCGACACCCTGCACCTTAACGGGGTGGTTGACTCTACCGCTGTTTACAATTGGTCGTCCGATCCGCCGGGCTTTAGCAGTCAAGAGGCTATTCCCATCCTTAAGCCTGAAAAGCCGGCCTGGTACTACGTTACGATAACCACCCCAACGTGCCCTATTCCCACGATAGACAGTTCATGGATAGGTGTAGAAGAATACCCGCTCGCTTTTTCTCCAGAAGAGGACACCCTTCGCCTTTGTCGTGGACAGTCGGTAAGCATCGGTATGGTGCTGCCCAACAACAGTTGGAACGCTCAGTGGGAGCCTACAGAGGGACTAACGCTGAGCGACAACGGCAAGCGGGCTATAGCCCAGCCTAAGCGAACGACACTATATACATTAAGAATAGAAGAGTCTGTATGCCTTCGGACAAAGGCATATTACATCATCGTAGACAGCCTACCTACAAACTTAGCGCTGTTGCCTAAAGATACCAACATCTGCTGGGGCGATACCATCCAACTGTATACGCCGCCCTTTCACGCGGCCCATTTCCCGAATCTCTCCTTTGAGTGGACGCGTACGCCGCCCACCCTATTGCTGTCGGCAGATACGCTGCCTTACTTGTTGGCTCAACCCACAGAGAAGACCATATATCGGCGCATCGCGCGCTCGGGCGTATGCGTTGACACGGCCACTGCCATCGTGGACGTGGTGCCGCCAGCCACTATGAGCATTTCGCCGCCTCAGAGCAACCTCTGTCCGGGCGATAGCGTACGGCTGCGGCTGTCGTACACGTCGGGCGTAACCGACATCCGCTGGATGCCGACTACAGGGCTTTCGTGCACGACCTGCGACAGCGCCTGGGCGCGCCCAGCGGCCTCCACAACGTACACCGTCAGCGGTCTTATGCAAGGTTGCTCGCTGAGTGCATCTGCTGAGGTGATCATTCACCCGCTCGCTCCCCTCATGTTGCCGCCCGCTGATCTGACGGTGTGCGCACACGACTCAGTAACGCTGAACAACTTATATGACTCGGCGGCTTTGTATGTGTGGACATCCACTCACCCGGGCTTCGACACTGTGCGCACACCCATGCCCATCTTTCGCCCTACACAGACGGCCACCTACTACGTTATTACCGATAACGGCTGCATCGGCCGTGACTCCGTGCGCATCGCTGTCAGGCGCGCCATGCTGGACGTCAGCAACGATACTACCCTCTGTAAAGGACAATCGGCCCGTCTCTTAGCGCTCACCGATACGCCGGGCAGTGCCTTTGAATGGACGCGCCTGCCCGACGGCGCCGCGCTGAGCCAGGCCCAATCGCTCTTGGTCAGCCCCGATACGACAACCGCCTACGTCATCACGCTAACCTACAGCGGCCACTGCCGCTTGCGCGATACCGTCACGGTGACCGTGGATGGCGAAGGGTTAAACATTGAGTTCCCGCTCGACCCACGCCTTTGCCCGGGCGAATCGCTAATCTTAAACACAGCTCCCGTTTCTTCGGGAGTACAATACGCTTGGACGGCGGAACCGCTCGACCCCGGGCTAACGGCCAATGTGCCGGCGCCTACAGTATCTCCGAGCCGAAACACCGTTTATACTGTGGTGGTGAAAGATGGAGCGTGCACGCTTACTCGGTCGCTCATAGTAACAGTTTTTTCAGGTGCGCTTAAAGTATCGGCCGATACAACCGTGTGTGCCGGCGACCGCGTCGTGCTCATTGCTTCAGGGGTAGGGCCTAACGGCCGTTATGAGTGGAGTACAGGCGCCACTTCTTCCATCATCACTCCTGTGGTGGACTCGACCACTGCCTTCGTCGTTGCGTTCGTTTACGGCGATACTTGCACCCTGCGCGATACCGTGCTCGTAACAACTGTACCCGCTTTCTCC
>CALHAM010000111.1 GCA_937934275.1 uncultured Saprospiraceae bacterium | reverse complement strand
CGATGAGCTGGTCGACGTTGACGATACGCCTTTACCCTGGCAAATACGCCTGTCGAACCCTTGGGTGCTTGAGGCCCTGTTGGCGCCGTGGGTGGCCTCCTGCACTCGTCTGCGCTGCCCCGACGATGCAGAGGCCTTGCGTGCTGTGCTTTTGCCCGTCTTGCGCGAGCATGCGCTGGTGTTCATCACCGGCGGCGTGTCGGCCGGCAAGCGCGATGCGGTGCCCGACGTGTTGCGCGAGGGCGGAGCGGAAGTCGTTTTTCACGGCATTGCCCAGCGACCGGGTAAGCCGTTTCTTTTTGCTCGAACTCCACAGGGCGGAGCCGTATTCGCCCTGCCGGGCAATCCTGTCTCCGCTTTCATGTGTGCGCTGCGCTATGCTTTGCCCTGGGTGCGCCGCGCCAGCGGCCTTACCCAGTCGCTGCGGTCGTCGGCGTTTTTGAGTCAAGACCTATCGTTTAAACCCAACCTGACGTGGTTTGTGCCTGTAAGTGTGGAAAATCGCCAAGGCACGCTTTGGGCACACCCGCAGTTGGGGCACGGCAGCGGCGACTTGGCCAATTTGCATTTGGCCAACGCCTTTTTGGAGTTACCGCGCGAGCGCGACCATTTCGCCGCAGGCGAAGTTTTTCCGCTCTGGCCTTACCCTTGATACATGTGTGGAAATCGCCGGTACGACCAGCGCACGCTGCGCTCGGCCAACGTGGGACTAAGGGCATTAAGTGTCCACAGCAATTTGCCCAAAGGCGACAGCACGGCGCGGTGCTGACGCCGGTGTGCCATGCGCACAAAAGCGCGGGCCACCTGCTCTTGGGTCTGTTGCAGGCGCCCTTCGCGCGGCGCCACAGGGGCTAAGCGGCCTTCCGCGTCGAAGACGCGCTTTTCGGGGTCATTGCGCGTAAAACCCACGTAGGCAATGCCCACATGGACACCCGCTGGCGCTAACTCGGTGCGCAGGCTTTGGGCAAAAGCCGTTAGGGCCATTTTGCCGGCCGAGTACGCGGCGCTTGTGGGCAGCCCGATCAGGCCGGCCAAAGAACCCACCAAGATGAGGCTGCCGCGCGTATCCATCAACGCCGGCAGTGCGGCGTGGGCGGTGTAGGCTGCGGCGAGAATGTTAGAGTCCAGCACGTGTCGGAAGATGGCCGGGTCGGTGCGCACAAATTCGGAGCGCTGGCTGGAGCTGGCATTGGCCAGAACCACATCTAAGCGCCCAAAGCGCTCTAAAGTGCGCTTGACCAAAGCTTGACACTGGTCGTATTGCTGCACATCGGCCACACAGTAATCGGCTTCGACGCCCAGCTGGCGCAGCTGTTCGCAAACGCGCTGCAGCTTCTCCTGTTGTCGGCCGTTGAGCATAACCGAAGCGCCTGCCTCGCCAAACGCCTGGGCTGCAGCTCGGCCAATGCCGCTGCCGCTGCCGGTGATGAGCACTGTTTTTTGGAAGAACGGCTGCTTGTTTTTGAGCATGACTTCGCGTTTTGGGTTGTTCCTCACAGATGTCGAAAGCGCTCAAAACACGCCCGCTCGAGCGCTTCGCGGTCGTCGGGGTGTGCGATCTCGATGAGAGCGCGGGCGCGTTGACGCAGGTTTTTGCCAAAAAGGTAGGCAATGCCGTATTCCGTAACGACGTAGTGCACGTGTGCACGAGTAGTCACGACGCCGGCGCCAACTTTCAGGTAAGGCACAATGCGCGGCACGCCTTTGCTCGTCCGCGACGTCAGGGCGATGATGGGCTTGCCGCCTTGGCTCAGGGCGGCCCCGCGGATAAAGTCCATTTGCCCACCTACGCCAGAGTATTGCCAAGTGCCGATAGAGTCGGCACAGACCTGGCCGGTGAGGTCAACCTCAAGGGCCGCATTGATGGCCACTACGCGCGGATTGCGGCGGATGACGTGTGGCTCGTTGACGTAGTCGATATCCAAAAAGGCAAACGCCGGATTGTCGTCTATGTAGTCGTACAAAGCGCGCGAGCCAATGGCAAAGCCGGCCACTGTTTTGTTAGGGTGAATGGCCTTGTATTTATTGTTGATGACGTCGTTCTCGAAAAGCGGGATTAGGCCATCGGAGAACATTTCGGTGTGCACGCCGAGGTCCTTATGGTTCGTCAGGCAGTTGAGCACGGCGTTAGGAATGGCTCCAATGCCCATTTGCAGGGTGCTGCGGTCTTCGATGAGGCCGGCAATATGCTCGCCAATGCGGCGCTCTTGTGGGCCGATGTGCGCTCCGAAACTGACCTCGTGCAGTGGCTCTTCCAACCATACGGCGCAATGAAAGCGCGAACAGTGGATGAGGCCGTCGCCGTGTGTGCGCGGCACTTGGGGGTTTATTTGGGCAATAACGCATTTGGCGGTGTTCACGGCGGAGCGCGCGATGTCTACAGAGGGCCCCAGCGAGCAGTAGCCGTGCCGATCGGGCGGCGACACTTGAATGATAGCTACATCTACAGACAAAATTCCCTGCTTGAACAGTTCTGGTATTTCGCTTAAGAACACGGGGATGTAGTCGCCATGCCCTTCGTTGACGGCTCGGCGGACCGGCTCCGAAACAAACAGGGCATTCAGGTGAAAGGCCTCGGCGCACTCTGGCTTAGCCACCGCCACTTCGCCGTACAAACTAATGAAGACGAGCTCTACTGCGCGCAATTCGTGGCGCCGTTCGGCTAAATGGTGCAACATAGCCGTGGGCGTGCACGCACCGCCGTGAATATATACCCGCTGGCCCGACTGAATGACGGAAAGCGCTTCTTGAGGCGATAAATAAGCGAGATCTGTACGCATGTGAATCGTTTGCTTTTCCGATGCAAGGCTACGCCGACAAAGCGCAAAGATGGTGTAAAGTCTGTGTTAAGCTCGGCGAGCAAAGCCCGTCAAAATTTCGGAAGCACTGTCCGCTTTTTCGCCTCAAAGCGCCAAAAAACGCCCGCTTGCCGCCTTTAGCCGGCTATTGGCTCTGTTTGGTCTAAAGGCGGGCCGTGCGCTCAGCAAAAGAGCGAACTTTAGTGTTCTTTTTCGCCTTCCTAATGCCTTGAGAACGCTCAGAGTGAATATCACAATTTCTAAATAAAATCTGTATGATGAACATTAAGCGCATTTTCCTGCTGGTTTTCTTTTTCGTGCCAGTGTCTTTTCTTCTTGCCCAATCCAAAGCTCCCGACAACTGGTTTACCTTGGACAAAGCTACCGATAATGTGCAAGGCGTCAGTTCCGACAAAGCACTGTCATTACTCAAAGCAAAAGGACGCCAGGGCAAACCCATCATCGTGGCAGTGCTCGACTCGGGCGTGGATGTGATGCACGAGGACCTCAAAGATATTATCTGGGTCAACCCCGGCGAAATTCCCGGCAACGGCATTGACGACGACCGCAACGGCTATGTAGACGACATCCACGGCTGGAACTTCCTCGGTGGCCCCGACGGCCAAAACGTCCACCACGAGACCCTCGAACTAACCCGAGAGTACGTGCGCTTAAGCAAAAAGTTTGAGGGCACCAACCCGAAGGATCTTTACGGCGAGGCTAAGAAAGAGTACGACTACTATCTAAAAATTAAAGAAGATTTCGAAGAGGCACGCCAAAAAGCCGAAGCGATGCAGGCGCAAATTGCAGCGCAATTTGAGCGTGTAGAGAAGGCGTTCGCGCTTATTTCGAAAGCCTTAGGCAAGCCCTCCTTCACTGAAGACGATCTGAAGGCGCTGGACACCAGGGCTGACAAAGATCTGGACGAAGCCGTTGCTTTGGCTAAGCGAGTCATTCCGCGCGGCCTGACGCCCGACAACTTAGCCGAGCAAAAAGAACAAGCGGCTGGCGACCAGCTGCGCTACAACCTCAACCCCGACTACAATCCGCGCCACTTGGTAGGCGATGACCCCAGCGACCTGACCAACCGCTTCTACGGCAACAACGACTACCGAGGCCCCGACGCCGCCCACGGCACCCACGTAGCCGGCATCATCGCCGCCATTCGCAACAACGGCATCGGTATCAACGGTATCGCCGACAACGTGCGCATCATGACGGTGCGCTGCGTGCCCGATGGCGACGAGCGCGACAAAGACGTGGCCAACGCCATCCGATACGCCGTAGACAACGGCGCCAGCATCATCAATATGTCCTTCGGCAAGGGCTACAGCCCCGACAAAAAGTACGTGGACGACGCCGTTAAGTACGCCGCTGCGCACGACGTGCTTTTAGTACATGCCGCCGGCAACGACGCCGAAAACAACGACAAGCGGCCCAACTTCCCCAACGCCAATTATTTAGAGCCAGAGCGCAAAGGCCTCTTCGGCAAGCAGCGCGTTGCTCCCAACTGGCTCGAGGTGGGCGCCCTCTCTTGGGCAGACGGTGAGCGCCGCGTGGCGAGCTTCTCCAACTACGGCAAGAAAAACGTGCACCTGTTTGCTCCTGGCTACCAGATCAAGTCCACCGTGCCCGACAACGAATATGCTACGTTTAGTGGCACCTCGATGGCCTCGCCCTCAGCGGCGGGTGTAGCGGCCATCATTCGCTCTTACTACCCCGAACTGTCGGCCGCCCAAGTGCGCGACATCTTAGTGAAGTCTGCCGTTAAGCAAGAGGGCGAAGTGTACAAACCCGGCAGCACCGAGAAAGTCAAGTTTAGCGATCTGTGCGTCAGTGGCGGCGTGATCAACGCCGTTACTGCTGTAGCAATGGCCGAAACTACCAAGCCGGCCAAGAAAAATAAAAAAGCCATTTGGCGCGAAGCCGGCGCCGGGCAGCGCGTGAAGATTTCTGTACCCTAAAAAATCGCATTTGAATAAAAAGAGCGTCGAGGCAGCTGTTGAAAGCATGCTTCGACGCTCCTGTTTTCAGGAGGCTTTCCCAACGGTTTAATTGCGCTTTCGGAAGCGCTCTTGTCGGTGCTCGCGCGCCTCTTGGAGCCGCTCTACCAGGCGCTCGCGAAACGCTCGCTCTGCTTGCGGCAAGCGCACGATCTTGCGCGGCGGCAACACGCGGCGCATCTTCTGGAACAATTCCTTTTCCAAGTCCAGTTCGCGCTGCCTTATCTCAAAATGGCGCTTGATGGCTTCTTCCACTTCAGAGTCGCTCATGGCTTCTACCTGTTTTTGCGGGCGCAGGGTTTCCACGGCTCTTTCCCGATTTTCTAAGTACTCGTTGTAGATGGGCCAAAAGCCCTGGGCTTCCTCTGGCGTTAGTTGAAGGACGTCGGTAAAGATCGCTACGCGAAAGGCGCGCAAACGCTCGTCACGCCGTTCAGGGTTGGGTTGCGCTTGGGCGAGCAAGGTTAGGAACAAGAGCGCGACGCTGCAAAAGAGGTATCGCATAGGAGAAGTAGTTTATAATTTTTTACAGAGGGAATTGCTCCATTTCTTCTGGCGAGAGGTCGCGCAGGAATAGCTCCCACGACGGGTTGCTCTCTGAGTCATCGGAGGTGGTGGTTTTCCAGGCATCCTCGGCCAGCGCGGTGTTGAGTGCTTGCGGTTCAATCAGCTCGGGGTTTTCCCGCAAATAGGCTTCAATGTCGGTGGCTGTTATTTCCAGAGGGTCGGCAGGTGGCACAGCGGGAGCCCAAGCCACGCGGGCAAACCAAATGAGGGCAAGTGTGGCCGCTGCAGCAGCAGCCAAGCGAAGAGCAATGCGCCAGCGAGGACGTGTTGAACGCTCTGTTGAGCGTTTAAGCAGCCCTTCGGCTTCTAAGCGCTGAAAGACGGCATCCTCCAGGTGCTCAAAATAGCCTTCAGGTATCTGGAGGCGACGCTGCTCGCTCTTGGCGGGTAGCGATGCGCCCAGTGCATTCAATTCGGCTTGCAGGTCGTCTTTTTTCTCAGGCATGGCGGCATCAGTGCATATTGTGGTTGCGGATGTACGTTTCTATTTTTTTCACGGCGTGGTGAAAAGAGGCCTTGAGGGCGCCTACGGAGGTATCGAAGATGTGCGACATTTCTTCGTAAGGCATTTCTTCGAAGTAGCGCAGATTAAATACGGCGCGTTGTTTGTCTGGTAGTTGGGCCACGGCCTCGTAGAGCCGGCGCTGCAGCTCGTCAGCGTCGAAGTAGGGGTCGCTGTGCAGGCGTTGAATCCGAGGGTTTTCGCCGTCTTCGACAGAGATTGTCTGCTGACGGCGGCGGTTTTCTAAAAAGGAGAGCGCTTCGTTGGTAGCGATGCGGTACAGCCAGGTGTACAGCCGCGATTTGCCCTCAAACCCTTCAATGTTTCGATAGACTTTAATCAACATGTTTTGCAGGACGTCGTCGGCGTCTTCGTGGGTGAGCACCAACCGGCGGATGTGCCAGTACAATCGCTCTCCGTAGGTGCGCAAGAGTAAGCGAAAGCCTTCTTCAACGGTGTGCTCCGCCCGCAGTAGGCTCAAGATATGCTCATCAGAAGTGCGTTTGCAGGTGGTGGGCACAGGCTTGTGCGGATTTTGAACCATAAGACGCACCGGCGGCGTGCAGGTTTAAGCGTTGCTTTAAATTTTTGAGGGCGTTTTTGAATCTGGTTTTGCTTGTAGGCGGGCGAGAGGAGGTCTGTGGCCGGCTGAGATCAGTGTTTGCTCGCCGCCTTTGCCCTTCAGGCCCGTGCGGCATTTTTTAAACCACCTTCTTAGGGCGCTATTAATCCGAACTGCCGTTGTCGGCAGGTTGGCCAACAACGGCAGTTCAGGGAAGGAAGTAGGTCGAGCACCTCAGTGTTGATGCGAAGCAGAGAAGAGCACTTGCTTTTCTCACTCAGTCCACCAGCGTTACATCGCCGCGCATTTGGATGCGCTCGCCGCTGCCCAGTTCGATGTCGGCCCACCAGGTGAATACCTCTGGGTTGAGGCGGCGTCCGTTGTAGGTACCGTCCCAACCACCGCTGCGATCGTCGTTAGGCAAGATGTCGTCGCGCGAGAAGACGAGGTTGCCCCAGCGGTCGAATATCTGCAGTTGCCGGATCGTTTTTATTGCTCCCTCTCGGGCAAAAATGCGGAACACGCTGTTCAGCCCGTCTGCAGCGCCGGGCTTGATGACGTTGGGGACGTAGATGTCCGGATCGCCCACGCGAATGATTAAACTGGCGTGAGCTTGGCAGCCGTCTTTGTTCACCAGGGTTACCTTGTAGCGCCCAGACCGGAAGGGTTGGGCCAAAAACTCGTCTATCTGTTGAGTGGGCGTAATGCCCGTAGCCGGTGTCCACGTGATGCTTTCTACTTCGCTAAGTGGGATGTTGATCGTTACTCGAATCTGTTGGCTTTCGCCGTATTCGAGCGCGATTTCAGGAGTTACGCTTATTTCTGGCTCGATGGGCGGATACAGAATGAAACTGGTCTCGTGTTCACATCCGTTGGCGTCTTGCACCACTATTTCGTAGTTGCCGGGCTTGAGGTTGCCAAAGGTCTGTTGAGTAAAAAAGTCGCGGCCTTCGTTGATAGAGAAGAGATAGGGTTCAACACCGCCTGTAACGCTCAGAATTTGCACGGCGCCGGGTTGGTTGTTACAGGCCGGTTGCTTAATGCTAAGTTGTAGGGCGGTGGGGTAGTTGGTGTTTTCTGCTACTGCTGTTTGAGCCGTGGCAGTACATCCGTTGGTGGTGTTGGTTACCAGCAGCACATAGGTTCCAGGAGCGCTGGCGCTGATGGTAGGGCCGTTGCTAGGGCCTGCGATGCGCCCATCGGCAGTGCTCCAAATGTAGGTAAAGTTGGGACCGACGGAAGAGCCGCTGCTGTTGAGAGGAACTTCACGCACGGAGCAGGTGAGTTCACCGGTCGTGTTGGCGGTGGCGTTGGGGGGGGTTACGTCCTTTGAGGCGGCGGCGCTGGCTAAGGCTGTACAGCCGTTGGCATCGGTAACGGTGGCCGTGTAGGTGCCGCTGTTGACGAAGGTGGTTGTAGGGGTGTTACTGCCGTTGCTCCAGCTATATTGGTAGGGCAGTACACCGCCCTGGACATTGACTCGCGCGCTGCCGGTAGGGGTGTAACAGTTGATGTTGACCACATCCTGTACTTCGGCGAGCAGCGGTGGCGGCTCAGTGAGTGCGGCAGCGGCTGTAGCGGTGCAACCTTGAGGAGTGCTCACCGTTAGGGCATAGATGCCGGCGGGTTGGTTAATCAACACCGGCAGGTTGCTGCCGGTGCTCCACTGATACGTAACGGTGCTGGCGTTAGTCGTTACGTTGGGCTTAATCGAGCCGCGCCCGCCAAAGCACAAGGGGTTTGTCGGCGTGAGGCTGACCGAAACCGAAAAAGTTTGGGCCGTGGCGGTGCCGCTGACGGTACCCGAGCAACCTGTTTGGGCCACAACAGCAGTGAGCGTGTAGGTTCCGCTTTGCGAGACTGTGAAGGAAGCGGGCGAGGTGGTGAAGGTTTTGGTTATCGGTGTGCCTGCGGCATTCATGCCTACCAGCCACGGTCCGCTGCCGGTAAAATTGAGCGTGACCTGTCCCTGTCCGCCCGT
>CALHAM010000110.1 GCA_937934275.1 uncultured Saprospiraceae bacterium | reverse complement strand
CCCTTTTCCTCCGAATAGGCTAGCTGCTCATTGACTTCTTTGGCGTTAGGGAATTCCAGCGTTTCCTCTGGGCGCAAAGTGGAATCTTGGTAATTAAGCCACACCCAAAACTGGGCAGAAAAGCTCTTATCACTCAGGTTTACGTCGTAAATATCGTTGACGTACAGGCCGATCCGC
This sequence comes from uncultured Saprospiraceae bacterium, assembly GCA_937934275.1. Taxonomy (GTDB): domain Bacteria; phylum Bacteroidota; class Bacteroidia; order Chitinophagales; family Saprospiraceae; genus M3007. The sequence continues at coordinate 11,163 of CALHAM010000110.1, read as the reverse complement.
ACGGTATCGGGCTGTGCACTTAGGCCTATACCTCCCCCAAAGAACAAGAGAGAAAAAACTGTGAGGTGGTAAAAATATCCAGACATTATCGGGTGCTTTCGGCGGTGAAAATACACCGACTTCCCTTTGCCGATGTAAGTAATTCAGAGGAGGTCCTCCCTCCTCTTTTGTTTTTTGCCCCTCATTGTTCATTCCGTCACAAGCATCCAGTACTTTGGGCTACCTTTGTGCCGTCCTAGCGGACACTATCAACTGCATATTCACGATTTCCTTGTTTTTCAGCGATATGAGTGCTATTCGAGACATACTGGCCCGCGAAATTTTAGACTCGCGCGGCAATCCTACCATAGAGGTAGAAGTGCTCACAGAGGCTGGCTTTTTAGGCCGGGCGGCCGTACCTTCGGGGGCGAGCACCGGCATACATGAAGCCGTCGAATTGCGCGATAACGATCCGAGCCGCTATTTGGGCAAGGGGGTTCAGCAAGCTGTGAAGCACGTAGAAAAGATTTTGCGAGAGGAGCTAATTGGTTGCGAAGTAACGGACCAAATCAAGATAGACCGCCTGATGATCGCGCGCGACGGCACGCGCAACAAGAGCCAACTGGGGGCTAACGCCATCTTGGGCGTATCGTTGGCCGTGGCGCGCGCAGCCGCAGAGGAGCTGGGCCAGCCGCTGTATCGCTATTTGGGCGGCGTCAACGCCCACGTACTGCCAGTGCCCATGATGAACATCCTCAACGGCGGTGCACATGCCGATAATGGTATTGATTTTCAGGAGTTCATGATCATGCCTGTGGGCGCCGACACTTTTCGCGAAGGGCTGCGGATGGGCGTAGAAATTTTTCACCACCTTAAGAAAGTGCTCAAAAGCAAAGGCTACGCCACCAACGTGGGCGACGAAGGCGGTTTTGCGCCTGGTATCCAAAACAATGAGGAAGCCATCCAGATGGTCATGACAGCCATTGAAGCTGCAGGGTATCGCCCCTTAGAAGACATCGTCATCGCCTTAGATGCTGCCACCTCTGAAATGTACGACCCAGAAACAGGCGAATACGTCTTCAAAAAGTCGAGCGGCGAACGCCTTAGCCGCACTGACATGGTCACTTTCTGGAAAGATTGGTGCAACCGCTACCCCATCTATTCCATTGAAGACGGCTGTGCTGAAGACGACTGGGACGGCTGGAAACTCCTTACCCAAACGCTTGGGCACCGCATTCAACTCGTCGGCGACGACCTTTTCGTGACTAATACGGAACGCCTCCAGCGCGGCATTGACGAGAAAATCGCCAATTCTATCCTCATCAAGGTCAACCAAATAGGAACCCTCACCGAAACCATCGAGGCCGTCAATCTTGCCACTCGAAATGCATACACATCCATTATTAGCCACCGCTCAGGCGAAACCGAAGACCATACCATCGCCGACTTAGCCGTCGCCCTCAATACCGGTCAGATAAAAACCGGTTCTGCGAGCCGCTCCGACCGCGTGGCCAAATACAATCAATTGCTGCGCATCGAAGAAGAATTAGAAGACGCCGCCACCTATTTGGGGCGCGCCCTGTTTGGCCTGTAAGTTTAAGTCGCCTCAAAAAACATCCTATTGGCGCTAAGAGCGGCATTGCTTATCTTTGCGCACTTAAGACATCCTCCTTCAAAGGACTTCTTCCTCACTCTGAACGACAGTAGTTCATCTAATTTTTTCTTTCTGAAAGCAGGAAACAGCTCTGCATGGCATTAAAACTTATTCGGGTAGCCAGGGATTTCAACGTAGGTCTGCACACCATCGTAGAGACTTTGCGCACTAAAGGCTTTACGGATGTGGAGGAAAAGCCCACGGCCGAAATTACAGACGAGATGCTAAGCATCTTGGAAAAAGAATTTCAGCGCGACTTGGCTATCAAAAAAGAAGCGGACAAGCTGGCGCGCCCTGTAGCCAAGAAAGAACCCTTAGGCACCTCCCCAGCACCGTCTTCAGTAGTAGAAACAGCACCGCCTCCTGCCTCCTCACGCCCTCCGCTACTACCTCCGAGAGAGCCGGTACCCCCGCCAGCCACTCCGCCACCTCCCTCTACACCAAAAGAAGAGCCAGCCGCGCCCGACATGCTCAAGCGCGAAAAACCCGCTTTGCGCATTGTAGGCAAAGTCGATCTAGAGGATTTGAGCAAACCAGCGGAAAAACCTGCTCCTGAAACCATTACCCCACCCGAGCCTCCTCAGAGTACGCCAACAGCTGTACCAGAAACAGAAAAGCCCCTCGAAAAAGAAAAAAACATCCTCGTAGAAAGGCCAAAGGCCGTCGAAAAACCCACTCCTCCGCCCCCAGCCGAGAAACCCGCCGCAACATCGACTCCACCGCCTGAGGTGTCAACAGCACCGTCTGCCGTACCTCCTCCCGCTGAAGAAGATAAGGCAACAGAAGCCGAATTCTACCGCGCCGAATCGCCTCAACTGCGCGGCCTAAAAATTGTAGGTAAAGTTGACCTGGATAAAAAGAAAAAAGAAACGGCACCACCCGAACGCAACCGAAACCAGCGCGACCGCTCCCGCTCAGAAAAAAGCGTCAGCGCCGGAGCCCCTGTGTCCGGAAATCGCTCCCAGCCTCAAGCCGGCTCTGCCGGAGCTGACAGCAGCGCGGACAAAGAGCGTCGCAAACGCAAGCGCAAAAAAGTGCAGCAGCAGCCTATAACGGCAGAGTCTATCCAAAAAACCCTGTCGAGCAACCAAGGCGAAAAGCGCGGCAGAGGCCGTCAAACTGAGACCCGAGAAGTCTCGAAGCAGGAAATCGAAGAGCAAATCAAGAAGACGATGACTCGCTTGGGGGCCGGTGCCAGCCGCAAGCGTCAAAAAATACGCCGCGAAAAACGCGAAAACATCCGCGAACGTACAGAAGCCGCCGAAGCCGCCAGCGACAACAGCCTCTTGCAAGTAACTGAGTTCATCTCGGTATCCGACTTGGCCAGCCTGATGAACGTCAAGCCCGCAGATGTTATCAAAGCTTGTATGAGCCTGGGCGTGTTCGTCTCCATCAACCAGCGGTTGGATGCCGAAATCATCGAGCTTATTGCCTCCGAATTTGGCTATCAAGTCAAATTCATCAGTGCCGAAGAACAAGTCGAAATCGCCGAGGACGAGGAAGACAATCCCGAAGATTTAGTACCTCGCCAGCCCATTGTAACGGTCATGGGCCACGTAGACCACGGGAAAACGTCGCTGCTCGACTATATCCGAAAAGCCAACGTAGCCGCAGGCGAAGCTGGCGGTATCACCCAACATATCGGTGCCTACGAAGTAACGGTAGGCGAGGGAGCCAACACCCGAAAAATCACTTTCTTGGATACGCCTGGCCACGAGGCCTTCACCGCCATGCGCGCGCGCGGGGCCAAAGTAACTGACGTGGCCATCATCGTCATCGCCGCCGACGACAGCGTGATGCCCCAAACCAAAGAAGCCATCAGCCACGCGCAAGCCGCCGGTGTGCCCATCGTCTTTGCCATCAATAAAATAGACAAACCCGGCGCCGACCCCGACCGCATCCGCAACGAATTAGCCCAGATGAATTTCTTAGTAGAGGATTGGGGAGGGCGCTATCAGTGCCAGGAAATTTCGGCCAAGCAAGGCACCAACGTGGATAAGTTGTTAGAAAAAGTCTTACTTGAAGCCGACCTACTCGACCTGAAGGCCAACCCTAAACGCCGAGCCATAGGAACAGTGCTAGAGGCCTCCCTCGAAAAAGGCCGCGGCTATGTAGCCAAAGTACTCATAGAAAATGGGACCCTAAATGAAGGAGACCCCATCATCGCTGGCGAATACGCCGGTAAAGTGAAAGCCATGTTCAACGAACGCGGCAAGCGCATCAAAGAAGCCGGTCCCGCTACACCCGTATTGGTCCTGGGCCTCGATGGCGCTCCTCAGGCCGGTGAAAAACTCAAAGAAACGGCCACTGAAGCCCAAGCCCGCGAGATTGCTACGCGTCGCGCCCAAATCTTGCGCGAACAAGCCAACCGAGCTAATAAGCGCATTAGCTTAGACGAAATCGGACGACGCTTAGCCCTGGGTAATTTCAAAGAGCTCAAGCTCATCGTCAAGGGTGATGTGGACGGCTCCGTCGAGGCCCTCAGCGATGCACTCATCAAACTATCGGTCGAAAAAATACAGGTTAACGTCATACACAAAGCCGTAGGCCAAATTATCGACAGCGATGTTATGCTCGCCTCGGCCTCCGACGCCATCATTATCGGTTTCCAAGTGAGACCCTCTGCTACTGCCCGCAAATTGGCCGAACGCGAAGGCGTACAAATCAAGCTCTATTCCATCATTTACGAGGCTATTGAGGAAGTAAAAGCTGCCATGGAAGGCATGCTAGAACCCACCAAAGAAGAAGAGATTGTCGGCCAAGCTGAAGTGCGCGAGGTCTTTAAGATATCTAAGGTGGGCACTGTCGCCGGCTGTTTCGTTCAAGAAGGCAAAATTTCGCGCAATCATTATGTGCGCATCATACGCGATGGCATTGTCGTCTACCCCGTACACGAAGGTCAGCACGTAGATATTACCTCGCTCAAACGCTTTAAAGAAGACGTCAAAGAAGTGCGCAGCGGCCTTGAATGCGGCTTGACTATACGCAATTTTAACGACATCAAAGTGGGCGATATCATTGAAGCTTACATCGTTAAAGAGGTAAAGTCCACGCTTTAATGCGGCCACTTCTTCCCACCGCTGTACCCAAGCAAACGAGCATTTTCGCTTGCTTAAAGACTGAAAAACAGACAAAACCGACAAGATTTTGAAGGGAATTATCTTAGCCGGGGGGTTGGGCACGCGCCTTTATCCGCTTACGTTGGCAGTCAGCAAGCAGCTCATGCCCATCTACGATAAGCCCATGATTTACTACCCCCTGTCCATTTTGATGATGGCAGGCATTCGGGAAGTCCTCATCATTTCTACGCCTGAGGATTTGCCCCGATTTCGGCATCTCTTTGGTGAGGGCGCTCACTTAGGGATGTCCTTTTCCTATGTAGAGCAACCCATACCCAATGGCTTAGCACAGGCCTTTGTATTAGGAGCCGAGTTTATCGGCTCCGATAGCGTTTCCTTAATTCTGGGCGACAACATCTTCTATGGCGCCGGGCTTGGAGAAATGGTGCGCTCATGTACCCACCCGCAAGGCGGTATTGTCTTTGCCTATCGAGTGGCCGACCCAGAGCGCTATGGGGTGGTTGAGTTCGACGAGCACCTTCGGGCCATCAGCATCGAAGAAAAGCCAAAGCAGCCTAAAAGCTTCTTCGCTGTGCCAGGGTTGTATTTTTATGACAACTCCGTAGTGGACGTTGCACGCCACCTGAGACCTAGCGCTCGAGGAGAGTATGAGATTACCGACATCAACCGACACTATTTAGCGCAAGAACGCCTTCAGGTACGCGTCATGGGGCGAGGTTTTGCTTGGTTAGACACCGGTACGCACGAGTCTCTGATGCAAGCAGGTCAATTCGTGCAAGCCATTGAACAGCGCCAAGGCTTAAAGATCGGCTGCATCGAAGAAATAGCCTGGAAAATGGGCTTTATTTCCGACACCCAACTGGAGTCGCTTGCCCACCGCTACCTCAAGAGCGGCTACGGAGAATATCTGCTGCAGCTGCTAAAAGAGGGCACCCGGTTCCTCTAATGGCTCTGGCCCTCGTGCACGCCTTCGAGGAGAAGTGAGGACTTCTAAAGGCCTTCACTTCAGCCCTCAACGAGAGTACCGACATTTTCCCCTAATACAATACGGCGCAAATTATCGGGCTGGTTGATGTCGAAAACAATAATGGGCATGTTGTTTTGCTGGCAGAGGGTAAAAGCCGTCATGTCCATCACCTCCAAGCCCAGCGTAATCACCTTAGCAAAAGAAATGCGGTCAAACTTGATAGCGGCCGGGTCTTTTTCTGGATCTGCCGTGTAAACGCCATCTACCCGTGTGCCCTTTAAAATAACGTGGGCGCCTATTTCATTGGCTCTTAGGGCTGCAGCGCTGTCCGTTGTAAAGTAAGGATTGCCCGTACCGGCAGCACAAATAACCACCCGCCCTTTTTCCAAATGTCGAATGGCACGACGCCGAATGTAAGGCTCGGCGACGCTTTCCATGCGCAGAGCGGTCATCAAACGCGTATAAACGCCAATACTTTCCAAAGCGCTTTGCAACGCCAAGCCATTGATAACAGTAGCCAACATGCCCATGTAATCGCCTGTAACCGGGTCAATACCGGAGCCTTGGGCCTGAATGCCTCGAAAGATGTTTCCACCGCCAATCACTACGGCCACCTCCACGCCTAAATCGTGTAAAATTTTGATTTGATGCGCGTAATGCTGGAGCATCTCTGCTTCAATGCCGTAGCGCTGTTTACCCATCAAGCTCTCGCCCGACAGCTTCAGGAGTATTCGCTTATACTTGATAGTCATGGTTTTACGATGAAAAGTAAGTTCCTCTGGTCGTATGATTTTGGTTTGGTCGCTTTATTGCCTTGCGTTTGGGCCATTCTCAGCAGCAAAGAACGCTCTTAATGTGAAATGAACGAGCGCGAATGAGGCCGTTTTTTACCTTTGTTGATTGAAGATTTGCTGTTTTGACTGTCCATTCATGCCCAATTACTGTCTTATCGTCACCTCCCTTAACGCTTTTATTTCGGTCGACCGCTGCCTTATTCTTGTGGTGTGGCTGTCGTTTCTTTCCTCAGCAATCGTGGCGCAAGGAGTCAAAGACGGCGACAATATTGTGCCAAACCCTAGTTTTGAACGCTTTGTAGCACCACCAGTAGGCTGGTCGTATCGCGGCTCTTTCTTCGGACAAGTGGTGAAGTATTGGTTCAGCCCCACAACGGCCAGCCCCGATATTTACGGCCCAGGGGTAAAAGTCCCTCAAGACTGGGCTGATAAAGGCTTTGGCCAACAAACGCCGCGCTCCGGCAAGAGTATGGTCGGGCTTACGCTGTGGGGATGTACCAACGGAAAACCCCACTGCCGAGAATACATTAGCGTCCAATTGGCCGAGCCGTTGGTGCCGGGTCAAAGCTACCATATTGAATTTTGGGTAACTCCTCTCCCTCGCTCCTTGCGCATCAACCGCATCGGCGCTTTCTTATCTGAAGAGCGCATCGAGCGAAAAACGGATGAACTGCTGGCCTTCCCCCCTCACTTCTTCGCCCAAGAAATTGCCCAACCCGCCGAAGGCGTCTGGGCAAAATTGAGCGGTCAATTCGTCGCTACTAATGAGGCTGAATACCTCATTATCGGCAACTTCTTCACCGACGAACAAACACAAACCAAGGCCGTGCATCCGCAAAGCTTCAACTACGCCTATTACTACGTGGATGATGTGCTGCTAAAAAAAATACCGCCCTTTCAACCCGTACCCATAAAACCCGATGACATTAGCCGTCAGCCCCTCGTGCCCGGCAAAACCATTCGACTAAAAAATATCTATTTCGAGTTTGACAAGTATGAATTGATGCCCCGCTCTTACGTAGAGCTAAATAAACTGCTCCAAATCTTAAACGAAAACCCATCTCTGCACATCGCCATCGTGGGACACACCGATAACATCGGCAGCGTGAATTACAACCTATGGCTTTCGCGAAGACGCGCCAAAGCCGTATGGCAATACCTTTTAGACAACGGCATCGCTGCCGAAAGACTTCAATACCGCGGCGAAGGCAAGGCCAAACCCATTGCCTCTAATGAAACCGAAGCCGGCCGCTTTCAAAATCGCCGCGTAGAGTTCGTTATTGTAAAAAAATAGTTGGAGCGGCCAATAACGCCTCCTTTGACGCCTCCGCTGCGGAGAGCGCGCTGTTTTTGTGGTCATGAAAATCGTCTTGAACTTATCCGCCTTTTCTGAGCACTTCTTTCTGCCAGCGGCTTATCTTGTAGAAGAAAACACAAACGAAGAGCTGACGCATCTACTGAAAAAAGCGACGCCAGAGGTGCTGAACAGCTACGGGATAGCAATTACTCCTGAAATAGCCAATTTTCTGGTTGCCGTAGAAGAGCTTTCGCCGGTGCGATTAGCGCGCAAATTCGCGCCACCCAAATCGCGCAGCTCCTCTTCGTTAAAGGCGCTGTTGGCCCAAAGCAAAGTGCGCCCTGTTTTAGAGGCCTACCTCCACCGAGCGCTCAGCCAACTACTCTCAGAAGCGCTAACGCACCAAATACCCATTGCCATGCAAGCAGAAAGATGCGCTTTGGTGCAAATGGCTCTATTGCATCCCATGCAAGAACCGCTAACCCCACATTTGTTTTTCCGAAAGGTACCACAAGGCATTGAATACCGCCTGATGTTGGGCGCGGCGGGCGATCGGTGGTCCATCCGCGAATGCGGTGCGATACCGCTCACCAATACGGAGCCGGCCTGGATAGCAGTCCGACAGCACCTGTTTCGCATAGCTGGTATCAACGGCAACATGCTGCGCCCCTTCTTGCAGAAAGACGCTGTGATCGTTCCTGCTGCGCAGATAAAACCTTACTTCCAAAAGTTCATTCTCAGAGCGGCCGCTCGCGTGTGCATAGAGGCTGAGGGTTTTGAGGTTCAAACCATATCTACTTTCCAAAGCACTTCTTTAGAGCTGGTAGAAGACTTGTTCTCGTCTGGCACTTGGAAATTTTGCCTCATCTTCAACTACGAGGGCACTCGCATAGCGTACCATGAGCGCCGAGAGCGCATTACATCGCTGCTCCAACCCGCCGAATACGACGAAAAAGACTTAGCTGTACGGGTGGTGCAGCGCAATCATGCTCAAGAAAGCGCCCAAGTGGAGCGATTGCTCCAAAACGGCTTTGTTGAAGAACACGGCTACTTCTACCTGCCTGCCGCCAGCAACCTGAGCGAAGTGCTCGACTGGCTGGTTGAGCACCGCTCAACTTTAGAGGAGAGTGGCCTTAGCATAGAAGCTCCTGTCGTATCAGGTCATTGTTTGGCCCTTTTACCGCATGAGTTAGTTTTCCAATCTGAAGCCTCGGGCGATTGGTTCGACATAAGCGGCTACGTCCACATCGGCCAGCATCGCATACCTTTCAGCAATTTCGTCCCTTACCTGCGCAACGGCAACCCTTACTTCCCACTGAGCAACTCCCTCTACTTCCGCATTCCAGAAGAGTGGTTTGCTCGCTATGGGACCCTTGCGCAACATCTGCGGCCAGAGGGTGCAAAACTACGCCTACCCAAAGCGCTCTATACTTTACTCCCGACACCTCCGAGCTTGCCAACCTCAAGCCTGAAAACGAATTTTCAACTCGACCCGGGACAAATACCCTACACCCCCTCACCAGAACTGAACGCTCGCCTGCGCCCTTACCAAGTGTATGGAGTAAAGTGGCTTATTAGTCGCCAACAGCAAGGCTTTGGCGCATGTTTGGCCGACGATATGGGCTTGGGCAAAACGCTACAAACCATTGCCTTCTTACTCTACCTCAAAGAGCGAGATAAAGGGCAGACAAACATAGCGCCTTCAGCCACAGAAGCCTTTCGCCAGCTATCGCTTTTTGAGCATTACCAAACCGAGATACGCCCGCTTCAGGCGCTCGTCATACTACCTACCTCATTGGTTTTCAACTGGAAGTGCGAATTAGAACGCTTCGCCCCCTCCCTGTTTGTCTACACTCATACCGGCCCGAAACGCTTGCGCGACTTGCGGGCTATTGCTGGGCACGACGTGGTACTGACGACTTATCACACCGTTCGGCAAGACCTGAGGCTCTTCGCAAAAATGACTTGGCGCGTCATTGTATTGGACGAAAGCCAACAAATCAAAAACCGGGAGTCCGAAGTGTCCAAAGTGGTGCGCTCGCTAAGTGGCCACTTCAAGGTTTCACTCTCGGGCACCCCCATCGAAAATTCATTGGCCGACCTTTGGACGCAAATGGAATTCATCAATCCGAATGCGCTCGGCTCATTTCGCGAGTTTCAACAACACTTCTTGCTGCCTGTAGAAAAACGCAAGGATGAAACGGCCAAACAGCGGCTTTTTGAAATCGTCCGCCCATTTTTCCTTCGCCGCAGCAAGGAGGAGGTCGCTCCCGATTTGCCTGCACTGAGCGAACAAGTATTCTATTCTGAAATGACGCCTGAGCAATTCCGGGCCTATGAGCGCATCAAGTCAGCCATGCGCAACGAAATTTTGCAACTGTTTGACAATCCGCAAACCCGTGCTCGTGCACTCAACGAGCTGATGCGCTTGCGCCAAATGGCAAATCACCCCGCCCTCTTAGAGCCCAAAACCGAGCTACCGAGCGGTAAATTTACCGATGTGCTGTCACATTGGGAGAGCGCTCGAAGATCGGGGCACAAAGTCCTTTTTTTCAGCAACTTTGAAAAACATCTGCGCCTCTTCCGCCAGCACTTCGAAGCGCTAAGATATCCCTTCGCCTGGCTGACGGGCGACACGGCTGAGGCCGAACGGGCACGCGAAGTAGAGCGTTTTCAGAAAGAAGCAGACGTTCAAGCGTTTTTTATGACCATTAAAGCAGGTGGGATTGGACTTAACCTCACGGCTGCAGATTACGTTTTCCTCTTAGACCCCTGGTGGAACCCTGCTGTTGAACAGCAAGCTATCGCCCGCGCGCACCGCATTGGGCAAAAACACCCCGTATCGGTGATTCGCTTCATTACGCGACACAGTATTGAGGAGAAAATCTTAATCCTACAAGAATACAAACGGCAGCTGGGGCTGCCGTTCTTTGAGACATCCTTTGGGCTATCCGAACTGAGCCGCAAGGATGTAGAAATATTGTTAGAATAGAAAGAGGGCCTTCGCGCTTTCGCAAAACAAAAGCGCCCTTGCAGCGGAGGTGCTACGAGGGCGCGATTTGTTATTTTTTGTTGGCATCGACCTACTCTCCCGCGGCATCAACCGCAGTACCATCGGCGCTAACGGGCTTAACGACTCTGTTCGGAATGGGAAGAGGTGATCCCCGTTGCTATAGACACCAACAGTTCTTTCGCAGCGTTGTACCGGCTCGCTTTTGAGTCGGGCGCCTTCTGTCGGAAGGCTAAACGCGCATTTGCTCTTGCGTTTGGAGGAAGCAAAGCGTTTCAAAAAAACAAAGTTGGAGGATAGGTGAGGTGAACAGAAGCAGACGAGCAATTGCGCTTGAAGTAATTTTTTTAAAAAGGAAGCTTACGGGCAATTAGTACCGCTC
>CALHAM010000109.1 GCA_937934275.1 uncultured Saprospiraceae bacterium | reverse complement strand
AAAGGCTGAAAAGGTGTAAGCACCACTGCTTTGAAAATCGCTAAAGTAGCCGCTGTATGGCTCGGGCAGCAGCGCAATGACCGATGAGATATCGCCCTCCCGTGCGCTCATTTGCACACTGATGTCGGCGTACTCGTTTTTGTCCGACACAAAGCCCGAAACATCAAACGTATTGCTCCCTACTACGAGCTCAACGTTCTGCAAATCGTATAGACCTTTGGCTAAATCTACGGCCACCACGGCGTTGTATCGCAGGGGTTGCCCCACCAGGTACCGGCTATCGCCCACTTGCAAGCGCGCAACGATCATGTCGGCTTGTGAGGATAGGGCAAACTGCTGGGTGGCAAAGTCACCCGCCAAACCGGCATTTTTTAAGTGAATACTGGCTACCTGCCGAGTGTAGGCGTTTTCATAGAGTAAAAACAGGTTTTTGAACTCGGCGTTTTCAATGGCTAGGCGCAAATCTTTGCCTTCGGTGGTTGTTGCTGAACTGCCTTCTTTATAAATATCGTAATTGGCCCTTCCCTTTGCGTCAATGCGCACGTTGAGCGAACCTCCGCTAACGACCACTTTTTTGACCTCAATGCGCTCGCCAAAAAGGCTGAACAGCCGAAATCGAAAAGACACCTCTCGAGCCTGTAAGAGGGAGCGCCCAAAGGCATCCTTCAACTGTACGTCCTCTAAATTGACCGAAGCTTCTGGAAAGCGGCGAAGCAACGACAGACCGGCCTTGCGCACCGTCAACTCCGTGCGAAGCTGGTTGTCTACCGTGTCGAGTAAGCGGCGAGTAATCGACTCGTTGAAAACTGAAGCAATTACCACAAGGGCAACTACGAATACTGCGATTGAGAGACCCACCCATACGAATATGCGCCTCCACCAGCGGCGGCGTACGGGCGGCAAGGGTGTTTCGGACATGACAGCCAGGGCTTGTTGAGCAAATATGAGACAATTGCTTAAAAAATAGTCGGCCAGATCGAAATTTAACACGGCCTATTCCCTCCCTTGAACCGCTCGCAGGATGGGAGTGGGTGCTCAAAAGCTACTATCCAGTAGCCTGCTTGTTTTGCCTTTTCTAAGACATTGGCACTGTGGCCGCTCAGGCCAGCTCCACGATGGTAACCCCATCGCCTCCGAGTTCAGGTTCGGGGTGATAGGTGCGAGCGATGTGCCGGCCGTATTCGCGCAATTTGTCTTTGACCACGCGGCGCAGCACGCCCACGCCCTTTCCGTGCAGGATGCGAAGGGTAGTTGCGTTGGCCAACAGGGCATTATCGACGAATTTTTCCAGCACGCGCATGGCTTCATCGGGTGTCATGCCGCGAATATCAATTTTGTTTTCAAAGTCGGCGATTTTCTGAAGGTCTGTTTTTGGGCCAGCGGCTGGGGCAGTAGCAGGTACGGCTACAGGCAATAAGTCGCGCAGGTTAGCCATAACAGTAAGCCCCCCCATAGTGAGTTGCGCTTTACCGTCTTTGATGGTCTCGATGCGCCCCACAGCTCCACCGGAGCGCAGGCGGGCATAGTCGCCGATTTGAAGGGCTTGAGCGGCGGGAGCAGTGGGCCTTTTTTCTTCCAATTGGAGTACTTCGGCGTTGATGTCGTCAATTTGGCGGGCGGCTTCGGCTCGGGCTTGGCGCAGCTCTTGAGCTACTTTTTGGGCGCGCTCAAGACTTTTTTCTTCCCGCAATTGGCGCACGAGTTTGTCCACTTCGCGGCTAGCCTGAGCGCTGACACGAAGTTCGAACTCTTTTTGGTCGAGTTTGAGGCGTCTGCGCCGCACTTCCAGGTCGTGGTGCATGCTGTCATAGGTTTTCATGAGGCGATCGAGGTTTTCTTCTTTGGCTTTGAGGGTGCGCAGCAATTCTTCTAATTCTTGTTTTTCGCGTTGAAGTTCGATGAGCAGGTCGTCTACAGCCGTTTCGCTGCCGGTGCGTTTGCGGGCGTAGTCAATAACGTGTTTGGGCAGGCCGCTTTTGGCGGCAATTTCGAAGGCATAGCTGCTGCCGGGCCGGCCCACTTTAAGTTCATAGGTGGGCGAAAGGGTATCTTTGTCGAAGTGCATGCAGCCGTTGAGGATGCCTTCGTGTCGGAAAGCGAATACTTTAAGGTTGGAGTAGTGGGTAGTGATGACGGCGTAAACGCCCTTTCGATAGAGTTCTTGCAGGATGGCTTCGGCGATAGCGCCGCCGGGTTTAGGGTCGGTGCCGCTGCCCATTTCGTCTATGAGCACCAACGTGTAGGGAGTAGCGTACTGAAGGAATGTACGCGCATTTTGCAGGCGCGAAGAGTAGGTGCTCAGGCCGTCGTCTAAGCTCTGTTGGTCGCCGATATCGGCAAAGACTTGCTCGAAGATGCCCAGTTCGCTCAGTTCGTGCACGGGAATGAGCAGGCCACTTTGCAACATCAGTTGGAGCAAGCCTACTGATTTCATGGCAACGGATTTGCCGCCGGCGTTTGGGCCAGAGAGGACGAGGATGTGTTTTTCGGGATGTAGGCGCAGGTCGAAGGGAACGGTCTTTTTACCGGAGGTTTTGTTTTTCAGGTATAAAAGAGGATGGTATCCTTTTCGAATGCTGATGATGGGTTTTGGGCGCAGAATGGGCATGTTGGCCCGCATTTCCAGGGCCAGTTGTGCTTTGGCTTGGATGACTTCGAGGCGCAGGAGAGCCTCTTGATAGAGGTGGAGTAGGTCGACGTGTGGGCGGATTTGTTGGCTCAGTTGGCGCAGAATGCGGAAGATTTCGCGGCGCTCTTCAGCTTCGAGGTCGAAGAGGTCGTTGTTGATTTCGATGATGGGTTCTGGCTCAATGAAGACGGTGCGGCCAGTGTCGCTTTCGTCGTGCAAGATGCCGCGGATTTTGCGGCGGTGTTCGGCAGGTACCGCCAATACGCGGCGCCCGTTTCGAATACTTTCCGGAGCATCGGAAAGCCAGCCTTTGTTGCGGTATTCGGCGACGATCTGGCGGAAGCGGGTGTCCAGTTCGCGCATTTTGCTCATTTGCTCGCGGCGAATGCGCATTAGCTCCGGTGAAGCGTTGGGGCGGAGGTCGCCCTTCTCGTCGAACACTTCATCAATGGCTTTGAGTAGGTCTTCTTGTTGGGGTAGGGGGGCGATGTGTGCGTAAATTTTGGGGTAGATTTCTTTTTTAGGCCCGCTAAAGAAGCGAAAAACGCCGCGCATCAGCACAAGCACACGGCGGATGTTCTGGAAAGCCTCTAAGGGCAGCGTATAGTCGGGAATGGCCAACAGGTGCAGGTCAGGGCGCAAGTCGGAAAAGGTTTCTAAGGGCAAGCGCTCGTTTTTCTCCAGCAGCAGTTTGTAGTCGCGTACTTCGCGCAAAGCGGCGTCTATGCGCTCAAAATCGAGCATAGGGCCAATGAGGCGCACTTGCTCGGCGCCCATAGGAGTTAGGGTTCGCTTTTCCAGGAGATCTATTATTCGGTCGAATTCGAGCTTTTGCAACACGTCTTGCGGCTCGAAGCGCATACTCTTTTCTTCCATTAGCAGCAAAATTACGGCGGTTGCTGTCTTTAACGCTTCTTTAAGGAAACAGTTGCCATCTATGGCTGACCTTTGAGACGTCATTTAATTTTAAAACAAAAACTGATGCATGTCATGAAAGCAAAAACACCCGCTTATTTACTTGTTGGCCTGGCGCTGCTTTCCATCTTACCTAAAATTTATGCTCAAGACGGCGTATTAGATGCTACTTATGGAGCTGGGGGACGCGTTTTGTTGCCTCAGACCGGCTTCTACTCTTCTCCCTTCTTAGCGCTTGACGCTCAGAATCGGGCGGTGGTGTGCTCCAGCGTGGACGATGCCTATTACGCTGCTCGACTGCTGACCAACGGTCAGTTGGACGCCTCTTTCGGCAATGCCGGTGTCGTTGCAGGACCACTGGAGGACAACCTGAGCCAGGATATCACCTTTGCTATGGCCCTGCCCGGCAATAGGACACTTATGGTGCTAAATGCCTATGGTCAGGACACCCTCGACGAAACGCGTTTGGTTGCTTTGGATGCTGCCGGCCAGTTGGACGCCGCCTTTGGTAATGGTGGCATTCTACGTTTGGATCTCAACCCGGGTCTCGGTGAAGAGTATCTGATTTCTGGAGGGGTGCAACCCGATGGCAAAATTGTGCTTGCCGGTTATGTCGTGGATACGGCTTCCGACCTGCCCCAAGGCGTGGTCTTGCGCTTCAATTCAGACGGTACGCCCGATGCTACGTTCAACGGCACTGGGCGCTTCAATGCGCCGAGCTTGCTCTTCATTAGCCTATTCTCCTCTGTAGTGCTCCAAAACGACGGAAAAATGGTTGTTACCGGCCTAACGGTTGACCTACTCACCCAGAGTTTTCAGGCCATACTCCTGCGCCTCAACGCCAATGGCCAGCTCGACTTTACTTTCGGAACTGCAGGGATCGTGCGACTATCGGCACTGAGTGATCGAGTGAATATCGTAGGCGACATGGAGCGCACGGCTGATAACAAACTGCTGCTCACGGGATTTAATTTCCTGCAGCCCGACTCGATACGGGTAGTGCGGCTCAATGCTAACGGGACACTGGATGGCACCTTTGGCACCGGTGGAGTGGTTAGCTTTTTGCCGAGCGGTGCCCAGCTAGCTGCTGGTAACAAGTGCGCTGTTCAGCCAGACGGCAAAGTCCTCGTCCTAGCTCAGGCGCTCATTGACAGCACCACCTTTGAGTCGGGATATGCGCTTGTCCGCCTATTGAGCAATGGGCAGCTCGACACTACCTTTGGCAATCGCGGAGTTGTTCTGGAAAAGAACAACCAGCAAGCCAACGACATGGCTTTGCAAAAAATTGACGGGAAGATTCTCCTATGTGGGGAGTACGTTTTGCCTACAGACGAAGGCTTCTTCGTTCATCGTTACAACAACAATTCTGTCAGCATTCGCGAAACTCGCCTCGATCTCGGCCAGGTGCGCGTTTACCCCAACCCCGCACGCGAACAAACTACCGTGCAATTCGACTTGGCCGAACCGCAACGCTTCCAAATAGAATTGCTGGACGTCCAAGGCCGCACGCAAACTTCTGCATCGCCAATGCGCACTTGGGAGGCAGGAGTGAACGCGCTACCGGTTTCGTTGCCCGCGCTCCCTGCGGGCCTATATTGGCTGCGCTTCCGCAGCGAAAGTGGACAGAGCTTAAGCGTGCCGCTGACGGTGATGCCGCGTTAAAGGCCTATCTCGAAGCTTCTCTACCCTCTTGTGCGCCGGTCCGAAGCCATTCGAACCGGCGCAGCTTCGTTGGAGCAGTGAGGGTGAAGATGTGTAAGATGGCTTAATAAGTACCTCAGAGCAAGCCTAAGAAAGGCTCCTCCAAAATGGCCTTCAGATGCTGTAAAAAACGCGCGGCATCGGCGCCGTTGATGACGCGGTGGTCCCACCCGATGGTGATGGGCATGAGCAAGCGCGGCTCGAAGGTGCTGCCGTTCCAGACGGGTTCGTGGCGAGCAGCAGTAACGCTTAGGATGGCTACCTCTGGCCAGTTGACGATGGAGAGCATATGGGTGCCGCCGATGCCGCCGATGTTGGAGATGCTAAAGGTGCCGCCTTCTAAATCCTCAATCTTGTTTTTGCCTTCGCGAGTGCGGGTGCTCAGTTCGGTGAGTTCAACGGAGATTTCGGTGAGGGTTTTCTGGTCGGCGTTCTTAATAACGGGTACTAATAAGCCGCGGGGGGTATCTACAGCAACGCCAATATTGTAAAATTTCTTGACGATGATTTCGCGCTTTTCAGGATCGTAGCTGGCGTTGAACTGCGGCATTTTGCGCAATACGGCCACTACGGCTTTTACCAAAATAGCTGTAGTGGTCAGGTTGCCGCCGGCGGCCTTCACTTGGTCTTTGTATTGCTGGCGCAGCTGCTCCAGACGCGTAATGTCGGCCTTTTCAGATATCCAGGCGTGTGGAATGGCACTGAAGGCGTAGACCATGTTTTCGGCCGTGATGACGCCAATGCGGCTTTGGGCTTGGCGTTCGATAGGGCCGAACTTGTCGAAGTTGGGCAATGGGCGATGGGCGAGCGCTATGCCAGCACTTGCAGTACTTCCGCCGGCGCTGTTCATCTTGCGTTTTACGTAGTCTAACACGTCTTTGTAGGAGATACGCTCGCTGCCAGGTGCAGGTGTAATCTCGGCAAGTTCGATGCCCAGTTCCTTAGCGCGTTTGCGGGCTAAGGGGCTGGCGCGTAAATGGCCTGAGGCGGTGGTAGATGCTGGCTGTTGGGGTGGTGAGGTGGGAGCGGGCATCGCTTTCTCGACGGCTTGGGCCTCCTCATTTCCTGCTGTTTCTTGGCTGCTCCTTTCATTGGTAGGCTGTTTTCGGTTTTCGGCATCCGTTAGCGCAGGCGTTTCTGCAGTTCTGCTGCCATCAACTTGAACGCGTAGGATGGGGGTACCCTCGGTTACGTCGTCGCCCACCTTGACTAGAATTTCTTCGACGATGCCATCTACGTCTATGGGCATTTCGGCATCTACCTTATCGGTGCCTACGACTAGGACGATTTCCTCTTTGGCCACAGACTGGCCAGGCTGTACGCGGATTTCAGTAACCTTACCCGTAACGCCATCGCCCAGCGACGGCAGCTTGTATTCGTATGCCATACGGTGTTGTTTCGAACGTTATTCAGTGCGCAAAGATGCAGTACGGCGTCGGAGTTTCCCAAGTACTGTTCGGTTTTGGCAAAATGCCCTCAGTCAATGGTGCGATATTTGCCTTTTGTTGCTGGTGATTGTTCTAAGTCAGTATGACCTACGCAGCTAATTAGCGCTTCATAAACACGTTATCAAGACAAAAACCGATATGGCTCGGATGCACTTGTGGATATGGATAGGCGTAGTGGTGGCCGCAGTGGGCGCGGGTGCTGTTGCTTGTCAATACTCTTCCTCCCAAAGCAAAGCGACCTCTCTCGAGCGCAAGATGCGCCCTTTTGAGCATTTCGCCTTTCAGCGCTCGTACCCAGACGCTACTTTTGACGCTGAGGGCTGGCGGCGCCACATCACAGCCCTTCGAACGGCCTTTGAGCGCAGTCGTCCGCGCCTATCGGAAGCGGAGAGCGGTGCTCAGCCGGACTGGACACTGCAAGGGCCGGGCAATGCGGCCGGGCGCGTGAACACCATTGCCATCCATCCGAACGATGACAACATCGTGTTGGCGGGTTTCTCAGCTGGCGGTATTTTTAAAACCACTGACGGCGGCATGACTTGGCGCCCCGTAGCGGATGATCATCCGGAACTGGCCATAGGCCACATCGTCTATCACCCACACAACCCGGATACGGTGTATGCGGGCACAGGCGACCCTAATGTGCCAGCATACGTATTTAACGGTCACGGCATTTACCGCAGCACCGATGGCGGCGAGTCGTGGCATTATTTGGGCTTGGGCGATGAGGGTATCGTCTCCAAGATCCAAATAGACCCGTTTAACCCCCGTATCCTGTATGCCGCTGTGATGGGCAATCCTTACGTGCGCACCCAAAAACGAGGTGTCTACAAAAGCACTGATGGCGGGCACACTTGGACGCAAGTACTCTTCATCAGCGATCAGGCCGGTGCTAGCGATTTGGCCCTCAACTACAACAACCCGCAAATCCTGTACGCCTCCTTTTGGGACCGCGTGCGCAGCAATCAAGAGTCCATTATTGATGGCCCCCATGCGCGGGTGTACAAAAGCACCGACGGTGGCCAAACGTGGACGCAACTCACCGGTGGCTTACCTACAGGCCGAAATGGGCGTACGGGGTTGGCCATGTCGCGCCAAAATCCAGACAAGCTCTACGTGGTTTACATCGACACCCTCGCCACTACTGGCGGTTTATACAAAACAGAAGACGGAGGCCAGAGCTGGACATCGGTGGATGTTTCGGCCTTAGAAACGGCTGTGGCCGATTTTGGCTGGTATTTTGGAAAAATTCGCCTCAACCCTAACGACGATGAAGAGGTCTACTTTTTGGGCATCGTTTTGTGGCGAAAGCCCGCGGGTTCCAACCAATGGCTGACGGCGGCTAATGCGCACGCGGACGTTCACGACCTGCAGTTTGCTCCTTCTGGCAAGCGCTACTTGGGTTGCGACGGAGGGGTGTATCGCTACCAGCCGGGCCAACAGCAGTGGATTAAAAGCCTCAACTTGCCGACGACGCAGTTTTACCGAACCTCCTACGATCACCACCGCCCACACTTATATTACGCTGGCGCGCAGGATAACGGCATCCAACGCGGCAACGCCCAGGGATACAACCATTGGCAGGCCGTGTTCCCAGCCGATGGTTTCCGCTGTGCCTTCCACGCTACCGACTCGATGACATTCTGGGTCGAAACGCAAAACGGCGAAATCCACAAGACTACCGACGGCGGCCAAACATGGCAGTTTGGCTCGCGCTGCATCGGCACACCCGACCGCTGTAACTGGGATATGCCCTACTTCCGCAGCCGCCACTCAACGCAGCGCCTCTTCGCCGGCACTTACCGCGTTTATTTTTCCGAAGGCGGCTCTGGGTGGGGGCCTATCTCCGGCGACCTGACGCGCGGCATCCTCTTCGGCCCGCGTTTTCACACCATTTCCTGCTTAGACGAGTCGCCTTTGGAGGCGGAAAAACTCTACGCCGGCACCTCAGACGGTCTCGTCTGGCGTCGAACGCCCTCCGGGACGTGGGTCAACGTCAGCACCGGCTTGCCCAACCGCTATGTAACTTCGGTAACCGGATCACCTTCGCAACCGACGCGGATGTTTGTAACGCATTCAGGTTTCCGCGACAATGAGCGCATCCCACATGTGCATCGCTCCGACAACGACGGCAACACCTGGACTGACATCAGCGGCAACTTACCCAATATCCCGGTCAACGACATACTGGTCTTGCCTGGCCATGCCGATAGCATACTCTTTGTGGCTACCGATGCGGGGGTTTACTATACTAAAAACGGCGGCGCTTTCTGGCTCCGCCTGGGCACAAAACTGCCTTTTGTACCCGTATTTGACCTGGAGTTTAACCCTGTGCGCAACGAGCTTATGGCCGCCTCTTATGCGCGCGGTTTGTGGACGTTCCCCTTAGATTCGCTCCACTTACTGCCCGGCGCCTCCGCTGTGGCTGTGCAGGGCTTTGTGCGCACCGAAGATGGCCTCGGCATTGCCAACGTCCGTTTGTGCAACCACCCGCTTGCTCTAAGCTCAGCCATCGGCAGCTATCAAATACTCGCCGGCGCACCCTGTCTGACCGATAGCGTGCGGCCTGTGCGCGACGATACGCCTCTCAACGGCATAACCACCTTTGACTTGTTGCTCATCAACAAGCACATCCTCAACCTCGAGCGCCTATCCTCACCTTATAAAATGATTGCTGCCGATGCCAATGGCTCCCTATCCATCACCACCTTCGACATCGTGTTGTTGCGCCGACTTATCTTAGGCATAGATACTGCGCTGACCCACAGCCCGCCTTGGCGCTTTGTGCCGGCCAATTTTACCTTTCCAAACCCAGACAATCCCTTTCAGACGCCTTTCCCGCAAGCTATTGCCGTTGCCCAGGGTTTGCAGCCTCAACAGGCCGACTTTGTCGGCATCCGCGTAGGCGATGTGAACGGCAGTGCTAACCCTCAAGTGAGCGATGTGCCGCCCGTATTCCCGCGCCAGCCCTGGGCGCTAAACATGGCTAATCGAACTTTCCAGGCGGGCGAAAGGCTTCGCGTGGTGCTGGCGGCCAATTGGCCAGCTGCAGCGGCTGCCCAATTCAGCTTGGCTTTTGATCCGCAGGTGTTGGAACTACTCGATGTGGAGCCTTTGGCCGAAGGCCTGTTCGCTGAGCACTTCGCTCTGCGGCCGAGCCGACGGCCCTGCATAACAGCATGTCTGCAAAATGTGCGCTACCTTCAGCGTTCGGCCATGACCAGCGTGGTGTCTGAGCTTAATCCCCTGTTTGCCGTGCACTTTCGCACTCGCCAACCCGGCGAACTGCAGCAAGTCCTTTCGCTGACCGACGTCCCTACGCCTGCAGTTGCTTTTACCCCCGAAGGACGAACCTTGCAACCCCTCTTGCGTTGGTCTTCGGAAGGGCTACTCCCACAAGTGCCCGAGAAGCCTGTACTGTTCCCCAACCCTGTGGGGGCAGAGGGTCTGAATCTTCGCCTTTCCGGTCTTGGCCTGTCCGCAGAAGTGCGTCTGTACGATGCTCAAGGGCGCCTGTTGTGGTCAACCACCACTGCCGAAGCCCATCTTCGCTTACCTCGAGCGCTCTTCCCGGCGGCAGGCGCTTACTGGGTAAGTGTCCAACAAGGTGGCCATTCCTGGAACATGCGCATAGTACTTCCTTGAAAGGCGCTCGGGCAGCGAAGGGTGCGCACGTGCTGCACCTTATCGCTCGAAGTGCAGCCATTCGACGGCTTTGGGAAACTCCTGTCCCCAGCGCGCCTCGTTGTGCTGGCCCTCAGGGTCAATTTCTAAGCGAACTAAGTCGGGACGTGGGCAGAGGGCCTTCAAGGTTTTGGCAAAGCGTTGGGCGTTGAGAACCATGTTGGCGCCCTCCTTTCCGCCGGCAAAAAGGTAGATGCGCGTTTCGGGCTGAGCAGCAAAGCCTAATGGCTCGTCATATATGTTTGGGGCTGCCCATAAAGAGGGCGAGAAGATGAGGAACTTCGAGTACGTTTGGGGGAAGAGGATGCCAGCGTAAATGCTGATGAGGCCGCCCATGCTGCTGCCGCCGATGCCGGTATGGGCGCGGTCGGGTAAGGTTCGGAAGTTTTCGTCAATGTAAGGCTTGAGCGTTTCGGCTAGGAAGCGGGCATAGGCCTTACCCAGCCCTTCGCCCCATTTGGGGGTGTCGTAAGGCATGTATTCCTTGATGCGCTCGCGTCCACCGTGGTCAATAGCCACGACAATGAGGTCGCCTTTGCCGCGTTGGGCTAAGGCTGCTAAATGCTTATCTACGCTCCAGGTGCCGAAGGGCGCATCGTCTTCAAAGAGGTTTTGGCCGTCTTGAAGATAGAGGACGGGGTAGCGCTTGTTTGTGCTAGCATAGTCCCAAGGTAGCAGTATGGAGATGCGCCGGCGACGGCGCAATTGCGGCACATGGAAGCGCTTTGAGATGACCTGAATGTCGGGGTAATATTTGGGGTCGTACCAACTGGCGTGACATTTCCAGCGCGGCACGGTGTCCACGACTTTCTTGTGCTTAGTGAGTTCAATGCGTCGGTTCATGCGAGGCAATCCTTCAGTGCTGAGTTCTTCGCTTTCCCATCCGCCCTTCACGTATTTGTATTCAAAAGGCTCATCGCCGAGGTCGGGTATTTGATAAAAGACAAAGCGGTAGCGCCCCGGGCCGATGGGCGTCATGCGGTAGCGTTCGTCGCGAACGGCCCAGCCGTTGAAGCTGCCGGTGAGGAAGACTGGGCGTTCGTCATCTGCTGGAGTGACGAGCTCGAGTGTGAGCACGGGCTGTTGACTGGGTTCGCGCTTCACAGAGGGCGTCGACGAGGAAGAGGATGGCATATCGACAACGAAAACGGAAGGATTCTACAACGGCTATTGACGCATCGGCAACAGCTAGTACGCCTTTAGTCTATGGAGAAGTGATAATGTACGGCTGTATGACGTGCAACGGTTGCGAAAATTAGTGGTTTGCTCAACAACCATTAGCGGAGGTTTTCGACGAAGAAGCGTTCGATTTTCTCAAATAAATGGACGCGGTCGCGGCCAACGACGTTGTGCCCGTGTTCGGGGTAGATGAAGAAGTCAATGGGCTTGTTTTTGCGCACGCATTCGCGCACGTAGCGCAGCGTGTGTTGCAGCAGCACGACGTCGTCTGAAGAGCCGTGAATGAGGAGTAGGCGGCCTTTGAGGTTATCGATGTAGTTGAAGAGACTACTGCGCTCGTAGCCCTCCGGATTTTCTGCCGGAGTGTCCATGTAGCGCTCGGTGTACATGATTTCATACATCCGCCAGTCAAGCACAGGGCCTCCGGCGATGCCGCACTGAAAGGTGCCGGCAGCCCCTGGGCGCGTCATGAGCGAGGTGGCCATAAAGCCGCCATAGCTCCAGCCGTAGATGCCCATGCGCGTGGTGTCTACGTAGGGTAGGCTTTTTAGGTATTGGGCGCCCGTGAGTTGGTCCTCTACTTCAGCGTCGCCGAGTCGTCGGAAGATGGCGCTTTCAAAGGCATAGCCGCGGTGGGCCGAGCCACGTCCGTCTAAGGTGAAGACGATAAAGCCCTCCTGCGCCAGGCGGTGCATCCACAGGTCGGCACCGTAGAGCCAAGTGTTGCTGATGAGCTGCACGTGAGGACCGTTATAGACGTAGGTAAGGGTAGGGTAGCGCTGGAGTGAGTCGAAGTTGGGAGGTAAGATGAGCCGAGCGTTGAGCGCGAAGCCTCCGGGCGAGGTTAGGGTGATGAGGCGTGTTTGGCCTAAAGTATAATCAGACAAAGGATTTGGTGCTTCGAATATCGTGCGCAGCGGCAAGCCTCTTTTCAAGCCCACTAGCCGAACGGAACGCGGCGTTTGAGCAGAGGTGAACACATCGAGTGCCCAGAGGCCGGAGGTGCTGACGAGGGCTTGATGCGTTCCGGGTTCGTTTGAGCCGATAGGGATCGGTTTTGTGTTGGCATACAGGTCGGCGGCCCAATGGTATCGGTTGAGGCCGCTTTCGTCAGCGGTTTGGTAAAAGCAGCGTTTGCCGTCGGCCGAGAAGCCGATGAATCGCGTTACGGGTGCTGAGCCGCTGCTCACTTGGCGGAGGAGCTTGCCGGAGAGGTTATATAGGTATAAGTGGTTGTAGCCGTCGCGCTCGCTTTGCCAAATAAAATCACTGTTAGAGCCGGGTACGAATTGGGCGGGGTTTTCAGGCTCTACCCATTTGTCGTGAGTTTCTTCGAAGAGGGTGCGCACAAAATTGCCTGTAGCGGTTTCGTAGAGGTTGAGCCACAGGTGGTTTTGCGCTCGGTTGACTACGGCGATGAGCACGTAGCGGTCGTCAGGTGTCCAGGCGACGTTGGTCAGGTATTGTTCGGCGGGTTCACCCGTTTTCAGGTACCACTTTCGGCCGCTTTGGGTGTCGTAGATGCCTACAGTTACGCGGTGGCTGGTGGTGCCGGAATAGGGGTATCGAATGTAACGCGCCTGGGCGGGCATGGAGTCAAGCACATAGATGGGGTAGCGCGTTACCATGCGCTCGTCCATGCGGTAGAAGGCCAAATAGCGCCCCGATGTGCTCCAGAAGGTGCCTTTGTGGATGCCAAATTCCTCGCGGTGCACGCTTTTGCCGTAGACGATGCCGTCCTCTTCGCTTTGAGCAACGCCCAATGCTTTGCCGCCAATGCTGACCCAGAGGCCATCGTTATGGGTGTAGGCCGCCCAAAGAGTCTTGGGGTGTATGTCTATGTTTTGGGCTTCTTCTGAAAACCAGTTTTGTCGGCTAAGTTTGTTTTCCGCCAAATCAAAAGTGAAGACATTGCCCGGCGTCTGAAACCAAAAGCGCTGTTCACTCAGCCAGTTGAGGTTGGGCAACGTCGTCAGAGCCTTCTCGCCTTGGCGGGCGCGCTCGGCATTGATGTGGGCCAGCACATCTAAGGTGTCGGCTTTTAGGTCGTCAGCGCGCACGCGCACGAGCTGCTCACCAGCAATATAGACAAATTGGTCGGCATCCGGAAGCCATTGCAATTGGCGCAGCGAGGCCGGCGCAAGGGCTGTTCGCCCGCGCAGGATGGCATCGGCCATGGTCAGCGTTTTCGTTTGGGCCAACAGGCCCATGGGCAAGACAGCGAGCAGTGCCGCAGCGATGAGTTTTTTCAGCATAGAACACCGTGAGGGGAGTAAATTCTTGTGTGGCGGCAAAAGTAGAGCAGCGCGGTGGATGTAGGGTGCTCAATTCCGACCTTTGCGCTTGAACGCCCAGCAGGGCCTTTGCTGCTCGCTCCCTCACCCCATGCGCATTCTATTCGTCCTTCCATCCTACAAACCGGCATTTTGCTACGGCGGTACGACGTTTTCGGTGAGTTTTTTAGCCGAAAGTTTGGTTAGGGCTGGTGCGGAGGTATGGGTCTTTACGACTACGGCCAACGGCAAGGAGGAGTTGGAGGTTCCAGTAGGAATCCCCGTAGCCGTCGAGGGAGTTTGGGTGGTTTACTTCCGCCGCTGGACGGGAGATCACGGGCATTTTTGCCCAGCCTTGTGGGTGGCTTTGTGGCGACAAGGGCGGCAGTTTGAAGTGATACACATCCACTCGTGGTGGAATTGGGTCGCCTTCGGTGCGGCGCTTGTGTGTCGTCTGCGCGATTTTCGCGCGGTGTTCAGCCCACACGGTATGCTCAGCCCTTACACGTTGCGCAGTCGGTGGAGGCGCCTCTTTCAGCGCACGGTAGGCCGTTGGTTGCTGGCTGGTGCGCGTTGGCTGGCCACGGCGCCACTGGAGCAGCGCGAACTGCGCACATGGTTACCTGAGCAGGAGGTGATGTACTTGCCGAACCTTGTACCGCTTCTTGCTGCTCAAACGCCCCCGACAACTTCAAGGAAAGAAGGTCCCGTGCGGCTGCTTTTTCTGTCGCGCGTCGACCCTAAAAAGGGCCTCGATTTTCTGTTGGAAGTGCTGGCTGCCCTGCCTTCCAGCGTCGACTGGCAGCTCATTGTCGCCGGCGATGCCACCTCAGCTTACGGCCAGAAGATGCAGCGTTTGGCGCATCAAAAAGGTCTACAAGCGCGTGTCGAATGGCGAGGTTGGGTATCGGGCGACGATAAGTGGCGCTTGATCTCGGAGGCAGATCTGTTTGTTTTGCCTTCGCACAACGAAAACTTCGCTGTAGCCGTCTTAGAGGCCCTGCGGGTGGGCACAGCGGTGGTGATTAGCGATCAAGTGGGGCTGTGCGACTACGTGCGTGAGCGAGATTTTGGCTGGATAGTACCGCTCTGTGCCGATGCTTGGCGGAAAACTTTAGAAACAGCCCTGAGCGATGCAGAAAAACGCCAGCGCATTCGCCAACAAGCACCAGCTCGGGTAGAGCGCGACTTCGACGCTTCGCTACTTGCCGAGCGCTACTTGGCTTTTTATCGCCGCCGAACGGTGCACGTCATCTTTCGAAAGCCTCATGGCTCGGGCTTCTACAGCATCGAGCGCTCTTTTGCCGCCCTGTGGCCGTACTGGCAACAGACCGCTGACTTTCACGTGCGGAAAATCACGGCCTGCGCTCCCAGCCGAGGCTTGTGGCCGCGTTTGCGCATGGCTGCTCAAATGTGGCGCCTCAACGCCGATATTTTTCACGTAAGTGGCGACATCCACTTTGCCGCTCTCTTTCTACCTGGGCACAAAACCTTGCTTACGGTGCACGATTGCGGCTTTTTACAGCACCCCAATCCGTACAAGCGCTGGCTGCTGAAGTGGTTGTGGTTGCGCTGGCCTGTGCACCATTGCCGAACGATAGTGGCCGTATCCGCAGCAACAAAGACCGACATCCTCCAAAATACCGGCTGCTCACCGGAAAAAATCGCCGTCATTCCCAGTATTATACCTTCGCATTTTCGGCCAGCTCTCAAGCCTTTCAATACCGCCTGCCCGCGCATCCTTCACGTAGGCACCGCCCCCAATAAAAACCTTCGGCGCCACATCGAAGCCCTCACGGGTATTTCTTGCATATTGCATATCGTCGGTCGCATCAGCCCTGAAGAGCAGCGCTTGTTGCAGCACTTCAGCGTTGCCTACGAGAGCGCTCCCAACTTAGACGATGAAGGTATTGTGCGCGCCTATGAAGCGTGCGATATGTTGCTGTTTGCTTCTACTTTCGAAGGCTTCGGCATGCCTATTTTAGAGGCTCAGGCGGTAGGGCGTCCCGTGGTTACGGCTAATATCTGCAGCATGCCTGAGGTTGCAGGCGAGGGAGGCGCTTGTTTCGTCAATCCTTTTGACGTCGCCGATATTCGCCGCGGTGTCTTGCGCCTCATAAAGGATGCTGCCTTTCGCTCGTCATTAGTGGAGAGAGGCTTTGAAAATGTAAAGCGTTTTCAGCCTCAGACGGCTGCTGAGGCGTACGTGAGGCTTTATCGAGCCTTTTCTTAGGCAAAAGGAGGGTAAAAAGAGGTCAAAAATCCGCCATTCGATACCAAATGTTCCAGCGCAGCCCGAGGGTAAGTAGATGGGTGTTGAGGTTGCGGGCGGGGTCAGCGCTGTGCTTAGACCGCCACAGAAATTGGGCGTCCCAGAAGAGGTTGTGTTTCCACTGCCAGCCGATCTCTAGGCCTATGAGTCGGATGTGGGTGGAGATACCTTGGCCGATGTGGTTGTGGTAATCCTGGGCGCGGGAGGCGTTGCCGAGCAGGGGGTTGCCGCCCCAATTTTCGCCGGGTGGGTCTTCGCCAGTATGCGCCATGAGGGTTCGCGCAGTGAGCGTCCAGTGCGGGTGGGGCTGATAACGCGCCAGGGCAAGTACTTCGCGAAAATTGGCCCACAGTGGGTGAGCCAACGGCAAGGAGTAGTGCGTATGACTGTTGAGCGAGTCGAAGCTGGAGTAGGTGTAGGGCCGTATGACATTGGTCTCTACCTGCAGGTCGAAGTAGGGAAGGCCAAAAGCGTTGAAGTATTTCAAGCCCAATTGGGCGCCGTACTTATTGCCCCACCAGCCGCCCTGGCGGTCGCGCCCGAACAGCTCAGGGGTGAAGAATTCGTCTAGCAGAAACTGCCCATACAGGCTGAGGCTGCGGGCCAAGTCCCAGCGGGCTTCTAGGCCGATCAGGACGTTGTCGGAGCTGCCCAGCATACCCTCTACAGTGCGATAGAAGATGACCGGATTGAGGTATTGCCACTCGAACTGGCGACTTCGATGGAAGATGACGCCTTCGAAGAAGCCCAGGTTCAGGTTGCGCCTGACTTTCCAACTCAAGTAGTGCATAGCGGCGTACTTCTTGGGCAATAGGCTGTTGGGCGGGCGCGGCACGGCGGTGGAAATGGGGGTGAGCTCTAAAAAAAGCGTCTGATAGTGCAGCTTCCAGATGCGCCCTTGAAGGCGCAGGAAAAAAGCCACATTGCCCGCGTCGGACAGGAAGAGCGAGCGCTGGCCATGACCGATGAAGAAGCGTCCGTGGCCCAATTGTAGGCCTACGTGGCGCGAGAGGCGGAAGCC
>CALHAM010000108.1 GCA_937934275.1 uncultured Saprospiraceae bacterium | reverse complement strand
ACCGCACCAATAGAGCCACCAAAGTAGCCGTCTGAAATGTTTTCCCAAGTTTGGCCGCCGTCGGTCGTACGCCATACGCCTCCACCGGTGGCGCCAAAATAAAATAGATTGGGCTTGCCTGAAACCCCTACTACGGCAGCCGAACGGCCTCCTCGAAAAGGGCCGATGCAGCGCCATTCCAAAGCGTTGTACAAGCGCTCGTCTATCTGCGTCGTCTTTGTGGCAGGCGGGTTCTTTTGGGCCAATACTGGCTCGAAAGCTATTACAGCGAAGAGTAAGCAGCCAAATATCCAGCGCATAGTCGGTGTGTTTTGGTTAGATTGAATGCGGTGCAAGGCTACGAAAAATAACGTAAACCGCTCCGCGCAGCCAAAACTTTGACAAAGGACTCATTCGGGGCTTTCGCGGCGCCCCTATTTGGGTGTCGCACAGTTCCATCTCTTCGCAACAGCTGCGCTTCTGACAAAAAACTGACAATTCCTGCCGGCTAACGGCGTAACGTTGCATCTCCAAACAAGAATGCCTGTAGCTATGCGCTATCTCCTTATTGGGTTAAGCCTTGCCTGCGCGCCCGTAGGCTTACTGGCTCAAGTTGACACTGTTGCTACTTCGCCTACCGAGCAAAAATACCTGCGCAACATCCGCCAGCTCACTTTTGGTGGCGATAATGCCGAAGCCTACTGGAGTCCCGACGGTCAATGGCTCACTTTCCAGACCAACAACCCTGCTTGGAACCTCGAATGCGATCACATTTACGCCATGGAGGTGGAAAAGGCCGCCAACAACCCTAACTATAGGCCTTTGAGCATTAGTGGAGGGAAGGGCCGTACAACTTGCTCCTACTTCATGCCCGACGGCAAGCATATCCTCTTCGCCAGTACCATGGCGGGTGGTGCCTCCTGCCCACACGTGCCGCAACCCTCAGGCAAGTATCTGTGGCCCATTTACGACTCTTACGACATCTATGTGGCTGATTTGCAGGGCAATATCGTCAAGCAATTAACCGATCACCCTGGCTACGACGCTGAAGCCGTCGTCAGCCCAAAAGGCGATAAAATCCTCTTTACCAGCACGCGCTCTGGCGATCTTGACCTTTGGACCATGGATATAGACGGCTCCAACCTGCGCCAAATCACATTCGATTTAGGCTACGACGGCGGTGCTTTCTTTAGCCCCGACGGCAGCCAAATCGTCTTTCGCGCCAGCCGCCCCAAGACAGAAGAGGAGATTCATGAATACCTCGAATTGTTAGAGCAGGGCCTAGTGGCACCTACCAACATGGAGATTTTTGTTTGCAACGCCGACGGTACTAACCTTCGCCAAGTAACGAAGTTGGGTAAAGCGAACTGGGCACCTTATTTCCACCCCTCGGGCCAGAAAATTATTTTTTCCAGCAATCATCACTCTGCGCGCGGCTACGACTTTCAGCTCTACCTCATTAACGTGGACGGCACGGGTTTGGAGCGCATCACCACGGAAAGTGCCTTCAATGCCTTCCCTATGTTTTCGCCCGACGGCAAGCGCTTGGTGTGGAGTAGCAACCGAAACAACGGCGGCACGCGCGATACTAACGTTTTTGTAGCAGATTGGGTAGAGGGAGAGCAGTGAGGACTTAGCCGACCTTTAACTGGCGGCTGCAGCGCACTCGCTTATGCGTTTGGCATACACGGCCTCTGACAGCCACAGAAATTCATCCATAAACTGCCGGATATTTTTTTCAAAAGCGGCATCCAGCAAACGCCCTTGCTCGTCAAAACGCTGCTGCACTTGTCCGACAGTGAGCATTTGCGGAATTGCATAGCCAGAAATGCCTAATACGAGTTGTTGCATGGCTTGAGCGGCCCGAATGCCGCCTAACATGCCCGTGCTCACTGACACGACGCCGATAACCTTGTGCGCGAATTCGCGCTCTCGAAGGTAGTCCACGGCGTTCTTGAGCGCTGCGGTATAGCTGCCGTTGTATTCAGGCGACACGAACAAGCAGGCATCTGCTTGTCGAACGCGGTGCGAAAAGCTCACCAGACCATGGGGTGGATTAGGGTGGCGACCTAAGACTTCTTCCAGGGTTGGAAAATGATATTGGGCCAAATCTAATACTTCAGCGCGGTGGTCTGTGTGGGTCTCTATCCATCGCTCGAGGGCCAGTGTTACGCGATGCGACTGGCGGTTGAGACGCGTGCTTCCGGAAATGATGGCGATTTGCATGATTGCCTAAACGCTGCTTTAGGCTGGGTGGTTCAGTTTTTCTTTTCACTGTCGGCCAAAGTTGTCTCTCTATAAAAGCTCGTGTGCTGCCCTGCCAAACCGCAGGTCGGCATCGTCAATCTGACCAAGAGCTATTGGGCGTAGAGCCGTTTACGCCGCCAATGAAAAAAGGCGCCGAACAATGCCAAGAAGAGCAGGGGTGCTCCAACATTGAGCAATTGCCATAACAGCTTCTCCTTTTCGGCGCGTACGGTGTCCAATAGGCGCAGCTTAACCTCGCGCGAGCGAGCCTCAATGACGCCCGATGACTCAATGAGGTATTCTACAGCATTGATGAGCAGGTCTCGGTTGGCGTAAGTGGCGTTTTCAAAGCGGTTGAAACCCAGCGGTAGCCAGTCCTTCTTGGCCCGGTCGCGCACAAAGTTGGCAGCCACGTCGCCGTCGCTGATGACGATCATGCGCGTAGGCTGGCTCTGTGAGCGAAACGATAAGCCTGCTTGGCGCAGCCCTGCGGCCATGGCGTCCGACACACGGTTTTCGTAGTTGGAGGGAAAGATGCCCTCGAGCAGCACACCCAGTGTCTG
This sequence comes from uncultured Saprospiraceae bacterium, assembly GCA_937934275.1. Taxonomy (GTDB): domain Bacteria; phylum Bacteroidota; class Bacteroidia; order Chitinophagales; family Saprospiraceae; genus M3007. Next base: position 17,860 of record CALHAM010000108.1, on the reverse strand, counting down.
ATGGCCTTTATTGAAGTATTCCGGCTTTAGCTCCTCTCCCATAATGTCGAAGCTCAACTCGATAGGGCTAAACTGCAGGCGACTGTATCGGCTGCTGCGCAGCAGTACAGTCTTTTTCACCGGCGTTTTAGTGCGGATAGTGTCTATTGAGGAACAAAAGCGCAACTCCACGCGGTCTAAATTCTTAACTACAGGATGCTTCCCGGTGGGTAAAACGGCTAAATGATAGGGCCAGGGAAAGAGTCGGAACTGCGGCGCATTGCCCACCACTCCCACCTGAAGAGGAATTTGCGTACATTCTATATCGAGCACTAAATCGGGCTGGATGCGCACTCCGTACTTGAAGAGCATGTCTTCGAGGTTGAGGGGGTAGTCGCTTGGCATGAACCGCTTTTGATGGCGCAGGCTGTCTAGGCTGGCATTGAGCCGATCAATAAGCCAAAGCACCTTGCCGCCGTTCATGATGTATTGGTCAAGGATAAACTTATCGCGCTCGGAAAAAGGTCGTTGCGGTTGAGCCACGATGAGCAACTCACATTTATCCGGCGGTAGGTGGATGACCGAGTCTAACGTAATGCGGTCGGTGTCGTAAAACTGCCGCAGCGAGCGCTCCAGATCTTTTGTCTGCAGTTCGTCCAGCTCACCATGCCCTCGCGTGAAGAGGATAATGGGCCGGCCTTTGGAGCGCAATTTCTTAATAGCGTTGGCAAACTTGTATTCAAGCAGGCTAATGGAGTTGTTAATGACCTCGTCGGGCGATAAGGTGGGCGACTGGTTTTCCAGCAGATTCACGATGACCTCGCGACTGCCATAATGAAAAATGGCCGTCGGATAGATGATTTGAGATTTCCGCTCGCCTTCGCCCTGCACGTAGAGGTTTACAGGAGCAATGCCTTTTTCTAACAAAGCTTTGCGGCGGGCGTTGACCTCTGCAGTGCTGCCTTTGTTGGGGTCCTCAAACTGATAATCAATATAGCTGTTTAGGCTGCGAAAGTCATCCAGCATCTCGCGCGTAGCGGTGCGCAAACGCTTGAAGCCGGCCGGAAATTCACCCTCGAGCAATACGCGCACATAGATGCGGTCGTCAATGCTTTTGATCAATTCGCGCGTGGGCTTAGTGAGCGTGTAGCGCTTCTCCTCCGTTAAGTCTATGTGCGTGTATACTTGGTGCGCTAAAATGTTGATGAGCACTAAAAGGCCAGCGAAGAGGCCGAACTGCATCAGAGACTGAGTGCGCTGAGAACGTGGCATATGTGCGTGGTAGATTAGCTACGCAAAGGTATAGATTACTGGGTTACAGCCTTTCCTATCAGCCACTGCCAAAGAACTCAGCCGACCCGATCGCACGCAATAGAGGCGCCCGGGGGTACCTGTAAGGCCTCTGTTATCAGAATTGACAACAGCAACCGCGCATAAGGCGGCTCAAAAGCGAGTAGCGAGCAAAGGTTCAATGCCTCCTCTCTTAAAGTGCACTCAAAAACAAGCAGCCCTCACAAGTTAATTGCCTGCGAGGGCCTACGTATCGCCGTGATCCCGATGGGACTCGAACCCATGACACCTTGATTAAAAGTCAAGTGCTCTACCGCCTGAGCTACGGGATCGTTGAAGATGAAAAAGCGGCTGCAAAGGTAAGCCTACGACGTCAAGTATACATACTATTGTCAAAAAAAAATTTGGAGGGCCACGTCAAATAGTCGTTGAAATAAATTTTTTATATTCGTAATAAACAGCATGTCCGCTTATAAAGTTCATACGGTGCAGCATGGGCTATTTTTTTAGAAAAAAGCTTCTGCACCGTTCGGAAAACCGACCTTTGCCCTCAAAGTAACCTTTTTCACGGTTTCCTTGCTCCGAAAGAGGAGCTTAAAAACTTCCTGACGTATGGAATCGAAAAGACAAAAACAGGTAGGCGAGCTGATCCGACGGCACTTCAGCATGATCTTGATGGAAGAGGGTAGTCTTATTTACGGTCGCGATAAGTTGGTAACGGTAACCGACGTTCGGATGACTCCCGATCTATTAGTGGCCAAAATCTACATCAGTGTTTACGGCGTTGAGAACAAGCAGGAAGTTATCTTAGAGATGGAAGAGCACGTGGCCCGCCTCCGCCACGTTTTAGGCAGCCGCGTCGGCAAGAGCCTGCGTCGCGTGCCGCAGCTGTCCTTTTTCTTAGACGAAACAGTAGATGAGATGTACCGCGTGGAGGCGCTTCTCAACCGCATTCAACAAGAGGACAACAATCTAAAGTCGTCCTCGTAAGGCTATCGGCATGAAGATTGGGCTTTTTTTTGGCTCTTTCAACCCTATCCATATTGGCCATTTGATCATTGCCAACTACATGGCCACTCAGACCGACTTAGACAAGGTGTGGTTGGTTGTCAGCCCCCACAATCCGCTAAAACCACGGGCCTCTTTGGCGCGCGATTACGACCGCCTTCACCTCGTGCGCTTAGGCATCGGCGATAACCCGAGGCTCGAGGCCTCCAGCGTTGAGTTTGGTTTGCCTCGGCCCTCCTACACGGTAGACACCCTTGCGTATCTATGGGATAAATACCCCGACCGCAACTTTGCCCTCATCATGGGGGGCGACAACCTGGCCACCTTACACTTATGGAAAAACTACGAGGTATTGCTGAAGCATTGCGACATCTACGTCTATCGCCGCCCATCAGCCGACGTGGGCCACTGGGCGCAGCACCCACGCGTGCGCATCTGCCCAGCACCCTTGCTCGATATTTCCTCCACGTACATTCGCGAATGCCTGCGCAAGGGCAGATCGGTGCGCTACCTGGTGCCCGATGCCGTTCGAGAGTATCTGGAAAGCAGTAATCTCTATCGCTGACTTCCCCTGCTCGCAACCTTTGGACTACATTTAGGTTGAATGAAAGAGGCGTCTGCGTGCTGCAGCGTACCTTTGCATAACTAAGGTTGACCTTTTTACAAAAAAAATATTCGCTGAAATAATGACGTACGAAAACGGTGTAAAAAACGCCACTGCGAAGCGGTCGGCTCGCGAAGACCGCTATCAACACCACGACTACTACAACGTAGACGAGCTGCTTTCGCCCGAACACCTGTTGGCTCGCGATGCCGTGCGCGAGTGGGTGAAGTCAGAAGTTAGCCCCATCATCGAAGATTATGCGAATCGAGCGGAGTGCCCCACGCACTTGTTTAAGGGATTGGCTGAAATTGGCGCTTTTGGCCCTAGCCTGCCCGTCGAGTACGGCGGCGGTGGTATGGACGAAATCGCCTACGGCGTGATTATGCAAGAGCTCGAGCGCGGTGACTCTGGTGTGCGCTCCATGGCCTCCGTGCAAGGTTCGCTGGTGATGTATCCCATCTACAAATACGGATCGGAAGAACAGCGCCGCTATTATCTACCCAAGCTGGCATCGGGCGAGTTCATTGGCTGCTTTGGCCTCACGGAACCCGATTACGGCTCTAATCCGTCGGGCATGGTCACTCATGTGCGCGACGACGGCGACGCTTACGTGCTCAATGGCGCCAAGATGTGGATTACCAACTCGCCCGTGGCCGATATTGCCGTCGTATGGGCCAAGCGCGAAGACGGTAAAGTCATCGGCCTCATCGTCGAGCGCGGTATGAAGGGCTTTTCTACTCCAGAGATTCACGGCAAGTGGTCGTTGCGCGCTAGCATCACGGGCGAGTTGGTTTTTGAAGACGTGCGCGTGCCTAAAAAGAACGTATTGCCCGGTGTCGAAGGCATGCGCGGCCCGCTTAGCTGCCTGACGAAAGCCCGCTACGGCATCGCATGGGGGGCTATCGGTGCGGCCTTAGACTGCTACGACTCCGCGCTGCGTTATGCTAAAGAGCGCATCCAGTTTGGCAAGCCCATCGGTGCCTTCCAGCTGACGCAGAAGAAACTGGCCGAAATGATCACCGAAATTACCAAGGCCCAACTGCTTGCTTGGCGCTTGGGTACCCTGGCAAATGCCGGAAAAGCTACTCCTGCTCAGGTTTCCATGGCCAAGCGCAACAACGTCTTGATGGCTTTAGAGGTGGCTCGCGAGGCGCGTCAAATTCACGGCGGCATGGGTATTACGAACGAGTACCCCATCATGCGCCACATGATGAACCTGGAGACGGTACTCACCTATGAGGGTACGCACGACATCCATCTGCTCATCACGGGGTATGATATTACGGGCTTTGACGCTTTCAAATAGAGGCTTTCTTTGGTTAATTTCGTGGCATTAGAGCCATAAAAAGGCTGTGCCCAGCGTTTGCCTGGACACAAGCATCTGGTTAAGGGGGCTTGTGCTTTCTTGCTCCCTTAATGGATTTTCGGCATGGTTTTAATAAGTTTTCTTAGACGATAAAAAGCGAACAGAATATGCTATCGAAAACAAAAACAGCTTGGGCACTGATGGCAAGCCTCACCTTTCCCTGCTTGCTGTTGGCACAGAAGGAGATACCTTTGAATAACCCTTCTTTTGAGGATACGCCGATTGCAGGCAAAGCTCCACAGGGCTGGTACGATTGCGGAGCGCCGAACGAGACCCCCCCCGACGTTCAACCCGGTGCCTTTGGCGTAACTAAACAGCCCAACCACGGCAAAACGTATTTGGGCTTAGTAGTGCGAGATAATGAAACCAACGAAGCCGTAGCGCAGCGCTTGGCCCGACCCTTAGAGGCCAACGAGTGCTATGAGTTTTCGATAGATTTGTGCCGCTCCGAAACGTACATTAGCCTTAGCCGCACCACTGCCGAAATGGTTAATTATGCCACGCCTGTCGTGCTGCGCGTTTGGGGCGGCAACGCTTATTGCGATAAAAGCGAAATGCTCTACGAAACTAACGTGATCACCACCACTCGATGGCTCACCTACACCTTTCGGCTGCACCCCAAACGCGGCAACTACCAATACTTGACCATCGAAGCCTACTACAAGACGCCGACGCTCTTCCCTTACAACGGCAACGTCTTGCTCGATAACGCTACGCCCATTCGCCAAATTGATTGCAATATGCCGCTTATGGTAGAAAGCCCACCTCCTCCGACCGTCGAGGTGGTGGTCGACAGGGGCAAAAAGGGCATAGAGCAACTGCCCTCAGCGGAACGAACGCCGCCTACACAGCCAACTCCTCCTACGCCGACGGTCTATGTCAAACCTAATCCGCCGTCCGCTTCCCCAACAGAGACAATCCGGCGCAACTCGCTTCGCAAAGGCTCTACCTTCCAACTGCGCAATTTGTACTTCGACGCCGATAAATACACCATCAAGGAGGAGTGCATCCCTTCTTTAGAGGCCGTCTATCGCTTTCTGTTGGAAAATCCGGACATTGTCATTGAAGTAGGCGGCCATACCAACAACCGCCCCTCCGACGACTTTGCCCAGACCCTCTCGAACGACCGAGCCAAAGCGGTGGCCGATTGGCTCATCGGTAAAGGCATCCCTAAAGAGCGCGTACAGTATAAGGGCTACGGAAAAACGCAACCCATAGATACCAACACCACCCCCGAGGGCAGAAAGCGGAACCAACGCGTTGAGTTCAAGATCCTTCATATGCAGGAGAATTAGCCCTAACCCTGCCTGCCCTCTCCTCGCTTAGCCCGCCTTGCCGCAGCATTATTGCTGGCAAGGCGGGCTTTCTATCCCTTCCGCCCAAAAAAATTTAGCCTTGAGCAGCGCTCTACACCCGTTGCTCGTTCTCCCTATACGCGTTGCATCGTGTGCGCGCACCTGCTCGCGTTCAAACTTAACCTTTCACTAATCCTAACCAATCGTTGCTTTTTGCCCATTATGATAGCCACCATTTCTTATACCATCCTATTAGCCGCCATTTACGTCGCCCGTAAGGTCGTTATCAACGCTAAAGAAAGCCAAACGCCTTAAGTTTCCTGTTCAACTTACCAGAAAAATCCTCCGTAATTACGCCCTTTGACCTACTTTTGAGCAGATTATCTCATTCAGACTAACTGCTTAAAGGTTCACATGTCTTATCGGGCTTTTTTCTCCTACTGTTTTCTCTGCCTATCGCTCGCTCTGTTTTTGGGCTGCAGTGCACAAAAGAAGTTGCAAAAGCGGCTGACTGGCACGTGGAACATTACGCGCTATGAAATCCTCTATCCTTCGGGGCAGCGCGAAGAAACCCTAAATGTCGGCACGATTATTTTCCACCGCAACGGCAGTGGCGATAACGATATGCCCATCTTAACGCGCGACCTCCGCACGCCGAATTCGCGGCGATTCTCCTGGAAAAACACTGACCGGAGCGTGACCATTGTCAGCGAGAACACCTACTTAGCCAAATCCTGGATTGTCGTAGAGAACCGAAAAAAGCGTCAAGTGTGGAACTCGACCACAAACGAGCTGATCCAGACCATGGAGTTGCAAAGAGTGCGCTAAATGCGCCCTTAATTTATATGGCGAGTAGTTTTTCAGCGCCCTCCTCGCCGATGAGCGTGCCAAGGGCAACTCCCATGCCGCTAAGGCGAACAGCCACAACGATATTTTTAGAGTAACGCTCTACGATAGGTTTTTTGGTTGGCCCCAATCCGAGGATACCCGTCCACCAGGTATCCACCTCTACGGGTTGGCCAGGGCAAATGATGGTTTTGAGCAGCTGCGCCAGGGCGCTTCTTATGAGTTCATTGGCGCCGAACTCGCTGGTGGTTTCAGTAGAGTTGTCTAAGTGGCGGCCTCCGCCCAAGAGGATACGCCCATCGATATCGCGGAAGTAGTAATAGCCGCGGTCGTAGTGGAAACAACCGCGCACCTTGAGGCCGGGTATGGGCAAGGTGATGAGCACTTGGTTGCGCGCCGGCGCGACTTCCAGGTCGGGTATCAGCTGGCGAGCAAAACCATTGACGGCCACCAACACGCGCGGTACACGGAGCGTCCAGCCAGCGGCCGTTTGCAAGGTTACGCCGTCGGCGCTGTCTTCCAAGCGCTCGATGTGGATGCCATTGAAGATGCGGACTCCTGCCTCTGCGGCCAGTTCAAGCAGTCGCGCCATCATCTTACCGGTGTGTATCTGTCCTTCGGGACGGTTCAAAATGAGGTGTGTTGCTCCGCGAAAGCCGAAATCGCGCAGTTGCTCGTCCGCCACTACGTAAGGCTCGGGATACTTAGTGATGGCGCCAACGATCCGATTGAAATAGCCCATGCGATCGCAGCACTCCCGAAAGATATCTTCCTCGTCTTCGGTGAACACTTCAAAGCCACCGCACGGCTCGAAATTCATATGCTCATCGCCCACCAGCTGCCGCAAGCGCTGTAGGCCATGCCAGCGCTTTTCTACGATGGAGAACACCTCCTCTTCTGACATGTGGGTTAGATCGTCCATCAGCTCCGTCATAGAGCCATAACAAGCAAAGCCAGCGTTGCGCGTGCTGGCTCCGGCAGGCAGAGTGCCGCGCTCGAGCACCGCTACATGCAAGCGCGGCCGCAAGCGCTTGAGGTGAAGGGCTGCTGCAAGGCCTACAATGCCGCTCCCTATGATAGCGACGTCGAAATGCCTGAAGAAGGTTTCCCGCTCCCAATAACTGAGGTTGTATTTCAGCATATTCTACATCGAGAGGTAACTAAAAAGTCAATGTGTGAGCAAGAGATGTTGCGATAGTAAACGGTAAGCGCCATCCAGAGTCAGTAGGTACCGGCCCGCAGGCAAGGCTGTGGCATCCACCTCGAACACCTCCAGCCCGCGGTTTGGTTGGCGCCAGACGATTTGCCCTAACGAATTGCGGAGGCACAGCTCGCCTACCTTGTCTTTAAGCGATGCATCCAGCGTTACCCAAAAGCGCCCCGTACTTGGGTTAGGATACAATCGAAGAGGCTCCTCCGCTAGGGTATGGGTGGCTACGTTAGGCAAAAGCACATAAAGGCCTTGCGAGTAAGCAGCTGTTCCGTAGGCATTCTGCACGGTAAGCGATACGAGGTAGTAGCCCTCTGAAATGTACTGGTGTTGTGGGCTAAAGAGGTCGGAGGTGGACCCATCGCCGAAATCCCAGTAATAGGTCTGGGCGCAGGTGGCATAATTGGCGAAGGACACCCATCCATCGGTTTGGTCTAAAATTTTAAAATAAGCCCGCGGGCGTTGGTCTACGTACAGCGCGATAGTATCGTGAAGCAATGCACAATGCCCCACTTGAATGGCGGCTACGTAGGTGATAGTATCGCTGAGATGTGCGATGGTTTTGGGGGCGTGTGGGTCATCCAGCCCTTCGATGGGCGACCAGCTGACCTGAGCAGTAGGAGGGGCATAGGTGTTTAGCAGGAGTTGGCTGCCACACCAGGCGTAGTACTTTCGCCTCGAAAGCGCTAGAGCGTCAAAGGGCGTTAAAGCGAATACGACGGTGTCGGCAACTCCTGTGGGGCTGTGGAGCAAGAGCGTTTGCGCGCCCTGGTGAGGCCAAAGAGCCGTCTGAGCGGGCAGCGTGTCTTTTTGCTCGAGGTCGGTCCAAAAGTAGGCACTGGCTTGCGCCGGCGAACACCAGCGCAGCAGGCTGCTTTCGGTACACGACACCCACACGGTATCGGGAAAGTCGGCCGCATAGCATAGCTCGTTGGCCCCTATAGTGGCCGGGTAGGTGCGCGCTTGGCCGTCAACGTCTTGTGCTAAGCCTGGGAAAAAAGTCGCTCCGGCTTTGCCGATGAGCAAGGGGTTGGTCGAGCGCAGATTGTCGGTTAAACTGACGTAGGCGGGGTTGTAGAAACGCGGGTTGCTGTCCTGATACGAGGCGTAAGTGGGTGCTCCGGAGGGGAAGTAGTTGTTGTCGCGCAGCGTAATTGCCGACTCTTCGACGCGGAGGTTGCCGATGTTATTGTTGACGACTAAGCCGCCTATGAACCAGAATAGGAGCGACTTCTCAGGAGCGAAGTTATTTTGGATGAGCCGATAATTAGTGCCAAAAGCGACTTCCGTATCGCTGTAAAAGAGGTTGTTGTACACCTGGGCGCCGTCGCAGCCGGTGAGGTATGTGGGGCCTCGAAATTCATTGCCTCGGATTTGCGCATTTAGGCACCTGGAAAAGTCTGTAGGCGCATAGAAGCGGTTTTGGGCAATGGTGGCTGCTGTTTCTCCGGCTCTTCGGATGCTTGTCTCTGCCCAAAAGGTGTTGTTTTTTATTAGCGAGGCATTTAGCCGCAGTGTTTGAGGGATGGTATTGCCCACAAATTTTCCACATATGAGGTCGAGGTAGGGCTGGCTGGCGGCTGATGCGATGGTATTGTAGTAGAATTCGGCAGCGTTATGCGCTCCCTGGTCGTAGAATACAATGTTGTTGTACCAAAAAGCGCCGCGATATTCGCCCAGCCACAGGTCCCAGTTGCCGGTGAGGCGGCAATATTCGAAGAGGAAACGCCCGCGAAGGTTGCGGGCTGCTAAGACGCGCGTGTTGCTGTGGAGGTAGCAGTTTGAGAAATAGTTGCGCACGGAGTCTGGGGCCTGCAGGGTATAGAGCTTGACCAAGCCTTCGTCATAAGCATAGGCGGCCGGGGTGCTTTCCTCGATGTGACAATTCTCAAAGCGCACTTCGTGAGTGTTCCACAGGCGTACAACGGCTTTAGATTGGCTGGGGTGGTTAGTTAGGCGCAGCCGGCGAAAGCGGACCCAATAAGCCCCCTGCAATTCACACACCCCTCGGAGGGTAACGCTGAGCGAGTCGGGGGCATCGGCTTCGAAGGTGATGCTGTTTTGGGCCGAAGCGCCCGATATGGAGGGGATGATGGTTGCGGCATAAGTGCCGGGTCGTAGGCGGAAGGTAACGGCAGCGCTCACGCCCGAAGTTTTGAGCGCCTGCACCGCCTCGGTCAGGGAGGTGAAATAGCCGTCAGCACCGCCGATGGTATAGGTGCCGGAAAGTTGGGCAAACAGGGATGCTCCGAGGCTGAACAGGCCGAAAGCTAAAAGAGATCTGAGCACAGGCATGGCAGGAGAGGCTAAAGCGTTAAGAGAGGGCTAATTCGCTTTCCAGCTCCGCTATGCGCAGTTTAAACAGGTAGCGGGGGGTGCTCTGGTAAAGCGCTTGATACAGTTCGAGGGCGCGCTTTCGGTGCACTTCGGGCTGAGGGGCCACTTGGCGCAAGAGATAGTGGATGCCGGCCTGTTCGCGTTCGCTGAAGGCCATGGCTTGTAGTTGGAGCAACTGTCGGAGTGCCTCGTTTGGGTTGCCTTCGGCAATGAGTATTCGCGCACGCAGGAGGTTGGCGGTAAAGACCAGTTCGCTATTGCCCAGGGTGAGGGCGATGTCGCGCCCCTCTTCCAGTAAAAGACGGGCGGTGGGCAGGTCCTTTGCCTGCAAGGCTACTATGCTTTTTTCCAACAGCGAATGGCCCAAAATGAGGCGATTGCCCATACTGCGCGCCTGTTCAATAGCCTCACTGTAATAGTGCAGGGCGGTGGCTATGTCGCCCTGGTAGTAGCAGTTGTCGCCCAGGGTATTGAGTGCTTTGGCGATGCCTTTCTTATAGTTAATCTCGCGCGAGAGCGCAAGGGCCTTTTGCAGGTATTCGGAGGATCTTTCGAAATGCCCCATGGCCGACAGCAGGTCTCCAATGAGACCATTAGCGATAGCTAACCCTTGCTTGTCGCCCAGCTCTGAGCACAGGGCCAGGTCGCGCTGGAACATGTCCATGGCCTTGTTGAAATCGCCCTTTTTTTCCCACACAGAGCCAATGCTGCCGATACAGATGGTGGTAAACAGTTTGTTGCCCAGTTCTTCGGCTAAAGCCAGGCCCTTTTCTAAGCACAACAAGGCGCTGTCTAAGCTGCCCTTCTCCAAGTAGATGATGCCGAGGTTGGTGTATAAGATGGTGAGGGCTTGTTTGTCTTCCGAGCGTTGAGCGATGTCGATTTGTTCTTCGAGCCATCGGATGCCTTCATCGTAGTAGCCTTGGTTCATGTAAATGAGACCGAGGGTAGCGACGATAGAGGCATTCTCGGCGTCGCGCTGCAGCGCTCGGTTGATCTTGATGGCTCGGGTAAACCAGCTTTGGGCCAACGCGTAGTTGCCTTGGCGGAAGAAGTAGTTGCCCAGATTGCCATAAGTTTCGGCCAAGCCGACCTCATTGCCGGCGGTTTCGAAGTAGGTGATGGCGGCATCCAGGTGCTTTTTGGCGCCTTCATAGTCGCCGCGTAGAACGAGGAGTTGGCCTAATCGGCGGTGGCTATGGCCCAAAAAAGAGGTGTTTTGCAGCTGTTGAGCCAGCTGCAGCGCCGTTTGGTAGTCGGCTTCCGCTTCTTGCCACTGGCCGATGAGTTCGTGCACGGCACCTTTGCGCAAGTGCAGCTTTAGGCATTTGTCGGCCTTTTCGGGTTGGTCACCTAAGTATTCAATGAGCTTGGCGTAGTACTGGATGGCTTGCCGGTTTTGGAAGTTGCGCTGGGCGTATCGAGCCGCCTTCTCCAAGTAGTAAGCGGTTTTTTCTTGATTTTCGGCTTGTTCGTAGTGGAAAGCCAGGTCAATGTACCGCTCTTCGGAGTTGGGGTACAGTTGCTCGATGGCTTCTGCAATCAGTTGGTGTAGTTCGCGCAGGCGGGTGCGCAGCTGCATGTCGTAGGCGGCTTCGCGCAGCAGCGAGTGGCGAAAAATGTAGCGCAGCTCGTTCATGGCATACCAGATTTGCCATTTTTCAGCGGTCTGTACCTGCTCGCGTAAGACGTGCTCCAAGTCGCCGTTTCGGCGGATGAATTCCTCTTGGCGCGCCATGACGGCCGACAACACTGGCAGGTCGAACTCACGCCCAATGACGGCTGCCGCCTTCACGGTTTCCTTCACTAAGCCGCTGAGGCGATCAATGCGGGCAATCATAATTTGCTTCACAGAGTCCGATAGCTGTACGTCTTGGTCTTTCAACTGCCAAGTGCCGCCAACCTTCTGCAGCATGTTGGTTTCGCGGAAGTACTCCACCATTTGCTCGAGGTAGAAGGGGTTGCCCTGCGTCATGCGTTGGAGCAGCTCCATCAACTCCGGGTGGACGGCGCCGCCCAGACGCGCTTCGGCAAAGGCGCGCAAGTCATCGGCTTGTAAATAGTTGAGGTCTACCTCGAGGTAGGGTACTCCGATTTCTTGCAGCAGCGATAGACGCAAGATGTGGTTTTTGCTGCCATCATCCTCGTAACGGCTGGTGGCCACGAAGAGAATAGGATATGCCTGAGCGCGGCGGATAAATTGGGCTAAAAACTCGCGCGACATTTCGTCGAACCAGTGCGTGTCTTCTAAATCAATGACGACTGGCTGCAAAATGGCCTCCGCTACGAAGAGATTAGCCATGGCCGACAAGGCGTTCTGGTAGCGCCCGCGGGCGTCGAGTTGCTCCCACAAGGAGCCAGGAGTGTGCAGTCCTACTAATGCTGCCAGCACGCTTTCGGTGCGGATGATTTCGCGGCGCACGGGGTCTGCCTCAGGATGCGTGCTCGAAGCCAGGTCGTAGATGAGCTCTGCAAAGTTGGCCTCGAACTGCTCGCGGTTGTGTTCGGAGGTACTGTCTGGGCTTTGCTCAAAGTAGTTTTTGAGTAGGTAGACAAAGGGGTTGAAAGGCTTGCGCAAAATCTGATCGCTGCGGCAGTTCAGCCAGCTAACCGAAACAGTGTCGCGCAGCGAGCGGCGCAGCTCGTAGCTCAGGCGACTCTTGCCTATGCCCGCCTCGCCAAAGACGAACGCTATGCCCGCAAAGCGCCCTTCCCGCAGAGGGGAGGCAAAGGTTTGCAAAGCCTTCAACTCCGATGCGCGCCCAAAATATTCGCCCACAAAAGCCGTGCGACCCGCCAGGTTGCGACCGCTAAGCAAGTAAGTCGGTATTTTCTTTTCAAAACCCTTGTACTTCTCCTTACCGCGAAAGGTGAACTTGAAGTTGCGGTTGTGTTGGACATTTTCATCCACAATCACCTCGCCCCAGTTTGCGCAGGCCATCAGGCGCGCCGCCAAATTGACGCGAGCACCTAAGGCGGCATACTGACACCGCTCGACGCTGCCAATGATGCCGGCGAAAGCCAACCCCGACGAAATGCCTATGCGGTAGCGCATGTTGGTGAGGATTTGCATCAGCTTCAGCTCCTCTTGCACTGCAGCAATGAATTCTAAAGCCCGCTCGGTGTTGTTCTCAAACGATATGGGTGCGCCGAAGAGGCAGCACATTACGCCGCCCTTGTCGCCAAAATCTATCTCCTTGAAGTAGCCGCCAAAATTGAGGCTTTGCTCCAGAACGACCGAGGCAAAATGATCGAGCGCCTCATGCGTATCTAAACCGGCAAACGACAAAAAGACACTAACGACGTTGCGGAATTCGCCGGCATTGCCTTCGGCAAAAGCCTCCGGCGGGATGAACTCAGCGATAATGCTTGCTTCCGGGGCGGGCAAACAGACAGGAGATACTCCCATCGAAGCTAGTGGCACCCTAGTCATGTCTAAAGAAAAGTAGCCGCCCTCTCGCTCGTCCACAGACCTAGCATCCTCTACACCCAACGCCAGAAAGCTAGCATCGCACAGCACCTCCAGACTAAGGGCACACGTCTGGGCTAAGGCGCTGGCCTCAATGGGCGTGCCGCGAAAATAGAAGCCCTTGCGCCGCTGGCCAACAATGCCCCATTCCACCTCACCCGCCGATAGGCCAATCTTGATGCCGATTTGATGCTCTGCCGTTACCGAGTCGCCCAGCTGTTGCTCGTGAACAAAGCGCTGAAGTGTTGTCTGCGAAGTGTGCAGCACGCGCGTAGCTACCTCTGCGGGGGTCTCCTGTTGTGCAATCGGAAATAAGGCCGTAAAACTGTCGCCAGCAAAGTAGGGGATAAAGCCACCCTGCTCGTATACCAGGCGAACTGTCGGCTGAAAAATGTGGTTGAGCACATACGACAGCTCCTCTGCACCTTCGGCGCCTCGTCGCATTAGGCGTTCGGTCAAGCGAGTGAAGCCGCTCAAATCCACAAAAAGCACACAGGCATTCATGCGCCCGTACCATAGGCCGAGCCGATAGTTCTCCTGAATGAAGTGCGGGATAAAGTGCTTCACGGTGTTGCGCCAAACTCTTTACAGACGGCGCAAGGTACGACAATTGAGAGCTTCCCCAGCGCGCCCACTGCCTCCTTAGCCAGGCGTAAAAAAGGGAAAAGTGGGTAGAAAGCGAAAAAAGAAAAAGACCGAGAAGTTTACATCAATTTGCTCATCGCGTACAAAAAAGGTTGCTCATCGAGCACTTGGGGGGATTTACCTTCGCTGCGAAATTACCTTTGTCCTAAGGGTATCCTTTTCGCCTTTGGCGAAGTCTATTAACTAAAAGAGACGGCATTCTATGCGCCTTTTAATCATCCTATTTGCTTTTTTAGCCGTGGTGGCCGTGCGCGCACAACACGAGGAGCACGGCGGCTGTGGTTATGTGGGCAAATCGCCCTGGTTGGAATGGTACCAGCGAAATACGGGCCTGTTCAACACGCCAGAGGGCGGCGATACCGCTTGGCTATATGTGCCCGTAACTCTGCATTTGGTAGGCACGAGCGGCGGTACTGGCCATTTTCCCTTGGAGCAAGCGCTTCGGGCCATGTGCACGCTCAACGAACAGTTTGCTCCTGCCTTTATTCGGTTTTATCTGATGCCCGGCGATGCCGTGCGCTATCACAACAACAGCAACTGGTATAATCACGACTTTAGCGGTGGTGCGCAGATGCTGCAAACGGTGGTGCCGCCATTGCGCAACCGCTTGAACGTTTTCGTGGTGGGAGACCCGGCGGGCAATTGCGGATACGCCTGGTTGGATGCCGTGGTCATGAAAAACAGCTGTTCTGGGCCGGAGAACGTTACGTGGGCGCACGAGGTAGGGCATCACTTTTCCTTGGGGCATACGTTTTTGGGCTGGGAAGGCTTCCAGTGGAACTACGCAATGCCGGCTCCCACCAATATAGCCGGCGTACCGGTTGAGCGAACCGACGGCTCCAACTGCTACGTGGCGGGCGACGGCTTTTGCGATACTCCCCCCGACTACCTTAATTACCGCTGGGCCTGCGATACGGCAGGCCTAAGCATCGTGCCGCAGATAGACCCTGCTGGGGTCACCTTTCGCTCAGATGCTTCGCTCATCATGAGTTACGCTTTCGACCGCTGCGCTAGCCGCTTCAGCCCCGAACAGATAACGGCCATGCGCGCTAACCTGCGCACCGAGCATAAAGCTTACCTCCAACTGGCGGAACCTCTGCCCGAACTGCCCGACAACGCTCAAGTAGAACTCATCAGCCCCTTAGATTCCACACAAGTAGTGCAGTTCAACCACATCGAACTCAAGTGGAAAAAAGTGCCCGGAGCACGCTACTACGTCATCGAGGTGAGCCGATCGCCCGACTTCGTCAGTCGGTTTTACAGCGAAACATTGATTGACGCCGACCACACTACCATCACTAAGACGCTGCCCAACAACTGGACACTCTTTTGGCGCGTGCGCGCTTACAGCGACTGGGACGTATGTCAGCCTTTTGATGAGGCACCCATTGGTTCCTTCCGCACCCAAAACCTGTTGGCCACCAACGAGTTGGAACGCCGAGTTGCCCTTCTGCTCAAGCCCAATCCAACCTCGGTGGGCCAGCCTGCCCAGTTTGTGGCTCAAGTCGAGACGGCTATGGACGTCCAAGTGAGCATTCACGACGCCGTTGGCCGCTTGTGTTGGCAGGAGTACCTGCGCCTATACCCCGGCGAAAACGCCATAGCCTTGCCCATAGAGCGCCTAGAAGTGGGCACCTACCTCCTAAGTATGCGCAACACCTTGGGCATCGCCCTTCGCCGTTTTATCGTGACCGACTAACTTACGCGCATGGGCGTCATTCAGCGACAGGGCCTCAAGTACACCGTGCTGAACTTTATCGGGCTGGCCATTGGCACGGTGAGCACCCTGTCGGTGTACTCGCGCGCTGAAGTCGTGGAGACCTACGGGTTGGTGCAATACCTGCTAAGCCTTTGTGTGTTGAGTTTTCCGCTGTTGTCGTTGTCGGCTCATGCGGTGGGGGTGCGCTTCTTTCCGCATTTTCAGCACCTACCTCGCGGGCGCGAGGTGTTTCTGGGCCTTGTCGTACTGATGCCGATAGTAGGCTGGCTAGTGTGGTCGCTTTTGGCGGCTCTGTGGTGGCCTTGGCTGCAGGGGCGCATGGGGCTTTCCGACACGCTGATGTGGTTAGCCTTTCCGCTGACGTTGTTTTACAGCCTGTCGCTAACGCTGACCTACTACGCCTCGAACCGGCAGCGCATCGTAGTACCTTCGCTACTCTTCGAGGTGGCGCTTAAGTTGGCGCTGCCGCTGTTGATGATTGCCTTGTGGCAGGGTTGGCTGAGCCAACAAGCAGTGCTGACATTGTTAGTCGGGCATTTTGCCGCGGTATCGCTAGCGCTATTCTTCTACTTAAGAAGGCTGGGCGAGCGCCTTACTTGGCCGCGTTGGTCAGAATGGCCGGCGTCGTTGCGCAACAGTATGCTGAGCTACGGCGCCTTTGGCATTGCTTCCGGGCTGGCCTTGTTATTGGCCACGAAAGCCGACACGTTTTGGGTGGGTAGCCTCACCGATATGCGGCGCACGGGGGTGTACGCCATCGCGCTCAACATTGCCGTGGCCATGGATATTCCGCTCAAGGGGCTGCTGACGGTGAGCATACCCATCATGAGCCAACACTTAGCCGAAGACAACCAGCCCGCCCTGCGTGCCTTATATCGTTCCGTGTCGGTGCATTTATTAGCCGCTGGGCTATTTTTGTTCGGATGTATCGCGGTAGCTGCGGATGATTTATACCGCATCATGCCCAACAGCACCGAGGTTTCGGAGGGCAAGCAGGTGCTTTTCTTGCTTTGTACGGCCAAACTCATAGAAACAGCCATGAGCCTCAATGGCCCTATGGTCTATTATTCACAATACTACCGCTATTCCTTAGTTTCGCTAGCTGTGCTAGCGGCCTCAAACGCAGCCTTTAGCCTGTGGCTCATTCCCTTGTTGGGCATTGCAGGCGCAGCGCTGGCCGCCCTCCTGACGGCGCTGGCCTACCAGGCCATTGGAGCCGTGTTGGTCTGGCTCAAGTTTGGCCTTCAGCCGTTTTCGGGCAGGACACTGCAGCTGTTGTCGCTGGCAGCGGCTGCCATAGCCCTGGCGTGGGGGATACCCGACGTAGGCCATCCGTTGGTAAACATCGCAGTGCGCGCTGGCGTCTTCTCCATCGTTTTTGGCGGTCTGATGTTGTGGCTCGGCGTCTCGCCGGAGATGACAGACACTGCTCGCGCTTTTGCCCAAAGAATAGGCCTGCTTAAACTTAGGAGAGGCAAACCTGCGAGGGGGGCCAAAGGGCGGTAGTAGTGAAGACGTCAACAGCCCGTCACAATAGTTTTTTTTCTTACTCCTTCAAACATGCGGGCGGACTTCTTCTTCTCATACATAAATGCCTATTGCTATGCTGCGCATTACGCTCTTTGCTCTGTTATTGCTAAGCGGCTTGACCTGCCTGCAGCCGCCGCCTCCGCCGTCTTTAGCGATGTGCCATGCCGATTTTGCTGCCTTTGCCAACGATGAGGCCTTTCGGCAAGCACACCCGACGCCCCAGCCCGTATCCCTGATGCACGGCGGTCGGCCCGTAACGTTTGTGCTAGACGACAGCACGACGGGACGCGGGTTTTTGGCTCTTGCTCATCGAAGGACCAACCAGTTTCTACTTCTTTTCCACGAATGGTGGGGGCTCAACGACCACATCCGCAATGAGGCCATCCGCTGGACGCACGACCTGAACATCCATGTGCTGGCTATTGACCTCTACGACGGCCAAGTGGCGGCCAACCCAGAGGAAGCGCGCCAGCTGATGCAGGCGTGTCGGCCCGAACGCGCCGAGCGCATCATTCGAGGGGCAGCCACTTTTTTGGGCGAGCAGGCCGATTTTCGCACGTT
>CALHAM010000107.1 GCA_937934275.1 uncultured Saprospiraceae bacterium | reverse complement strand
TCTTTGGGTTTGGCGTCGAGTTGGCAGCAGACCGTCAGGGGAAACTCCAGTCCTTTACTGCGGTGATAGGTCATGACGCGCACCGCTTCTGGGCTTTCGCCGCTGCCCTGCAAGTCGTTGCCGCTGTAGGCCAGTTCGTCGAGCCAAAGCAAGAAGCCGCCCACGGAGGCTCCGGTATGGATGCGTTGGCAGGCCAGCTCATATTCGGCAGCATACCGGCGCAAGCGGTCGAGGTTGTCTAAGCGGCGCTCGGCCTGGCCCCATTGAACGACGAGCGTTGGCAGCTGAAGTTCAGCCAACAACAGGTGGAGCACCTCCCCTGCACTCAGGTCAGCGGCCTGAGGGCGCAGTTGGCCAATTCGGCGCAGCCACTCGTGCTCTTGGGCGCCGCGGCGCGGTTGGCCCTGCTCATCCAGGTGCGCCAGGCGCTGTTCAATCACTTCCTCAAGCGTTTGGGCACCGCTCAACAAAAGGATTTCCGCAGCACTTAGGGCGTCGGCCGGGTTGAGCAAGTATTTAAGGCAGGCCACCACCAGGCGTCCTTCAGCAGTTTGCAGCAAACCCTCGCGCTCCACCGCTGCTTTTAGGCCGGCGTGATGCAATGCTTGGGCCATCCTTTTGCAGTCTTGGTTGGTGCGACATAGCACGGCGATGTCGCCGGGGCGCAGGGGGCGCGTTTGTGTGCGCCTTTTATCCCATACCGGCACGGGGTTTTCTATCCAATGGCGTATTTGACGGGCGATGCAGTGGTCTAACCAAGGTCTAGCAGGCGTTTTTCGGTGGTCGTCTTGGTTGAGGAAATGCCAGTGAATGACGCCGTTGGGCGCATCGGGGTGGGCGTACCGCTCGGCCGGTAAGGCAGGCTCCAAGGCGACCTGTTCCGGAGGTAAGTGAGCAAAAGCCTGAGTGAAGAGAGCGTTGGCCAGGTACACCAGGTCGGGGCGACTGCGCCAAGAATGGCGCAAGATGTTTTCGGGCTGAATGCCGCCGGTAGCCGCTACTACAGCTTGCATAAGGGCTGGTTCAGCGCCGCGAAAGCCGTAGATGCTTTGTTTAGGGTCGCCCACCCAAATGGCCTGTTTGGCCAATTGGCTAAGCTGCAGGAAAATATCTAATTGGATGGGGGAGGTGTCCTGAAATTCGTCCACCAGCAGCAGATCTATTTCGTCGGCCAGGGTTTGGCGCACCGAAGGAATGCGGAGCAATTGCGCCACTTGGGTCTCCATATCGGTGTAGTCAATGAGGCCGCGCTTGCGCTTGTAGCGCTGATATTCTTCGAGGGCATCGGCGCTGATGTCGAAGGCGAGTGAGAGGTACTGGCGGATGTCGGCTTGAAAGGCCGGATGTGCTCCATGGCTTTCGGCAAAGGTTTTGAGCGGCTCGAAGAGGGCTTTGCTTTTAGTCGCCACGCTCATTTTGCTGAGTTTGGCCCACTCGTACCAATGTAGGAAGCCGCGTTGCGCGAGTTGGGTGCGGTAGGTGCGCAGTTCCTCTACCGTTTCGCGAGTAATTCTGGTATCGTCGGCGGAGTTGTTTTCTAAGGCCTCAATGGTTTGTTCGAGTAAGGTAGCCAGTTGCTGACTCCAGGCTTCTGGGCTTTGAGGCGATGGGGGCGGCAACAGGGCGAAGAACGTGTCGAGGGAACGCTGTTGGCTTTGATGCAGCCCTTCGGAGCTGAGCATGTTGGCGCGGGCGGCATCGGTAATTTCTCGGATGTGGTTGCGCCAGTCGAATTTTCCTTCGGCGCTCTTCTTATTGAAGCCGAGGCGGTCGGCCAATTGGTTCATGGTAGCGTTTCGCTCTGGGGTAAGCACTTGGGCGAGGGCTTCGTCGAACAGGCGTTTGTAATCGCTTTCGGCGATGATTTCCACCAAGGGCGAGGCGCCCGCCTCAAAGGCAAAGCGCTGGAGCAAACGGGCGCCGATGCTGTGAACGGTGCCAATGAGCGCACTGCTCAGGGCGTGTGCAGCCTCCGTCATACCGGCCTTGAGCAGGCGCGCGTGTACGCGCTCATACAGTTCGGCAGCGGCTTTTTGAGTAAAGGTGGTGGCCACAATGCCAGAGGGCCGTACCCCTTGCTCTATTAAGACCAGCATACGCTCGGTAAGCGTGTGCGTTTTGCCGCTACCAGCACCGGCAGAAAAGATGGTAATGGGCATGGTTCGGGCGTCGAGAATATCAGGCAAACATCAGCAAAAAACTTTTAGCAAAACCCACCTCAAACAAGTGAGGTAGCTTTCTATCGCTCAAAGCATTGCAGCAGGCTTTTGCTTGGTCCTTGATGCAGGGAGAGCGCTCACACCTTTAGTGCCCTAAACGCACTCCCCACACCAAGGGCAGCGTGAAATAGGCAAAGGCGAGCAACAAAAAAACGGCAATGAAATCGAGCCAAATCCCTGCACGCGCCATGTCGCGAATGTTCAAATAGCCCGAACTAAATACAATGGTATTGGGCGCCGTAGCTACAGGCAGAGCAAAACCAAACGAAGCCGCAATGGCGGTGCCCAACAACATGCCGAAGGGATCTAGCCCAATGGCCTGGGCCAGCGCTGCTAACACCGGCATCATGATAGACGCCGTAGCAATGTTAGAAGCAACCTCGCTAATGAACGACACCACCGTAAACACCACCAGTGCAATCAGCAGAGGAGGCCAACCACCAAGGCCGCGCATCTGAGCACCCAACCAGCCGGCCAGCCCACTCACCTCAAAACCTCGCGCCAACGCTAAGCCGCCCCCAAAAAAGAACAAGACTCCCCACGGTATGCGCGATGCCGCCGACCAATCTAAAAGGGCTTCCCGTCCCTTCGCACCACCCGCGGGAATGATGAAAAGCAACAAGGCTCCGCATACGGCCACGATGACATCGTTGCTGTTGGGTACCCACCGATACCACAACAGTGAACCCGTCAGCCAGCTCAAAATAACCAAACCAAACAACAGCATCAAACGCCGCTCCGCCATAGAGGTCGGCCCCAGTTGATCCAAATAGCGCTTAAGCACGGCGCGATACTCAACAGCATCCAAAGAGGTCTTTTCCGGTGGATAAAGACGCATCAACAACAACCAACACAACCCCATGAGCAGCACAGCAAAGGGAAAGGCAAAGGCAAACCACTGCCAAAAACTCACTTCGATGTTCATTTCGTTTTTGACGTAACTGAGAAACACGGCATTCGTCGGCGTCCCAATGAGCGTGGCTACGCCTCCAATAGAGCAGGCATAGGCTAAGCCAAGCATAAGCGCCCTTCGGAAATTCGCCTGCACCGTCGCCGCTTCTTCCAATTGCCCACTCGAAACCGCTATGGCCACTGGCGTCATCATCACAGCAGTAGCCGTGTTGGAAATCCACATGGACAAAAAACCCGTGGCCACCATAAAGCCCAGCACAATGCGCCCCGGCTGATTGCCCATCCAACGCACTAAGTTCAGCGCAATGCGCACGTGCAGATTCCAGCGCTCGATGGCCTGGCCAAAAAGTAGCCCCGACAAAAAGAGGAAAATAACTTCGCTGCCAAACTCCGCTGACACTCTCTTAAGCGGCATGATACCACATAACGGAAAAAGCACCAAGGGCAAAAGCGCCGTAACCGTTACGTGCACCACCTCACTGATCCACCAAATGGCCATCCAGGCCGTAATGCCCAAGGCTAAACGCGCCGATGGCGCCATATCCGAAGATACGGGTGTTATAGCCAACAAGACAAAGGCCAGCGGCCCAGCCAGAAGAGCAAGTGTAGAGCGTCGCATGAGCCAATTTTCGGGGGCCAAAGTAAAGCCCTAACAGCAATCGAGCGGCTCCAAACGCCGAAAGTATCCCGTACGGCGATGTGGCCCTCAGGGCAAACGGAAAATTCGAGGTCGAAAAACAATTGAAAAACCCTTTGTAAAGCGCTCAATTGTCTTTTGCTAACGCTACCGTTGCACTCTCGGCCCTCAGCCACCCACAGGAATTATTAATTATTAGGGAGCGGCCTTTCGGCTCCACTATTTGAAACCAAATCCCAAACTCAATCCAAAATTTAAGGGGATTAAGCCAGCCCCACGCAAAACCACCGGAGTTAGGGTAAACTGAAACATCAGCCCATTGCGAAGCGGCTGAAACCGATAGCCTATATTGACAAAGCCGCCCGCCAGGCCAAAACCATCGCGAATAACGACACCCGAACTGCCGTTCACTGTACCCGCCGCGCTAAGGGTGGCATACATGGGCAACAACCCAATACCAGCGAGGAAAGCGCTCCGGCGCTTGCCCGCCAAATAGTTAAACTCCAGTGGAAAAACGACAGCGCCCAACGTGCTGAAACACTATCTGCTTGCCCTCTGAAACTAATCCCTCCTACCCCAGCGCGAATTCCAGCACCGTCCATCTGGCCTTTCTTCAAGCGCATATCGAAATGAGCACCTAAGAGCACGCTGCTGCCCAAAGCCTCCACGTACACATTCTTGTGGCGCGTCTCGAAAACAGGGGGAGCCTTCGTCTGGGCAAATGATGCCGAGGAAAATCCAAACAGAAGGCAAAAGAGACAAATAGCAAAAAATAGAGAACTAAGCCTTTGCATAGCATTTAAAAATTTAGTGGACAAATCGCCACAAAGAAAAAATTCACCCGACAGCCGAGGCTCCTCAGGTCCGGCTTTAACACAACTTTATGTATTACTCTTAATGCAAGCCTCTGCTTAGCCCGCCCCAAACAAGGCCTCTTAAGAGGCACTCCATACAAGAGCAGAAGCTCCTTTTCACCACCTATTCAACTGCTTCATGCTTACTCAAGGGGAAGGTTATGCTCCATAAACGGTCTCCGATCTGTTGCAGAATTGGCCTTTGCAACGGCGCACGGCGTAGCGCAACACCACCTGAAGCGCTTCGGACCGTTGGCCTTGGCCTTTCTGGGCGTGCCTCGAACAGAAATAGTGTGGTCTCGGCTCTGGCATTCACTTTAGCCCTTTAAGTGCTCAGCTGAAAACCCAATATCCCGATGGCCAACTTAGGTTTTTCTCTATTTTCGCCGCTAACCCGCACAAGGCGAACCATATTTTTTTTTATGACACACATTCATTTTTACCTCCACTACAAAACACAGTTTGGC
>CALHAM010000106.1 GCA_937934275.1 uncultured Saprospiraceae bacterium | reverse complement strand
CAGCCCTCTGGTTCCTGGCCTCTCTTCTGACCCTCTGCCCGCTGAATGCGCAAACCGACAATCCAGGCAACGAAGAGCGCAACTACGACCCCGACATACAGGCCATACGCTTCCACCTGCGCAATGCTCCCTTGACTTTTCCAGTTGTTAACCTCAAAGCATCCCCGGGCACCCTGCTGTTGGCCTTCGACCGATTAGGCACCGACATCCACGACTACGTCTACACCATCGAGCACTGCAACAGCGACTGGCAACGCTCATCGCTCAATGAAATCGAATACCTCGAAGGCTTCACAGAAGACCGCATTCAGAACATTCAAAACTCTAACACGACCCTGCAGCCCTACGCTCATTACTCGGTAGCCCTACCCCATCCCAATATGCGCTGGACCCAATCCGGAAATTACCTCCTCAAAGTCTATGACACCACCTATGGCGACAAACGACTCGTCTTAGTGCGCCGCTTTATCGTTACTGAAAACACTTGGGACGTCAGCGCCCAATTCGTCCGGCCCGCACGCGTAGACCGCATGAACACCCACCACGAAATCAGCTTCACCGTCAGCACCGGAAATACCTACGTCCAATACCCAGAACGGGAAGTCAAAGCTTATGTTCTGCAAAACGGACGCTGGGATAGTGCCATCGGCCCTGTCCCTCCTTTTATTCGGCGTCAAAATCAATTAGTCTATGACTACCAAGACCGCATCGTCTTTCCCGCCGGCAAGGAATGGCGCTACTTCGACATGCGCTCTTTTCGCTTCCGCGGCGAGTTCATCCAGACCCTCCGCATGGCGCAAGACTATTTCGAGGTTTCCCTTACACCCGACGAAAGCCGAGCCTTCAAACTCTATGTGCAAACCCCCGACATCAACGGACGCTTTAGTATCGAAAACCGCGACGATAACGCCAGCCTCGACCAGTGCGACTACGCCATCGTGCGCTTCACCCTAAAAGCAGCCCAACCTTTTGAAAATCAAGAGGTCTACCTTTACGGCCAATTTACCGATTGGCAACTGCGACCCGAATATAAAATGACCTACAACGACGCCTTGCGCGCTTACACGGGCGCCGCCTACCTCAAACAAGGCTACTACAATTACCAATATGTCTTAGTTAACCCCGCCACCGGCGAGCGCGACGAAGTCGGTGTCGAAGGCAACTCGTACGAAACCGAAAACGATTATCAAATCCTCCTCTATTACCGCCCTGTCGGTAGCCGCGCTGACCGACTCATGGCCTTCTTCTCCCTCAATTCTCGACGCGGCCGATAGCGGAGCGTCCCCCCATGAGCAGCACTACCAACAGGAGGGCTTTGAGAAGGGCCTTGAAGAAGGCCGTGAGGAGGGCATAGAAATGGGGTTGGAGGCCGCTCTGCGCGCCTTCTTGAAAAAGCACCCAAACTGGGAAGACGAGCACGTAGCAAACACTTTTGAGGTGCCTTTGCAGGTGGTGCAAAAGGTGCGGCAGTCGCTCTGATGTTTCTCAAGCAAAGCCCGCCCGGTGGGCATGCAGCAATTGCACAATGCGTACATGGTTGGTGTAGACACCGCACTCATCCTCGCCGCAATACCTTCATACAGAGTTCTCCCGAGTAAGCCCCCCGAACCTCCACAACCCAGCGTCATTCAAAACAGCGAGAGGAATCTCCCATGTTCAGAGGCCACTCGTTACTTACAAGCAGTACCCCTCATCCGATATGTGTGCATCAGAACCCCAAAGCAGCTACCACCGGATAGTGGTCAGAGAGGTTGTTGTGCAGCACGCGGCACTGATAAACTTTAAATGCGGGGTCGCACAGAATGTAATCAATGCGCAAGAAAGGGATAGCGCCAGCAAACGTTGTGCCCAGTCCAAAGCCGCGTTCGCGAAACGTATCCTTGAGGCCATCGGAAGCCTGAGCATAGACGTAGGAGGTGGGCGTGTCGTTAAGGTCACCGCACACAATAACCGGGTGAGGACTGGCGGCTATTAGGTCGCGCAGAATTTTGGCCTGCCGGGCGCGCACTGCTGTGGCACCGCCTACTTTGCGCACCACTCGCCCTACTTCTTTCCAAGTGTCTTTGCGATCGATAGGCGCTTCTTTAACGATGCGCTCCGTAGCATAGGTTACCCGATTGGAATGTAAATGCACGTTGTACACTCGGATAACCCGCTGACCCACTTGAAGATCGGCCCACATCGAAGTATTTTCTTCCTCCTCAAAGGGGAGCGGCCCTCCGCGCAACACTGGATATCGGCTCAAAATAGCCGTCCCCGACCGCCCTAATTCAAAAATATAAGGCAGCTCCATGCGCGACCCAAGTTTGAGAAAAAACTTGCGCCCCGTCTCCTGCACACACAGCACGTCCAGCTTGCTCTGTTCTCCCCAAAAGCGGGCATAACTGGCCATGATGCCGTCCCACTCCTCCGGCTCTAAATGGATACCACGAAACAGCCCGCCCACATTGTGCGAGCCGACCACAAAGGCTTCGGCAGGCACCTCATGGCGTCCTGCGTTTACTCCTATAAAGGCTGTTAAATGGTTCCAACCCAAAAGCAGCATGCCTGCGTGATAAAGCGCATACCGATGCAGCCGAAACACCCACACCCCTATAAGCACAATATTGGCTAATAGGAGCCATGGAAAAGCCGTCCCGAAAAAGGCCAACCACCGAAAAAGAGCCGGACTCACAAACGGTGCTAAGTAAGCCAGGAAAGTTAGAGAGATAACAACCGCGCTCGCCAGCTGCAGTGCATGCCTTAACAAGTATTGCATAAGCCGACTTCAAGCATCATTTTTTGCTGGCATTGTAAAGAAACTCTTTTTCCTCTGGTGTCAAACTCTCTAAGCCACTGGCCTTAATCTTGTCTAAAATAGCGTCTAAGCGCTCCTGAAACGACGGTTCGTCTGCCGATGAGGCTCGCCCGCCGCGCATCACGGTGAGCGAGGGCTTCGATCGCCGCTGCTCTCGCCGTTTCGACAACAGCGCCCACAAATAGTCCAGCAACCGATTGACCGGATCAGCCAAGTCGTTGCCCCGACGCATGGCATTCACAAATAAGATTCCCATCACAAAACCGCCAATATGCGCCGCATGCCCCCCCGAATTATACTGCCCAGCAATGCCAACAAGGTCGAATACCAGCAGCACAAGTACGATGTACTTCAACTTAACGTCCCCTAAAAAAAGCAAACGAACGCGGTATTCCGGTGCCAACAAAAGCGCCGCTCCGGCCAGCGCCATTACGGCTCCGGAAGCCCCTAAGGCATAAGAACCCACCGACGGAAGCACATGCGCCGAGACTATAAAAGCCAAGGCCCCCACCAAGCCACCCAGCAAATAAATGGGGAGCACGCGACGCGGACCGATGAGGTCACTAATCACCGTGCCGAACATATGCATGAAGATTAAGTTTCCAATTAAGTGCCACAAACTAAGGTGCAGAAACATGTACGTAAAGGGCGACCACACCTGTAGCAACAACCGATAAAGTGAGGCTGGCACGCAAAACCAATGAAGCCCCGTGTCAAATGCCGCTGCTCCTGAAACTCGCCCCATAGTCAGCAACATCAAGCCCAAGAGGAGATTGGCAAGCAGGAAAACGCCAAAATTAACGACCATCAGGCGCGTTACGATGTTCGACACTCGCAACGTATACATCAAATCGTTCCAAATCGATCGCAATAGTGCCATGGCGCTGTAATCGCACAAAATTACCTTATCCTTACCGAAGACGTCCTTTATGCCAATACAGGAGGAGTAGAAAACCAAAAGCTGCCCCGCCCAAGTGTGCAAAGTGAGCAATACCCGTCCCGTAGCCTCTCACCCCCATAAAGAGCTCCAAAACAGCCATAATTAGGACGAAATATTTGGCTTTCATCGCCACTGGCGGAAACAACAGCTGAATGATCTGGTTGGGGAACAGATAGGCAAAAGCGACAAAAATGCCAAAGATAGCTCCCGAAGCCCCCAACATAGCTCCATTCCAATCGCGCGGGTCAATACCGGCCTGCTGCAGCTCCCACCACTGTACCCCCAAGTGCAGGGCCATAGCGCCAAAACCACAAAACAGGTAATAAAACAAAAAACGCTTTGGCCCCCAAACCGCCTCAATCATCGGCCCAAAAAAGAAAAGCGACAACATATTGAACGCCAGGTGCCCCAAACTCCCGTGCATGAACATGTGGGTAATGAGCTGGTAAGGTTCAAAATTGACTGAACCGGGCATGAAGAGCGCCAATGACAAACGCCCTAATTGCTCGTTTGAATACGGCTCCCCCAAAATGGCGTAAGAACCAATAAACATCAGCACGTTCAGGATAATCAAGTGCTTAACTACACCGGTAAACGATTGATAAAACATGAAAACATAAGCTAGTGGTAGGCCTATCCGGCAAAACGCCGTTGCAATTCCTCCAATTCGAAAGTGATAAAACACAGGCGCCCCGACGGGCTGCGATAAGGCTGCTCACAGGCAAAAAGTTGGTCCACCAGCCCCTGCATCTCGGCTACCGACAATACTTGTCCTGCTCGTATAGCAGCGCTGCGAGCCAATGCAACAGCTAAGCGCTCGTGTATCCCTACATTAGGGGCTGTATTATTTTTGTATTGCTCTAACAAGCGCTCCAGCAACGCCTCTTCCGTCATCCCTGCTAAAGTAACAGCCGGTATACCGTGGATGACGAAGGCGTTCCCGCCAAACTCAGCGATATCGAAGCCCAGGCGATTCACTTCTGGAAGTATGCTGCGCAACAGAGCAGCATCAGCAGGCGATAAGTCGAGGTTTTTGGGAAAGAGCAATTGTTGTACCGCTGCCGGCTGTTGCCGCAACGCCTCCAAGTAGCGCTCGTACAAAATGCGCTCACTAGCCGCCTGTTGGTCAATGAGTAAAAAGCCCGATTTGATGTGGCTAATGATGTATTGCCCATGGATCTGATAGGGCGTTCTTTGCATTTTAGTGGCGTCGAGCAAGCTATCGCCTATCTCTACGAGGTTTTCCGTCGATAGATCTGCCTTCTCTAACAAAGGGTCGGTCGCCTTAGAGGGCAGAATATCCGGCGTGTCCAAACCTTCGAAGAGGCGCTGCCAATGGCGCAACTGGCTTTCTGTGGTCGGTCGCTCTGGGCCGCTGTACTCTCCCCTTAACCGATCGGCTACCCGTTCTGGTGGTGAAGGCATTTCAGGCCACTCCGTCGGCCGCGCCAAGAAGGCCGGCTCTTGCTCAAAGTCAAGGGTCGGCGTTACGTTGTGGATACCCAAAGCATGTCGGACGGCCACCTTAAGGTAATTGTATACCAGCCGCTCATCGTCAAATTTAATTTCCTGCTTTGTAGGATGCACGTTGACGTCAATCCGCGAAGGATCAATATCTAAAAACAACACGTAAAGCGGGTAAGTGTCAGAGGGCAGCATCCCTTCGTAAGCACTCATGACGGCATGGTGTAGATATGGGCTTCTAATAAAGCGCCGATTGACAAAAAACAACTGCTCGCCACGCGATTTTCGGAAATAGTCGGGCTTACCTACAAAACCGCTAATGCTAAGAATTTCTGTTTCTTCTTGAACCGGTACTAATTTCTTATTGACGGCCTCGCCAAAGACCTTGACGATGCGCGTGCGCAAGTTACCCGCCACTAAGTGAAAAAGCTCTTGGTCGTTGTGGTATAGCGAAAAAGAAAATTCAGGATGTGCCAGTGCAATGCGCTGAAACTCCTCCAAAATGTGGCGCATTTCCACCAGGTCGCTCTTGAGAAAATTACGCCGCGCTGGCACGTTGTAAAACAAATTGCGCACCGCCACACTTGTGCCCAGCGGCGCCTGGCAAGGCTCATACACCTTGACGATACTGTCTTCTATAACAACGCGCGTGCCCAATTCATCTTCGGGGCGACGGGTGCGCAGCTCTACTTGTGCCACCGCCGCGATGGAGGCCATTGCTTCGCCCCGAAAGCCCATGGTGCGGATGGAAAACAAATCCCGAGCCTCCCGAATTTTGGAGGTAGCGTGTCGCTCAAAACACATGCGAGCGTCTGTTTCAGACATGCCGCAGCCGTTGTCTACTACCTGGATAAGCGTCTTGCCCGCATCGCGCACGCTTAACTGAACCTGCGTAGCCCCCGCATCTATAGCATTCTCCATTAACTCCTTGACTACCGAGGCCGGACGCTGCACTACCTCCCCAGCAGCAATCTGATTGGCCACGCTTTCGGGCAACAATTGGATTATATTCGTCATGAGAAATATTAAGCGTCAAACGCCCAAGAGTTTATCTGTTTGGCGGCTCCCGTGTACAACAACGTTTGGTTGTAGCCCCAGCAAAGGTAGCGCGTTTTTAAACATTATCGCCTGAAGCACCCCATAACCGTAAAGCAAAAAAATGAACCAAACCCATGCGCTTGTGCGCACAAGCTTATTTTTGCCGCCCATTACGTATCGCTACGACTCTTTTCAGATATGGAGAACATTTCCAACACGCGCGGCAAAGGATATTGCTTGCTTTACCTCTTGATGGGCATCTTTTTCTTTGTCGCTTTAGTATTGATGCTGTACTATCGGAATTTCATTATGGAATTCCCAAAGTGATCTTCTGTAGCCAGCACTAGCTGCTACAGCCCATTCCGAGCGCTCTTTTTTCAAGAAGAGCCTTTTAAAAGGGCAACCTGAAACGATGGCTTCGGCAAACGATTTAGGTTTGTTCTCTTCGCACTGGAGATAAGAGAGCAACCCTTCATCGAGTGTCCGAACACTACAATCGGTAAAGCGTGATGCCCAATGCCAAGTGCAGAGAGAGGATTACTCGCAAAGCCCAGCCTTTCCTGTGACGAAGCCCAACGAAAAATATACCCTTTTAGCAATTTATACTTTGCGCTTCCGTTCCGAGGCAGTACCTTTGTGCCCGCCTTTTTCGGTTGTTCCTAAATTTTATTACAAACACTTGAAAATGAGACATTACGAAGTCACCTTCATCGTAGATCCAGTGCTGTCGGGCGATGAAGTAAAAGCGACAGCGGAACACATTCTGGAAGAGATCAAGCAATTTGGCGGCAATATTGTGGCCGTAGATGAGATGGGACTGCGCCAGTTGGCCTATCCTATCAACAAGCGCTCTAGCGGTGTTTACTACTGCTATGAGTTTTCCTGCACGGACGCCAGCTGGTTAGCCAAGTTTGAGCTCAACCTCAAGCGCAACGAAAAACTGTTGCGTTTCCTCATCGTCAAGCTCGACAAATATGGTGTCAAGTACAACGACGACAAGCGCAACGGTCGCATCGGCAAGAAGCGCACGGAGCAGAGCCATCCCGCTTCAGAGGGAGAAACTCTCGCACCTGCTGTTGTTGACTTGGACCAAGTAGAGGAACCGGACATCGAGTAACCCTTCAATCCACCACTAAACACTATTTCTGCCATGGCTGCATCTAGAGAAGATGTGAAGTTTCTCAGCAATCCGCGCATCGGGCTGAGACAAAAGAAATACTGCCGCTTTCGCAAATACGGCATTAAGTACATTGATTACAAAGACCCTGACTTTTTGAAGAGCTTTATCAACGAGCAGGGCAAAATTTTACCGCGCCGCATCACAGGTAATAGCCTCAAATATCAGCGCCGTGTGGCAACCGCCATCAAGCGCGCCCGACAACTGGCTCTACTGCCCTATGTGGGCGACCTGCTCAAATAAACCTCACCACCGAAACGAGAAGTCATTCTAAAAAAGCACAGGTTATGAACGTCATTTTGCTGGAGCATATCGAACGCTTGGGCGACAAGTACGATGTCGTTAAGGTGCGCGACGGCTATGGTCGCAACTACCTCATTCCGCGCGGTCTAGCTATTGTGGCCAACAAAGCCAACATGGCCCGAGTAGAAGGCCTTAAAAAGCAGAACGCTAAAAAGGAGGCGGCCATGCTGGGTACTTATCGCGAATACGCCGCCAAATTGGAAGCAACGCTGATCCGAATCATCGCAAAAGCCGGTGAAAGTGGGCGCCTCTTTGGCTCTGTAACTGCTCAGCACCTCGCCGATGCCATCCAGGCGCAAACGGGCATCTCTATAGACCGGCGCATCATTGAAATGCCGGATGAGGTCAAAGAATTGGGCCACTATGCAGCCCGCATCAAGTTCCACGCCGAAGTAACGCCCACCGTGCGCTTCGAAGTAGTAGCGGAAGGCACTCAAACGACTACGGCTACCGAGGCAGATACGAGGCCCGACGGTACGGCACCTGTTGAGTAAAATAGTGCTGCATCTTTTAGCGCCTTTTTTGGCGAAAACCCACGGAGCTCTTGTACTTTGCTCCGTGGGTTTTTTCTTTTTTTGCCCCTACCAACGATGCTACCCGTAGGTATGGATGTATGGCTTTTTGCGGCAGCCGTTCTTCCCGGCATACTCATCAGCTACGCCATCTTTCGTTCCGATTGCTATGAGCGTGAGCCGTGGTGGCTATTGCTCCTGTGCTTTGCCAGCGGCGGGCTAATGACCATTCCTGTTGCGTACGCCGAGCTTTGGGCCTTGCAACGGCTGGGCTATCCGCCCAGCAGCGTCAAGGAGGCCGCCATGTTAGCTTTTGGCTTGCTGGCCCCCTTAGAAGAGTTGGCC
The DNA here is from genome assembly GCA_937934275.1 of uncultured Saprospiraceae bacterium. Lineage (GTDB taxonomy): Bacteria > Bacteroidota > Bacteroidia > Chitinophagales > Saprospiraceae > M3007. The sequence goes on along the minus strand of CALHAM010000106.1, from coordinate 2,268 downwards.
AAATGGCTGCTGCTGGTGCTCATCGCTTTCCCTTCGCGCGCCTTCAACGAACCCATGGACGGCATTGTGTATGCCGTGCTGATTGCCATGGGCTTTGCCTCTGTAGAAAACATTGTCTACGCCGACCGCTTTGGTTTGCAGGTCTTACTCACGCGCACCTTTACTGCGGTGCCTGCACACTTGGCCTTTGCTATAGTGCAAGGCCACTACGTTGGCCTGGCTCAGGCTGCTCCACACCGGCAGAGAGGTCTATTGATACAAGGGCTGCTATGGGCAACGCTAGTGCATGGGCTGTATGACCTGCTCATCCTTCAAGGATGGTCGCAATGGCTCGTGCTTATGGGCATTGCCGCTTTGTACCCGTATTTGTATTTCCTGAGCAGGTGGCTGCGCCAACATCAGGAGCGCTCCCCGTTCCGGCCCAAATAATGTAAGCCCGATAGCAGGCACCCACCCATTATGGGTTCGGCCACTTTTGTGCACATTTGCTGCATGAAAAAGCGTGCTCTTGTACAACCTTTCCAGAAGAGGTGGATGACTTATACCGCCTGCGGCAACCAGGAGTCTTTACTGCCGCCGCTTATTCTCCTGCACGGCTTGTGCGAAGACCATACTGTCTGGGACGATATTGTGCCAACATTAGAGCCTCATGGGCCGGTCTACTGCTTAGACCTACCGGGCTTTGGCGAGTCCGAACCACCCGAAGAGATCGGTATGGAGGCTTATGTGTGGGCTGTCGCAACTCTCGCCCGCGAGCAAGGCATCCAACGCATGGCCTTAGCAGGACACTCTTTGGGCGGTTACGTGGCTTTGCAAAGCATAGCCAACTTGCCCGACATGCTTCAGGGTGTGGTACTGGTTCACTCGCATCCCTTTACGGACACCCCAGAGCGCGCCGAGGGACGTCGCCGAAGCCTCAAAATCTTAGAGCAGGGCCATCTAGAGCGCTTTGTGCGCCAACTCTTTCCTGGCTTATTTGCGCCTCACTTTGCCCAAAAGCACCCCGAAATGATAGAAAAGTGTATCCGGATGGGCCTCCGCCAGCCCATAGAAGGCATTATTGCAGCTATAAAAGCCATGCAGAGCCGCCAAGACCACACCAGCACTCTAGTAAGGTTCGCACATCCTATCATGGCCATCTTGGGCAGTGAAGACAACCTCGTTCCTCTGCAAGAAACGCGCAAGGCCGTCGAGCAGGCCCCTCTCTCCGAAGTACATATCCTCGAAGGCGTCGGACACATGAGCATGTTCGAAGATCGGCAAGCCCTCGTCGAGCATTTGATCGCATTTTGGAAACGGCTGGCCTCTTCTAACCTTAGCCGATAAAAAACAGAGGCATATGTTTTAAAAGGTGTTCAGGGCAAATTCGCCTCTAGAACAGCCACAGAGTGACGATAGCAATCGAATGCCGACGTCGTAGGAGATGTCGGAAGGTGCAGTTTATCTTTATATGTATGAAACTGCCCGTCGAGTGTTCTTAAAGATGCGACAGCTGCGGGAATGTACATGGTCTTAGGAGGTCGAATAGCCATAATAAAGTGATTTGTTCTTTATCAGAGTCCTACTTCAATCCCCGTACAATATAAAAAGCGGCCAAGCCACAGACAAGGCAGCAAGTATCGCCATAAGAATAGTAGCGTACTAATTGTAGATGACCTCATTTGTGAAAAGTCCGATATAGAGGAAAACGCTACAATAGGCTAGCACTACTACCACAACAAGTGCCGGTCAGTAAAAGGAATCAATTTCATCAAAGTGCTTTGCGTGCACAGAGAAACTCTATGCGTGCCTTTATGAATAACCATAACGGAGAAGACTCAGCTATAAACAGATGCTTACACCGGTCAGATGAAATATAAAAGCCTAAAGATTAAGAATGATGAATATTTCCGGGAAATGCTCTATACAGTACGTCAACAAGTGTCTTCTCGACATGTATTATCAGACAGTTGGTTTTCCTTCATTGAGAATATTGAGTTTGTCGCTAGTAAATTATAAAAGCACTTTTTTATGTTGGTTGAATGTTCGCAGACTTTGACGCTCATCGAGGTGGACAAAAAAAGTGGTGTATTTTATCGAGTCAACTAAGCCAACTCCACGAAGGGCAAACCTTGCAAGTTTACCTGCGCGCTGTAAAAAAAGCGGTGCTGCTGGTCAAACAAGTCTTTACAAACAAAGATGGCTCACAAGGAATCCGCTTCTTGATTGCGACAGATTTGACGCTGGATTTTAATGCCATTACTACGATCTATAAAAAAAGGTGGAAAG
>CALHAM010000105.1 GCA_937934275.1 uncultured Saprospiraceae bacterium | reverse complement strand
TTAGTAGGCGAAGCAGAAAAGAGTCTGCAGGAGGCGCCCTTTTCCGATTTATTTGCGGTGAAACCTTCTGATTTCCCTGCCATCACTCCGAAATTGCTCGTTCAGCCGGGCGATGAGGTGTTGGCAGGGCAGGCACTTTTTTACGATAAGGATCGCCCCAACATTCGCTTTCCATCGCCGGTGAGCGGAGAGGTAACGGAGATTGTGCGCGGTGAAAAGCGCCGAATCTTGGAAGTGCGCATTTTGGCCGACCGCGAGGTGCGATATGTAGAGTTTCCCAAGGTCGACCCGGCCCGCTTGGATCGGGCGACGGTTATCGAGCGGTTGCTGGACAGCGGTTGCTGGCAATACCTGCGCCAACGGCCGTTTTCGATTATCGCCGACCCGGTAGATGTACCCAAGGCCATTTTTGTCTCAGGCTTTGACTCGGCACCTTTAGCTCCAGACTGGGGTTTTGCATTGGCGTCGGAGCGCGAGAATTTGCAGGCCGGCCTTCGCGCCTTAAGCGTATTGGTCAATGGTAATTTACACGTGGGTCTGCGCGAGCCAAGCGGAGGGCTGAGCGAAGCGGACTTGGGCGATGCCGTGCCTTCGAGCAACGTGCACTATTTCCGAGGCCCACATCCGGCAGGCAATGTAGGCATTCAAATTCACCACATAGACCCCATTCTGCCCGGTGAAAAGGTGTGGGTCATCAACACTCAGGACGTCGTTATCCTCGGGCGCCTCTTCCGCGAGGGCCGCTTCCGGGCCGATCGCGTGCTGGCGTTTACGGGTGCTTGTGTGCGCCAACCGCGCTATTGGCGCGTGTGGACGGGTCAGCGCATGAGCGATGTGGTAGGCGACCAGCTCCAATCCGATCACTGCCGCATCATTCAAGGCAATGTTCTGACAGGCAAGACCTCCTCAGCTGATGATTTCGTCTCGTTCTACACCAATCAGATAACAGTGATCCCGGAAGGCGACAAGCCGGAGTTTTTGGGCTGGCTGCTGCCGGGCTTTCATAAGTTGAGCCTATCGCGCACGTACTTTTCTTGGCTTTGGCCCGAGCGGAGGTACAACTTGGATACCAACACACACGGCGAAGAGCGCGCTTTCGTCATGACTGGCGAATACGAAAAAGTACTGCCCATGAACATTTTGCCTACATTTCTGCTTAAGGCCATATTGGCTCGCGATGTGGAGCGCATGGAGCAATTGGGCATTTATGAGGTGGCCGAAGAAGACCTCGCCCTGTGCGAGTTTGTGTGCACTTCCAAAATTCCGGTACAGCGCATTTTGGCCGAAGGTTTAGAATACATGCGCAAAGAGGGATAGCGAATAGCACTTCCGCCCTTTTAGCAAGCAAAAAATCTTTTTTAGGTAAGATAGAGTCAAAATTTATCTACAGTTCACAATATGAAGTTCCTGCAAGACTTTTTTGATAAGGTTCGCCCGAATTTTGAGAAGGGCGGGAAGTTTGAGCGCTGGTATCCGGCGTTTGAGGCGCTGGAGACCTTTGCGTTTACGCCCGCACACACGACACACGATGGGGTACACGTGCGCGACTCGATCGACCTCAAGCGCACGATGTTCACGGTGATTGTGGCCATGATTCCCACCTTGCTTTTTGGCATGTGGAATGTGGGCTACCAACACTACCAAGCTTACGGCATGGAGATGAGCCACCTAGACTACTTCCTGTTTGGTTTCTGGAAGGTGCTGCCCATCATTGTAGTGTCTTATGCAGCGGGCTTAGGGGTAGAGTTTTTGTTCAGTGTCTTGAGGGGCCACTCCGTAAGTGAGGGGTATTTGGTGAGTGGCCTGCTCATTCCACTGACGATGCCGGTGACGGTCCCACTGTGGATGGTGGCGCTAGGCGCTATTTTTTGCACGTTGATTGGCAAGGAGATTTTCGGCGGCACAGGCATGAACTTTATGAATCCGGCGCTGCTAGCCCGCGCATTTCTGTTCTTTGCCTTTCCGGCGTACATGTCGGGTGAAATTTGGACCGACCTTTCGCCGGAGGCCGGTCATGCCTTGGTAGACGGATACTCGGGCGCGACGAACTTGGTAACGTTTGATGAAAATTTCCGCAATTTGCCCTCGCCGTCAGACATGTTTTGGGGCTTCGAGCAAGGCTCTATTGGCGAGACGAGCGTAGCTGCCTGCCTCATCGGCGCGCTCATCCTCGTAGGTACAGGTGTAGGCAGTTGGCGTATCATGCTATCGTGTGTATTGGGGGCGCTGTTTATGGGCTACTTGTTCAATCTGTTAGCTCCGGCCAGCATGCCCTCGCACTCGATGCACACGCCCGGCTATTACCATTTGCTGATGGGCAGCTTCGCTTTCGGAACGGTGTATATGGCCACTGACCCAGTCAGCGCAGCCCATACTGAAAAAGGTAAGTGGTTCTACGGGTTTTTCATCGGGGCGCTGACCGTCATCTTGCGCGTGTTTAACCCCGCTTACCCAGAAGCTGTAATGTTGAGTATCCTGCTCATGAACGTCTTTGCGCCGGTAATTGACCATTTGGTGGTCGAGCAACACATCAAAAGTAGACTTAAAAAAAGCAAATTGAGCCGTGCATAGCAACCGATATACCTTCATGTATGCCGCCGCCATTTCGGTGTTGACGGCTATCATTTTGGCTTTTCTCTCGGAAAGTCTCAAGCCTGCCCAGCAGGCTAATATTATCTTGGATAAGCAGATCAATATCTTGCGCTCGGTGCGCATTACCGAGGCGAGTCCTGAGCAGGTGCGAGCACTCTTTCAAGAGCGCGTCCGCAAGGTGGTGGTCAACAGCAAGGGCGAAGAGCTATCGGGCGAAGACCCCGATGCTCTTGTACTTAAAGATGAGGTGAACAAACCAGCCGCTGAGCGCAAGCTTCCTCTGTATGTCTACAAGGGCGACGACGGACGCCAGTATTACATCATTCCGACCTATGGTGTCGGCCTATGGGGGCCTATTTGGGGTTATGTAGCACTGGAAGACGACTTTAATACCGTTTACGGGGCTACTTTTGACCACAAAAGCGAAACGCCGGGGCTGGGTGCTGAAATCGCGGAAGCCGAGTTTCAGGCGCAGTTTCCCGGAAAAAAGATCTTAGCAGAGGACAACTCCTTCGTGTCGGTGCGGGTGGTGAAACCCACCGAGAAAACCGACTTTAGCGACGAACACCGCGTGGACGGCATCTCCGGCGGCACTATCACTTCGCGCGGAACCGATGCTATGCTTAAAAATTGCATAGAGCCTTATCTGGCTTATTTTCAGAGGCAAAAACAATCGCTCCATCCGGCCGGCAACTGATCGTTTTTCGGCCATAAAATAACCTTGACCTATGGCAGTAGAAACCGCTCCTGCACCCGTTGTTGAGAAGAAGAAAGAACCGCTCTTCTCCAAGAAAAACATCCGCACGCTGCGCGACCCGCTGGACGACAACAACCCCATCACGGTGCAAGTGTTGGGTATCTGTTCGGCCCTGGCCGTTACAGTGCAAGTCAAGCCTGCCCTCATTATGGCACTGGGGGTGATTTTTGTTGCGTCGTTTTCTAATCTCATCATTTCTCTGCTGCGCCACTCCATTCCGACGCGCGTGCGGATCATCGTACAGCTCATCGTCATCGCTACGCTGGTAACCATCGTCGACCAGGTGCTGAAGGCTTACATGTTCGACGTCAGCAAGAAGCTGTCCGTTTTCGTCGGCCTCATCATCACGAACTGTATCGTTATGGGACGCCTGGAAGCCTTTGCTTTGGGCAACAAGCCTTGGCCTTCGTTCTTAGACGGCATCGGCAACGGCCTAGGCTATGGGTTGATCCTCGTGGTAGTAGCCGTATTTCGCGAACTTTTCGGCTCAGGCACGCTCTTGGGCTATCAGGTAGTGCCTCAGTGGGCCTATGACATGGGCTACGTCAACAATGGCCTCATGATGCTGCCTCCAGCAGCCCTGTTTATCATTGGGCTGTACATCTGGGCGCAGCGCAGCTGGAACAAAAAACTCGTCAACGTCTCTTAAACCACCACACGTGAGCTATGGAACACTTGCTCAATCTCTTGATAAAAGCCATCTTCGTGGAGAACGTCATCTTCGCGTTCTTCCTGGGTATGTGCTCGTTTTTGGCCGTTTCTAAAAAAATTAAAACGGCTTTTGGCCTGGGGCTGGCGGTCATTTTCGTTATGTTGCTGACAACGCCGCTCAACTATCTCATCTTGACTTTTCTGCTCAAGGAAGGGGCGCTGGCTTGGATACACCCGGCTTTGGCTAAGGTGGATTTGACTTTCTTGGCCTTCATTCTGTTCATCTCAACCATCGCCGGAGCGGTGCAGGTGGTAGAGATGGTCGTAGAAAAGTTTACGCCTGCGCTTTATAACTCTTTGGGCATCTTCCTGCCCTTGATTACGGTGAACTGCTCCATACTGGGCACTTCGCTGTTCATGCAAGAGCGCGAGTACAACCTGGTGGAAACGGCGGTTTTCTCTCTGGGTTCGGGCATTGGCTTCTTTTTGGCCATTGTGCTGCTGGCTGCTGTTCGCGAGCGTTTGCGCTATGCCAACGTGCCGGCGCCGCTGCAAGGGCTAGGGTTGGCTATGATCATCACTGGCCTGATGGGGATGGCCTTCTTAAGCTTCTCTGGCATTCAACTCTGAAAATTAGAACAGCACATGCTTCCTGTTATTTTATCCAGCTTAGCGGTCTTTATCGCGGTCATCCTGTTTTTGACCTACTTTATTTTAACTGCAAAGGATCGACTTTTGCCGCAGGGCGAGGTCAGCATTATCATCAATGGCGACCGCGAACATCCGCTCCATGTGAAGCCGGGCAGTAGTCTGCTCTCCACCTTAGCGGCGAACAATATTTTCTTAGCCTCGGCTTGTGGAGGCGGTGGCACTTGTGCCATGTGTACTTGTCGCGTATTTTCGGGCGGAGGTGAAGTTTTGCCCACGGAGACGAACCACCTCAACCGCGCTCAGGTGCGCGACCACGTACGCCTCGCTTGCCAAGTGAAGGTTAAAGAAGACATGGAGATTGGCGTACCCGAAGAGGTCTTCGGCGTTAAGAAATGGGAGTGTGAAGTGGTCTCTAACGAAAACGTATCTACCTACATTAAGGAATTTGTGGTGAAGCTGCCCGAGGGCGAAAACCTTAAATTCCGTTCTGGCGATTACATCCAAATCTACGTACCCGAGACGACCATAAACTTCAAGACAGACCTGTACAACATCCCAGAAAAATTTCGCGACGACTACGACAAATTCAAAATCTGGGATTTGAAGGCGGTCATTGAAGAGCCTATCTTCCGAGCCTACTCCATGGCCAACCACCCAGCCGAGGGCAACATCATCATGCTCAACGTCCGCATTGCCACGCCGCCTTGGGACCGGGCTAAAGGCGGCTTTGCCGATGTTCCTCCTGGGTTGTGCTCATCGTATATTTTCTCGCGAAAACCCGGCGACAAAGTAACCATTAGCGGCCCTTATGGGGAGTTCCACATCAAGAACACCGACCGTGAAATGATCTACATCGGCGGCGGTGCGGGTATGGCTCCGCTGCGCTCGCACATCTTCCACCTCTTCCATACGCTGAAGACGGGGCGCAAAGTATCCTACTGGTACGGCGCGCGCAGCCTGCGCGAAATCTTCTATGAAGAGGACTTCCGCGCCATCGAGCGCGAGTTCCCAAACTTCCGCTTCGAAATTGCCCTCTCCGAGCCGCTTCCTGAGGACAATTGGACGGGCTTTACAGGCTTCATTCACCAAGTAGTGCTCGACCAGTACCTGAAAAATCACCCCGAACCCGAAGAAGTGGAGTACTATCTCTGTGGCCCGCCCCTCATGCTCGCCGCCGTACAGAAGATGCTCGACAATCTGGGCGTGCCCAAAGAAATGATCGCTTTCGACGACTTTGGCAGCTAATGCCATGGCGTTCTTTCCCCCTTCGGAGGCGGCGCGAGACAAATGGGTTTCGAGTCGCCTCTGCTTTTTTAAAAGCCTCCTCCTCCATTTTCCATTTTTCCTTTTTCACTTTTCATTTCCCTCAACGCCCACTTATGCCCGTTCGCTATTGGTTCCTGCTCCCGTTCCTTGCTTATGCCCTGTCGGCCTGTCAGCGGTCTCAGCAGCGTTATATACATTTAGAAGGTCAAGCTCAGGGCACTACTTTCCACATTGCGTACGCCCATCCGCAGGGGCGCGACTTTTCGGCTTCAGTGGACAGTCTCTTTAGGGTCATTGACCGCAGCATGTCGCTTTGGGATAGCACTTCGGTCATTAGCCGACTCAACCGCAACGAGCCGGATGTGCTCCTTGACGAGCACTTTACGGCCGTCTTCGAGCGCTCGCAGCAGCTGGCCCAAGCCACTGAAGGTTTCTTCGATATTACCGTTGGTCCATTAGTGCGCGCTTGGGGCTTCAGCTACAAAAAAGGCCTGCCTCCGCCCGATAGTGCTCAAGTGGACAGCTTGCGCCAGATTGTCGGTTACCGCAGGGTGCGCATCTCCCAAGGCCGACTGCAAAAAGACGATCCGCGCATAGAACTGGACATGAATGCCATTGCTCAGGGCTACACCGTTGACCTCATTGCCGACTTTTTAGAAAGGCGGGGCGTTGAAAATTACCTGATCGAGGTAGGCGGCGAAGTGCGCACGGCTGGAGTCAACGAACGCGGCGAAGTTTGGCGCATTGGCATCGACCGACCCACTTCCGACCCGACCGAGGGCCAAAAGCGGCAGTTGCAAACCGTCATTCCTCTCAGCGGAAAATCACTGGCTACCTCCGGCAGTTACCGAAAGTTCATCGAGCGCGAGGGCAAAAAGTTCAGCCACGCTATTGACCCTCATACGGGCTATCCGGTCAGCCACCAGCTTCTCAGCGTAAGCGTTGTGGCTAACGACTGCACCACCGCCGATGCTTACGCGACGGCCTTCCTCGTTATGGGGTTAGAAAAGGCCATCCCTCTAGCCCAACGCACTGGCTTGGCCTTGTACGCCATCTACGCCGATGAAGAAGGCCGGTTGCGCACCTATGCCTCTCCGGAGATGACGAGCCAACCACCTCTTTAAAAGCGGCTAAGGCCTGGCGCCTTAATGCTCTCGCTTTTAGGCTACTGAACCTTCAGCGCCCGAACGACTGCACCCGCCGGCGTCAGTAGCCGAACGAAGTACAGCCCTGCACCCAGGTACTCGAGCGGCAGGTGTTCGCTGAAGACCTGCTCGGTGCGGCTCTGTTGGTAGAGCACGCGTCCAGTGGCGTCTAAGAGCGACCACGAAACGGCGGTGGGCCGCTTCAGTTGTACCCATAGGCGCGCGCTTGCAGCTGCAGGATTGGGCCACAGGACAAAGGCCTCCACATCGGCGGGAGTTTCGGTCGAGACGATGCCCGTAACCAGCCGCCCGGGTTCGTAGAGGCACTGGTTGGGCGAGGTGAGCAAGCAAGAGTAATACCCGTCCTGCATAGGCGTAAAAGTAGGTGCCGTAGCGCCGGGTATGGGCACGCTGTCGAGTTTCCACTGATAAGCCGCCCAAACGCCAGAGGAAACGCTCAGCACACCGTTATCCAATACTATTTCGAGGTTAGCAGGTGGTATTTCGACCGGTGTTAACCACGCTGTATCGCGGCGAAGGCAGCCCAGAGAGTCGCTTACGGCTACGGTGTAAACGCCCGGCAACAGCGCCACGCGCATCGAGTCCGCACCTCCGCCATCAGCCCAAGCAAAGGTGTAGGGCGGCTTTCCGCCGCTGAGGCGCGCTGCTAAGATGCCGCCAGGGGTGTTGAAGCAAAGCGGCTGTTCCAGTATTTCAAGGCGCACCTGAAAATCGGAGCAGCGCTCGCGGATGCGGTAAAGGGTGCCCTGGCTTAGGGCGGCTACGTAAAGTTCGCCGCTGCGGTCTTCGCCAAAAGTGCTGATTTGGCTGGGCGTGAACACGCCTAAGAGGGCTGTGTGGAAGCTGTCGGGAGCGACCTGACGAGTGGCCCACCACCGCCCACTGACGTAGTCGGCAAATAGGTAATAGCCGTACAGGTCCGGATGTTTGGCCCCTCGATAGACGAAGCCGCCCGTCACCGATCGACCCAGCAGCGGATTGGCATATTCGAAAATTGGCGGCGTGTAGGCGGACGCTGGTTGGCAACCGCTCGTGTTGTAGGGAGCTGTGCCTTCGTAGCAGCGCCAGCCGTAGTTGCGACCGCCTGCACCGGCAGGTTCAAAATTGACCTCTTCGCGGGCATTTTGCCCTACGTCACCGGCCCAAAAGTCGCCCGTGAGGCGGTCGAAGGAAAACCGCCAGTGGTTGCGCCACCCCCACGACCAGATTTCCGGCCGGAAGGCCGAGTTGCCTGCAAAAGGGTTGTCGGGCGGAATGCCGTAGGGTTGACCCGGCGGAGCATTGCGCACATCGATGCGCAGCGTTTTACCCAACAGAGACGCCGGATTTTGTGCATAGTTCTGCGGATCGCCACCCGAGCCACCGTCACCTAAGCCGATGTACAGGTAGCCGTCGGGGCCGAACTTGAGGCAGCCGCCGTTGTGGTTGTTGTACGGCTGCGATTGCGTCAGCAGCACTTGCTCGCTGTCGGCATTGGCGCGGTTGGAGTTGTTGGTCGATACTGAAAACCGCGACACTACGGTGGCACCATCGGGCTGGCGGGTGTAGTTGATGTAAAAATGCCCGCTTTGGGCGTAGTCTGGCGCAAAAGCCAGGCCCAATAGCCCTTGCTCATTGGCCGTAGAGCGCACGCGTGCCATAAGGTTCAAAAAGGTATCTAAGCGCTGGCCAGCGCTGTCCAATGCCCAGATGATGCCGCGCTGCTCCACAACGAACAGGCGACTATCACCACAGTGGGCTATGTCTACCGGACGAGTAAAGCCCGAAGCAAATAGCTGCAATTCCAGTTTGGGCTGAGCGCTCCCAAAAGCAGCCGAAAAACTGAAAAAAAGGAGAAGAGGAAGAGGTTTAGCCATGGCAATTGCTAGGATGACCCATGAATAAAATAAGTAACTTTAAGATGCCGTTGAGGTGCCAGACGCGCACCCATACAGGCAGCCTCTCAGGATATATTCTATTAGCTGCTAAGAACGGCCCAGCGGCCAGTCAAGTCTATTTTTCCACTCGTGTGTAGCGCTCCGCCCATTCGAGCATTTCGGCCACCACGTGCAAGACGCTTTCGCGGGCGCGGTAGTTGTGGCTTTCGTGCGGCAACATGACCAATCGCGCCGTGCCGCCGTTGCCTTTGATGGCCTGGAAAAGGCGTTCTGATTGCATAGGAAAGGTGCCCGAGTTATTGTCAGCTTCGCCGTGAATGAGTAAGATGGGTTCATTAATGCGGTGTGCATACGAAAAGGGCGATACGCGCAAGTAGACCTCAGGAGCCTCCCAAAAGGAGCGGCGCTCGCTTTGGAAGCCGAAAGGTGTCAGTGTGCGATTGTAGGCGCCAGAGCGGGCAATGCCGTAGGCAAAGTCGTCCGAATGGGCCAGCAAGGTAGCCGTCATGAAGGCGCCGTAGGAGTGTCCGCCCACCCCTACGCGGCGGCGGTCGATGATGCCCAATGAATCTAAATAGTCAATGGCTGCTCGAGCCGAAGCGACGGTTTGCTCCACGAAAGTGTTGTTCATGGTTTCCGGGTCACCCACAATGGGTATGGTAGCGTTCATGAGCACGGCATGCCCTTTTGCCAGCAAGAAAAGGGGCGAAGCATCGCGGAAATAGGTGAAGGTATTTTCAGATCCGCGCACCTGACCGGCAGTGGCTGCGTCGGAATACTCGATAGGATAGGCCCACAGGAAGAGCGGCAACCGCTGGCCTGGCTCGTAGTCAGGTGGCAGGTAGAGCGTACCCGATAGCGGTGTCCCGTCGTTGCGCCGGTATTGGATCAAGCGCTTCTCGGCGCGCGTCAGATGAGGAGCTGGGTCGGTGAAGGCCGTGAGTGCTTTGCGGGTCTTGTCCTTCAAATCAACTAAATAGAAGTTGGGCGGCTCAGTTTTGCTCTGGTAGCGCGTAACGATGCGCTGGGTGTTTTTGTGGGCAAACATGACGAACTCCTCAAACGCGCCTTCAGGGCAGGCGTAAACCGTTTGCCGCTTACCTGTTTTTAGGTTGATCTGATCTAAGCGCGGGTAATCGCCTCTGGGCGAGGCACCGCGCGAGCTGAAGTAAGCCCAATCACCCTCTTGTCGGAGCACGCGGTAGCCGTTGGGCAATCGAATGTAGAGCGGTGAGCCGGGGTCGCCGTAGTCGTCGCGAATGCTGCGATCGAAGAGGATGCTTTTTTCGTCGGGTTTGCTCAGGTTGATGCGATAGGTAGTCGTCCAACGTCGGTCTCGGTCGTATTCGGTTAAGAGAACAACGTCTGTTTCGGCAGTCCAGTCCAAATTGGTGAGGCGATGGCGCGTTTTAAGGACGGAAACGGGTGGTTCCGTAAAAGGAGCGTCTATTCGGAAGAGTTCGTCGCGAAAGTCAGCTTTTCGGGTGGGGTCGCCGCCGTCGAGGGCCTCTACCCAAAGCAAACGAGCGGGGTACAGGCTTTGCCAGCGGAAATCGCGCGGCCCCGTAACTACGCCCTGACGCGGCGTATCGTCGCTGACGGGGCGATTGTCCACTTCGCGGATGAGTTGGCCCTTGGCATCGCGGATTTCGGTGCGGCGCGAAAAGTCGTAGTAAGGTACCCGGTAAGAGAAGGGCTTTTGCAGCGTAGTTACCAGCAAATACTTTTCGTCGGGTGACCATTCGGCGCTTACGTACAAGTCGGGCAAGCACAGCTGATGCACCTGGCTGGTGCTGGTGCGCACCACAGCAATCTGACTGGTGGCATAGTATTCAAAAAGCCGCTCGTCGTCGGCGTTTTGAAGCAAATCCTGATAGGTGCGCACTTGGGCGAGTTTACCCGGCATGGTCTCCTCTACGGTTGGCCCTGTGGGCACAAGCGAGGGCTTTGGGGCAGGCTCGCGATAAGCAGGCACCACTTTGACTAAGAGCCGATCGCTGTCGTGCATCCACTCGAAAGCCGGGCCGAGCACATCGTTGAGCATCATATTGCCCGCCCGAAGGCATTCGCCCGTCCAGGCTTCGGCTACCCACAACTCCACTCCTTGGGAAGTGTAGATACCAAAGGCAATTCTACGCCCATCGGGCGACCAACGCGGCATACCAGCCAGCCGGCCATGCACAGGCAACCGAATGGGCACAGGAGCCTCCTGCCATAGCCAACGCACCCACATACCCGTGTATTCCGTAGTCAGTTGGCGACAATGAAGGGCTGTGTCTATGCGTATGCCTGCCAAACGCACGTAGGGCCGCGCCAATAGCGCAATGCTCGGGTTCGGATGGTATTCCACCATCAAAATGGCCTCGTGAGTAGGGCTGATGGCCGTCAGCGGCGGTGCCGGAGCTAGGATCACCGATGTTACTTCCGGCGGCGGCTGTTTGTACGTATTTTGAGAAAAAAGCAGGCCAAAGCCCAAAATCCAGAGCAGTAAGGTTGTCTTGA
>CALHAM010000104.1 GCA_937934275.1 uncultured Saprospiraceae bacterium | reverse complement strand
GGCTAACGGCCGCTTCTGGGCTTTTTGCCCAGCAAATGCCTTACTTTAACCAACACCAATGGATGCCTGAGCTGTTTAACCCAGCAGCGCAGGGAGCAGGCGGCGAGGGCCAAATAACGGCGATTTATCGGCAGCAATTTCACCAGTTGGCGGCAGAGGTTCGACCCAATACTTACCTGCTGCATGCGGACATGTCGAACCTAATGCCCGAGCGTCTCGGCGTGTCTTTGCAAGTGAGCACCGACAAGGCCCATCTGCTGCGGCAGACTCAGGCGAGTGGTTTTTTCTCTTATCGGCTTGTAGAAGCGCCTAGCTGGCGGTTGGCGTTAGGCGTTGGAGCTAGTGTGCTTTCGTATCGTTTTGACTTAAATGTAGGCCGATTAGGCGAGCCGTTGGATTTGAGTCTTTTTCAGGGCATTACCCATAGGCTCCGATTTGACGGCGGGCCGGGTCTATCGGTTGAGCGTCGGTGGGGGGGCGGTTCGCGGTTGGCGTTCGATGCAGCCGCCACCCAACTATTTACCAATGAGTTGGAGTTGTCGAAAGACGGCAGCGACGTTTTGACCTATCGCGCGCAGCCTCACGTGTTGGCCAATGTGCGCTATCGCTATCGGCGACGCTCGTTTGCGCTAGAGCCAGCGCTTATGGCGCGATGGATGCGCGGGAATATGCGGGGCGCTTTTGACGTCAATTTAAACGCTTACTTTTTAGCGGAAGACCGCCTGATGGTGGGTGCCGGGATGCGTTCCGATGGGGGCGGAGCGCGTATGCAGATGGCGATATCGGTGCTTTCGGCGTTGCGCCTAACGGCTTGTGCCGAATTTCATCGAGCCTTGGGGAGCACTTATGAGGTGGGGGCCAGCGTCGTGTTGGCTCGGCCTTCGGCGCGCATTCGCTTCGAGGAGTTGCCGGCGCCGGTAGTGCCGGTCAACTTATTGCGCGGTGAGCAGGAAGCCGTGCAAGCGTTGGTGGAGGCCTTCGATTTGACTGCCGGGCTGTTGCGGCAGCGCCAACAAGGGTTAGCGACCTTAGTGAGACAGGTGGAGGCTGACCCGTCACCGCAGAAGCAAGCGCTGGCGGCGGACTCTTGTGCGCTGTTGTTGGCCCAAAGCGAGGTAGAGCTCCAGCAAATGCGCCAGGTGCTTCAGACCCTTGCTCTCAAGAAGCAACAGGCTGCAGAGGCCGTGCGCAAAGCCACGCAGAATGGCACTGCTGCATCGGCAGAGACGATGGCTGCCCTGCGCGATATTGAAGAACGGGTAACTGAGGTCAACAGCCGCGCCGAGGCTTTCCAAGCCGAACACCAGCGCTTATCGGAGCGCTGCGCTGCCGTGCGGCCTCAGCGCAACGAAGCTGCGTGCATCCGCATTGGCGATGGCGAATGTGTGCAGGCCCTCTTCGCTCAAGCCCTGCGCCAAACGGCTGGCCTACCTACGACCATGTTCCCAGTGCGTACTTTTGCCTTTCCGGGAGCAGCCGCCGTCACGTATCACTTTTCCGATGACGACGAGGATTATGTGCTTAGTGCGGCAAAAACGGCGCTTGGGGAGCACATCGTTCGACAGATAGAGCGCCTGCAGCAGCAAGGCGTGTTCTTAGACAATATTACTCTCGTTACAGAGCTGCAAGAAGACCGCAGCACCTTAACGTATGAGCCGGGAGTGGTGTACGACGGCTTTTTAGGGGCCGAGCCGTTGGTCTATTCGCTGGCCGATAACGAAACAGCGGCAGTGCTCACCCAAACACTTGCCCTGCCTCCCGATGCTTCGCTCAACTTAGAGATGCTGGCCGCCCTGAAACTGGGCGCTTGGAAGGCCTTCCTAACTCGTCGGGGCATTTCGCCCGCGCGCATTCAGCTACAGGTGCGCTACAACCACCTCGACAATAGCTATCGCGAAGAGACCAAAGTTGTCCTTAAGCTTCGCTCCTAACAGGCTCACATAGTTCCTCGTATCGGCCCTCTTTGATTACGGCTTTCAGGTATTTAAACATCTTGCCGATTTGCACGGCATCTAAGATGCGGTGATCGAAAACGGCGTTAATAGTCAGCATGCGCCGCGCCACGATTCGGTCATCGACAACAACGGGTTTGCTCTGAACGCTGCCCATGGTGATGACCCCAGAGACGTTAGAAAGTGGCAAGAGCGCGGCATAGCCAATATCGAGGCCAATACTGCCGATGTTAGACACGATGAAAGAGCCAAAAGTATCGGGCGAAAGGCCGAGGGCGGGTATGGATATGCCTAAATCTACCGTAAGCCACTTGACGAAGCGCACAAACCAAGTGCGGAAAGGCCAAGGAATGTGGCTTAGTAGCCCCTTTGAGCCGGAAGCCTTTTCCTGGTTGCCTTGGCGCGAGTCGCGCACGCCCTTCAGGAGTATGTCGGCCAATTGAGGCAGAGAGATGCGGTCCGCGTTGGGTACGGTAACGGAGCTGATTTGGGAGCCGCCTTCTACGAGTATGCTCACGGTAACGTGAATGTGGTCGCGATGCACCAACCGACCGCGGCGCACGTAGCAGTTCATTTCGGGAACCTCCTCACGCACGCCTCGAGCCAAAAGGAGAATAATAGGGTGCATCAGGGTAATGCGCAGGCCTTGCCGGCGCTTTTGAAGGACGAAAGCCTCCAATTCAGTAACGTCGAGATCGACGGTACCCATAATGCGCGAATCGGTAGGTTTTCGGTAAATGGCGGCTGCGGCAATACGCCAAGGGTTGTTCGGATCAAAATGCTCCATAGCTCTCTATGCTGCCAGCAGGTTTGAAAAAAAACTGGGCGAAGGTGCAGTTTTTTTGGCGTTTTAGGGCATACGTCTTAAAAAAGGGCTTACACTTAGCGCTCGTCCAGCGGGTAAATAGGCATTTACAATGCAGCAACAAAAAACTGTACTTTTACGCCCGTTCTTGGTTAATCCTCCTTCGGCTATTCTTTCACTAAACCCATGCTCAAGAGACTATGCGTCAGGCATTTACTCTACTTTTTGTCCTTCTGAAGGCGGCGTTGTTTTCTCAAAACATTACCCTTCGAGGCACGGTAACGGATGTGGAGCGAAAAGAGCCGCTGCCCGGTGTAACCGTGCGAGCGGGAGCTGCAGGAACAGTTACAGATGCCGCTGGCCAATTTCAGCTGGCTTTGCCGGCCGGCAGTTATGAGCTATCGCTTACTTACACGGGTTACGAACCTTGGCGCCAAGTGGTGCGCCTTTCGGAGGGGCAAGTGACAGAGGTAAACGCCCAGCTCAGCTATGCCGACAACTTACTGCAGCAAACAACGGTAACTGCTGGTAAGTTTGAAAAGCCATTAGGCGAGGTAACGGTGTCGTTGGATGTGTTGCGGCCGCGCCTTATCGAAAACGTGAACGCTACGCAAATTGATGAGTCTTTGGTCAAAATTCCAGGTGTTGCTATTGTAGACGGCCAGGCCAGCATTCGCGGGGGTGCAGGTTTTGCTTATGGCGCAGGAACGCGCGTACTGATCTTAGTGGACGACATTCCGGCGCTCCAGGCCGATGCGGGCTATCCGAATTGGACCGACTTTCCGGTGGAAAACATTAGCCAAGTAGAGGTGCTCAAGGGGGCGGCATCGGCCCTCTACGGCAGCTCGGCCATGAACGGCATCATCAATATCCGCACGCGCTATGCCTCAGATGTGCCTGAGACCGACGTTGCGGTCTTTAGCCAGGTATGGGGCAACCCGCGCGATCGCCGTATGAAATGGTGGGGGACCGATACTTCGGGCATTGGGCTACCCATTGAAGCGGGCTACAGCTTTGCACACCGGCGCAAGGCCGGGCGTTGGGATTGGGTGCTCGGCTCTTTTGGCGCTTATCGCGACTCGTACAACAAAGACACTTATTCGCGCTATCTTCGCTTGACGCCCAACGTGCGCTTTCGAGTGAACGACCAGCTCTCTTTTGGGCTGAATACCAACTTCAACTTTGGTCGCAGTGGCTCTTTCTTTACTTGGGCCAACGATACGACAGGGGCGTACTTGCCGGGAGATAACTCCACTACAGCCAATCGAGGGCGCCAGCGCTACTTCCTCGACCCTACGGTGTTGTATTTTGACAACTACGGCAATCGCCATCGCTTCTTGGGGCGATATTATCACGTTTTTAACGACAACACCGACGACCAGAGCAACAAAAGCGATATGCTTTACGGGGAGTACCAGTTCCAGCGCTCTATGGAAAACATAGGCCTAGTGCTCACTACGGGTGTGGTAGCTATTCATACCACAGTAGAGGCCATCCTCTATCGGGGAAACTACAGCACGCAGAACTACGCCGGCTACCTGCAACTGGACTGGAAAGCTTTTGACCGCCTCAACCTTTCGGGAGGAGTGCGCTACGAGGAGAACATCCTCAAAAGCCCGGATGTCATCCAGATAGCGCCTAACGAGTTTGACACCATTCCTAACGGCATCACGCGCGAAGGGCGTCCGGTTTTTCGGTTGGGCGCCAACTTCCAGGCCGCCAAAGCCACCTACTTGCGAGCTTCGTGGGGGCAAGGCTATCGCTACCCGACCATTGCTGAAAAGTTCATCAATACCTCCTTCGGCGTTGGCAACGTTGCCCCCAACCCAGACCTGGTCTCTGAAACGGGCTGGACGGCCGAAGTAGGTCTAAAACAGGGCTTTGCCTTAGGGCGCTTTTACGGCTTCTTAGACCTCACGGGCTTCATCATGGAATACGACCGAATGATGGAGTTTGACCTGGACCGCCTCTTTCCGGCCATTGTGTTTAAGTCCAAAAACGTCGGCGACACGCGCACCTCGGGCGTCGAGATCTCGGTCTTAGGGCAAGGAAAAATGGGGCCTGGTACCTTCTACTTACTCAGCGGCTGGACGCGCATCAACCCCGTTTACCGCTTGGCTCCGGGGGAAGAATTTGACCAGGCCAAATACAAGACCTCCGTCAACCGAAACGTCCTTAAATATCGCTTTCGCGACATGGTGAAGGTAGATATGGAGTACGCACTCGATGCCTATGCTGCTGGTGTCTCGGTGCAATACAACAGCCACATGGAGGCGGTGGACTTAGTGTTTGAACTGGGCATTCCAGGGGTAAAGTCGTTTCGCGACCGATACAACAAGGGCTTTACCCTCCTCGACCTGCGGATTTCGCGCAAGATAGGCGAGCACCTAAAGATAAGCCTGCTGTGCAACAACGCGCTCAATCAGATCTATTCCTATCGCCCAGCGCTTCTGGAAGGGCCCCGCAACTACACAGTGCGGTTGGATTGGAAGATGTAAATTGGACACAAATATGCTTTGGGTGAGGGGAAGTCCAGTGCCTCCGAGCGCGGCGCATGGGAAACGCCGGCTGAAGGTGGCTACAGGATTTTGAAAGGCGACAGGTAGAGGTCGAACGGAGTTCCCTTGCTTAAGGGCGGGTTCTCTCGTCGGCAAAGGACGACAAAATGCAAAACCGAAGCCTCGTCGCGCGCTACCTTCGCTGCCAAAATCAACGCTACGGTAGTTTATGAGAGTAAATATTTTGCTTGGCGTCCTTACTCTGGCTTTAGGGTGGATGACGTGTAAGAACCTTCAGAAAACGACGGCTCCTGTATCGGCACCCGCAGGGAACAGCGACGCAGAAGCGCCCACCCAAGTGCAGCCACCGCGCGAATATGCGTCGGAAAGTCTGCTGCATGTGCCCATCGAAAACTTGCCGCCCGCTTCGGCCAGCCACCGCGCCTATTTGACGTCGGCCTACTGGCATTTGAGCATGGCCGTCAGCCCTCGAGGCCAAAATATTCAGCCTCACTACGAAAAGAAATGGCTGCTCTTTCGCGACGATCAGACCTTTGACATCCTCATCGAGGGTAAAGTGGTGGATACCGGGCGTTGGAACTGGGATGTAGATAAAAATGTTATTTATCTGGCGTGCCAGGACCCATACCTCAACAACACTTGGGCTGTTAAAGACCTGATGTTTCTCATGATTTGGATAGGCAATACAGACCTCAACAAAACGGGCATTCAAATCAAGGTGCAAGGGCACAAGCAGTTGCCGTGGGCTAGTGGAGAGAAAAATTGACCTTTCTCACCGATGCACCCGGGCTGCGTCGTTAGTAATTTAGCAGCGTTCCGATACTTTTGCAGACTTTTTCGAGGGTAAATCGGCAACATGCGCTTCTAATGCGTACGCATAACCCACAAATAAACGATCATGTCCTCTAATGGCAACGGCCGCCACAGTCATCATCGGTTGGGATGGGCCGGTCTAATCATCACTTTAGGCATCATCTATGGCGATATTGGCACTTCACCGCTGTACGTGATGCGCGCCATAGTAGGCGAAGGCTTAGTGGATCGGGAAACCATCCTGGGCGCAGTTTCGCTGGTTTTTTGGATGCTGACCATCCAGACGACGCTGAAGTACGTCGTGCTGGTTTTGCAAGCCGATAATAACGGAGAGGGAGGTATTTTCTCCATGTACACGCTGGTGCGGCGTCGGCGGAAGTGGTTGCTCTATCCGGCTATGATCGGCGGTGCCGCATTGCTTTCGGAGGGCATGATTACGCCTCCGATTTCGGTATCGTCGGCCATTGAGGGGTTAGTGTCTGTTGAGCAGTTGCGCGGAACACACGTTCCGACCGTTCAGATTACGGTGGGCATCCTAACGGCCCTGTTCTTGTTTCAGCAATTTGGCACGGCGACGATAGGGCGCTTTTTTGGGCCGGTAATGCTGGTGTGGTTTCTCATGCTGGGTATTTTGGGAGGCATCCAGGTGGCAGGGCGTCCGTTAGTATTAGAGGCCATTAATCCGATAAACGCCATAAGCCTATTGTTGCATCATCCTCATGCCTTGGTCCTGATGGGGGCGGTTTTTCTGTGTACTACGGGAGCCGAGGCGCTCTATGCCGACTTGGGCCACTGCGGTAAGCAGAACATTCGCGTCAGTTGGATATTCGTAAAGACCTGCCTGTTGCTTAACTACTTTGGGCAGGCGGCTTGGTGTCTGCAGTACGAAGGCCTGCCTTTGCCGGCAGCGACGCCGAACCCTTTCTACGGCATCATGCCGACGTGGTTTTTGCCGCTGGGTATCGTCGTTGCTACGCTGGCCGCCATTATCGCCAGCCAGGCCATGATCTCCGGGTCGTTTACGCTGGTCAGTGAAGCCATTCGCTTAGGGCTGTTACCCAAACTGACGGTTATTTTCCCTTCTAATATGAAGGGGCAGCTGTACCTGCCGGCCGTGAACACCTTCCTGTGGATAGGCTGCCTCTTCATCACGCTGTTTTTCAAGGAAAGCGCTCGAATGGAGGCAGCTTATGGGTTGTCGGTGACCATCACGATGCTGATGTCTACCCTGCTAATGTCTAACTTCCTCATCATGCGGCGTGTCAAGCCCATCTTCATTTGGGCGTTCCTATTGTGGTATCTCAGCTTTGAGGGGGCGTTTTTCACCGCTAACCTGTTGAAGTTTGTAGACGGCGGGTTCATTACGGTGGTCATCGCCTCGTTGCTCTTCTTGTTGATGTACGTGTGGGTGAGCGCGCGCAAAATCAAGAAGCGCTTTTTGCAAAACGTGGACATTCGCGACTACATCGATCAAATCATCATGCTGAGCAACGACGAGGAGGTGCCCAAGTACGCCACTAACCTCGTCTTTCTCAGCAGCGCCAAATCGGCGCACAAAGTGGAGGAAAAAGTGCTGTATTCCATCTTACAGACGCAGCCCAAGCGCGCCGATGTGTACTGGTTTGTACATATTCAAGTAACCGACGAGCCGTACACGATGGAGTACAAGGTAAAAGTGTTGGCGCCCGACGATGCCTATAAGGTGACGTTCCGCTTGGGCTTTCGGGTGGAGCAGCGCATGAATCTGTTTTTGCGAAAGGTGGTGGAAGATCTCATCGAGAGCGGAGAGCTGACGGTGCAGGCGCGCTATCACTTTAGCCCTACCGACCTGCCGACGGGCGATTTTAAATTCGTCATCATTCAGGAGTTCCTCTCGCACGAAAACGATCTGCCCGTATTGGAGCAGATTATTATGAGCATTTACTTGGGCGTCAAAAGCATAACGGCGTCGCCGCAAAACTGGTTCGGCTTAGACAGCGACTCGGTCGTTATCGAAAAGGCGCCGTTAGTCCTCCGCCCGGTGAAGGGTCTCCATTTGCAGCGCGTAGGCTGAGTCGTTCCGCTCGTATGAAGATTCTGGTTATCCGCTTCAGTTCGATTGGCGATATTGTGCTGACTTCGCCCGTGCTTCGCTGCCTCAAGCAGCAGTTGGGAGCGGAGGTGCACTTCCTGACTAAGGAGCGCTTCTGCGGCTTAGTGCAATACAACCCACACGTGGATAGGGTGTTTGCATTAGGCTCGTCGTTAGGCGAGCTCATAGCCTCTTTGCGCCAGCAGCGCTACGATTGGGTGATAGACCTACACCACAACCTGCGAAGTCGCTGGGTCAAGTGGGCGTTGTGTCGGCCATCGCGCTCGTTTTACAAAGCCAATCTGGAGAAATGGCTGCTGGTCAACCTCAAGGTAGACGTCATGCCTAACCACCACGTAGTACACCGATATTTATATACTGTGCAGGAGCTGGGAGTGCACTACGACGGGCAAGGCTTAGACTTCTTTGTTCCGCCCGAGGAGGAGGTGAACCTCTCCCACTGGGAAGGCCCCCCTCCGCCTTATGTGGCCTTTGTGATTGGAGCCAACCACGCCACCAAGCGCCTAACGGAGGAAAAGACGGTCGCCGTCTGCCAACATTTAGCACTCCCTGCGATATTGTTGGGAGGGGCAGGTGATGCTCTGCGCGGAGAGCGAGTGGCCCGCCAAGTCGGCTCGCACGTCTACAACGCCTGCGGTCGGCTGACGCTGCATCAGAGCGCCTCGGTGGTTCGTCAGGCCGAGGTGGTACTGACCCACGACACCGGCCTGATGCACATTGCGGCCGCTTTCCGCAAACCCATCGTTTCCCTGTGGGGGAATACTGTGCCGCGCTTCGGCATGTACCCCTTCTATCCGGATGGCTTAGACCTGAACCTGTCTTTTGAGGTAGACGGACTGCCTTGCCGCCCCTGCTCGAAGATTGGCTACGAGCGCTGCCCGCAAGGGCACTTTCGCTGCATGAGTGATTTGGACGCTTTAGCCATTGCTGCTGCCGTCAACGACCGCTATCGGACATGGAGGGCATGAAAAGATGCCTTTGCGACGGTATTCGGCAAAAACTTTTGCTGCTGAAAAACAAGGCTACAGCCCATCGCCTAAATTTGCACCATATTCGCATCTCTCTATACCGATTTTTACCTTTATCCTTCTGAGACAACTACTATGCGCCAACAACCACTCTTCCTTTTTTTCGCGCTGCTCTTGTTCCTACCTTCAGCCTCGGCGCAGGATATCCACTTTACGCAGTACAACCTGTCGCCCATGACGCTTAACCCCGCTAATGCGGGCCGCTTTGAGGGCACGGTGCGCATCGGCGGCATCTACCGCAGCCAGTGGTCGAGCGTCATCAACAACCCCTACAGTACTCCTTCGGTGTGGGTGGACGCTCCCATCATCCGGGGCTTTCGCTCTAAAGACTGGGTAGGCGTGGGCCTCATGCTCTACCAAGATCGCGCTGGCTCCGCTGGCCTCACTCACGGCGCGTTCAAGTTTGGTGCTACCTATCACTTGGCTTTAGGGAAAAAAGGCAACACCGTACTCTCGGTAGGTGGCCACTACGGCGGCGAGCAACGGCGCATCGACATCAACCGCTTGCAATTTGCCGACGGCTTCAATAACCAAGGCGAGTATGTGCCTGCCTTGAGCATGGACAATGGGCGCGTATTGGGCAGCGCCAACTACAACGATATCGATGTGGGGGCCGTCTTTTTCTCCAAACTCAACAAAGCCCTCGACGTTCACGTAGGCTTTTCCATCTACCACTTTACCCGCCCCAACTACAGCCTCATCGGCAGCGGAAGTGCCCCCGGCCCTACGCCCGGTCCACAGCAGGGCTTTGCGCGCTTGCCGCGGCGCTACGTTACCCACGGCCAGTTCAACTTAGCGCTCAACGATCGGCTCTCGCTTAGTCCCACTTTTTTATTCCAAACCATGGAGGGCAACGACGAAATTGTCGTGCAAGGCATGGCAGGCTATCTGTTCAATGAGGAGAAGAACATCACCCTGCGCGCAGGCTTGGGCTATCGCCTTAGCGACGCCGTCAACGTACTGCTGGGTGCCAAGATCAAAGACCTGACCATCGGCGCTGCCTACGACATCAACATCTCCGACCTGACTATCGTCAGCAATTATCGCGGCGGCTTCGAAATTGCGGCCAACTACATCGTTAAAATTTACAAGCCTACTGTGGTGAAGCCCAAAGTGCTTTGCCCGCGTTTCTAAACACCCCTGACCATCCTTTTTTCTCTTCGCCTAAACCGTCGTCTCCTATGTTTCGATACCACCTTGCGCTGTTTTACCTGCTCATCGGGGCCATTTCTGCTGTGGCTCAGCCGCTGAACCGCTCCACTCCCGATGCCATGGTCAAAGCGGCTAAACAAGCAGAGGAAGAGGGCAATCCCTATGCCGCTTTAGAGTTTTACGAGAAAACTTTTCAGGAGACCAAAGACCCTCTGCTCAACCACGCCATTGCGCGCCTCAACTTCGAATTGCGCGACTACCAGCGAGCCGAGCGCTTGCTGAGTAAAATTGTATTGCGCGACCGGCGCAATCTATACCCCGACCTCAAATTCCTCTACGCCCTAACCCTCAAATACAACGGCAAATACGCCGATGCGGAAGAAGTCTTTGGCCAAATCATTGCCGACGGCTTAGATTCGGCCTTGGTGGCGCGCAGCAAATTAGAGATGGCCGGTTGCAAGCTGGGTCGCAAAGCCAAGCAGCCCGAAACGCTCAAGGTAACGAATATCGGCAAAAAAGCCAACAGCCCTCAGAGCGAAGCTTCGCCTTGGTACAGCAACGGCGAACTGTACTTCTCTTCACTGGCGGGCAAAGATGTCATCGTCGTAGACGGCAAAGAGGGCGACTGGTACGCCAAGATTTACTCCGTCAAGCCGCCCACCCAAGCCGGTGCGGAGTTCCCAGCGCCCACTGCACTGGGCACCAATATCAATCGGGAGGGCTGGCATCAGGGCAACGTCAGCATCAGCCCTGACGGCAAGACCCTGTACTTCACCCGCCAGGAAATTGAGGGCAACTACGTCAGCACCAGCAAAATATACTACGCTCTCAAGGGCGACGACGGCTGGGGCGCTGCCAACGAAGTGGCGGGGGTCAATGGCGACTACATTGCCAAACACCCCTGCGAAGGGGAACTCTACGGCGAAAAAGTGCTCTTTTTTGTCGCTGACCTCCCGGGCGGCCAGGGCGGCTTCGACATCTACTACGCTCCTAAAAAGCGCGACGGCGTCTTTGGGTTGCCCGTCAACCTGGGGCCGACGATCAATACCCCTGGCGAAGAAGCCTCTCCCTTCTATCAGGACGGCAAGCTCTATTTCAGCAGCAACGGCCACCCCAGTCTCGGCGGCTTAGACGTCTTCGTCAGCGAATGGGATGGTTCCAAATGGAGTGCCCCCGAACCGCTGCCCGCCGGCATCAACACCAGCTTAGACGACTACTACTACACGCGCCTGCCCGATGGTTACTCGGGCTATCTGGTCAGCAATCGGCCCGGCATCAACAACCTCAAGAGCAAAACCTGCTGCGACGACATCTATTTCTGGGAAATCGAGCGCATCAAGGTCGAGCTCTTGGCTACTACCTTCCGCCTGCGCAAAAAAGACGAAAAAGCAAACCCGCCCCTCGAAGGCTGCACCGTGCAAATCCTCGACCTAACCGACAGCAATCCGCTCCAAGTGGACGCGAAGACAAACCCCGTAGGCAACGACTTCGCCTTCACCTTGCTGCCCGATCGCTCCTACCTCGTCATCGCCGAGCGCGAAGGCTACCAACCCGACACCGTGCGCTTCAACACCACAGGTATTAAGAAAACCACCAAAGTGGAGAAAAAACTGACCCTGCGCACCAAACAACCGCCCAAACCGCGCATCGTCAAACGCGACGAACCCATACGCCTTAACAACATCTACTACGACTTCGATAAGGCCGACATCCTGCCCGACGCCGAAAAAGACCTCCAGTTTCTGGTCAATTTGATGAACCAGTACCCCGATATGAAAATCGAGCTCGCCTCGCACACCGATGCTCAGGGCAGCAGCGACTACAACGAGCGCCTCTCGCAGCGCCGCGCCGACAGCGCCAAAAATTGGATGGTCGCTCGAGGTATTTCCCCAGACCGCATCGTCGCCGTCGGATACGGAGAAAAATACATCCTCAACCACTGCAAAGACGGCGTCAAGTGTACCGACGACGAACACCGCTTCAACCGGCGCACGGAGTTCAAGATCATTGCCGGGCCTACAAGCATTACCATCGAAGAGGAGGTGAAGGAAGAAGGGCAATAGGCACACCATGCACAGCCCCTGTTTGAGTGATCCGCCCAATCGGCCCCTTCCCGGGTAGGGTTTGTCGGTTCAGGCCCATCCGCTCTACCTTTACGCCCGCTATGGACTTCATCAATGAACTTCGCTGGCGCGGTCTAATACACGACATTACCCCAGGCACAGAGGAGCACCTGCGCTCCGATCGAGTGCGGGGCTATATTGGCTTCGACCCTACCGCGCCCTCACTAACGATTGGCAACTACGTGCAGATCATGCTCCTGTTGCGCCTGCAAATGGCCGGCCACCAACCCGTCGTGCTTATGGGAGGGGCCACCGGGCGCATTGGCGACCCCAGCGGACGCGACGCCGAGCGTGAACTGAAGAGCATTGAGGAACTGGAGCGCAACATGGCTCATCAAAAGGCCCAGATGCAGCGCCTGCTCAACTTCGACGAAGCCCTGCCCAATCACGCTCTTTTATTAGACAACTACGACTTCTACGCTCAGATGAACGTACTGGACTTCCTGCGCGATGTTGGCAAACACCTGACCGTCAACTACATGATGGCCAAAGAAAGCGTCCAGCGCCGCATCGAGTCCGGCATTTCCTTCACTGAGTTCAGCTACCAACTCCTTCAAGGCTACGACTTTGTGCTCCTGCACCGCCACTACGGCGTTACCCTGCAGATGGGCGGCAGCGACCAGTACGGCAACATCACTAGCGGCATAGAACTGGCTCGAAAAATGGACGGCCAACGCCTGTATGCCATTGTAACTCCGCTGCTGACCAAGGCCGACGGCACCAAGTTTGGCAAAAGTACCAGCGGCAACATCTGGCTTGACCCCGAAATGACCAGCCCCTACCGCTTCTATCAGTTTTGGATCAACGCCGACGACCGCGATATGCCTAAACTGATGCGCTACTTCTCGCTCAAGTGTCAACAAGAGATAGAAGCCTTAGATGCCGATCCCATAGCTGCCAAACGCGCCCTGGCCGAAGAACTAACCATTCGCCTGCACGGTGCCGAGGAATTTGCCTCTGTACAGGCTGTCTCCGATCTGCTCTTCGACCCCAAGGCAGGACCCGACATGTTGCGCAGCCTATCGGAGCGCGTGCTGACTCAGGTGGCCGAAGAGATTCCCGCACCCGAAATCCGCCTTGAAGCAGTGCAAAACCATTGCAACATTCTCGATTTCCTCAGTGAGCACACCGGCATCGTAGCCAGCCGAAGTGAGGCCAAACGGGCTATTCAGAACAACGCTATTAGTATTAATAAGGTAAAAATAGCCTCCCTCGATGCCGTCGTAACGCCCGAGCACCTGTTGCATGGGCGCTATATTCTGATAGAAAACGGCAAGAAGAACAAGTACCTGGTGCGGGTAACCTTAGGCTGGCCTCGATGACTGACTGCCCTGCCCATCTTCTGAGCGGATGTCCAGGACGTCTGACTTTTCTTCGATAAGTTTGCGACGGCCTTCGGGCGAATAGCGCCTCTGCTGACTTTTGCCTTTGCCCTTGGCTTCCGTCAGCAGGGGGAATTCACCCAAGAAAGCATACTGACTGCGGGCAAGCCTGTGCGCGGGCAGTGTACTTGCGAGCCGATGGGCTGCCGGAAGACTACCCTTTTCAATTAATCTTTAAAACCTAAATCTTCATTGGTTAACGGCCTGCCAAAACCACATTGCCTGGGCTTCAAGTGGGCGGCAATTTCAACCCTCTTATTAGCCGACAACGCGAGCGCATGATTGGCGGCTATGAGAACATCAACCAGGCCCCGCGCCCCGTCGTTCTCAGCGATGCCTCTTTGGGGCTGGGCTACGGCCCTGCTGTTGGGGGGGATGCAGGAAGAAGGCTGCCCCCGCAGTAACATCCGTTATTACTTTAGGGTAAAAAATCTGTAACGCAGCCTTTGTTGGAACACGGGAACTGTGCTCTTTGTCATTTTCGTCGAAAAAAAAAACAGGTATGTGAAAAAAAAAAACTGCCCACTTGCATCATTGGAAAGCGCACGCGTATCTTCGCACGGTAAAGAAGTGATGTAACATCATGATGGATTTCCTTTAAAGAAGAGGCATCATTTTTGCTAATGAGTAAGAATGCTCTTCTCGGCGTTTGAAAAACGGCTAAGAACTGGAATGTTCCGTTTGGATAGCGCATTTAATCCTCTGAAATGCAACGAATTACCGGTTATCTCTAATAACGCTTAACTAAATTATCAATCTCATGAAAAAAGTCTACGAGGCCTCTAAGCCTGGTTGTGGTCGTGCTGAGAAAATGCTGACCAACTTTTTTTCGAGCAGAACAGTGTCCGTCCTACCCCGCTTGGCGACAATGTTCTGCTTAACGTTTTTAGGAGCGAACCTCGCCTATGCCCAGCCCTGCTCGGGTGTATCGTGCGATATCAGCTACGCTCCCGGCGTTTCGATGAACATCAACCTCTGCCTAAACTCGCTAGGCGAGGCGCAGATCAACGCCGCGCTGATGGCGACGTACACCACCACCTCTAATCCGGGCTGCTGCTCCGTGGTCAAGGTGTGGGAAGATGCCGCTGCAACGAATCCGTTGGAGCCATCTGACCCCAACTACGACGTGGACTGCACGGATGTAGGCAGTACCTACACCGTCTGGGTTACCCGTGAGGTAAATCTACCTCCTTCGGGCACAGGGAAAAGTGCGGCGATTCAGTTCAACATCACCATTCTGGACTGCTCGCCCCCGGTAATTACTTGTCCGCCGCCGGCATCCTTTACCTGCGCAGCGGATTATACGGCGGCCTTGCCGCCGAATCCGATGACTGCAGCGCAATTCAACGCCTTAGGTGGATCGGTCTCCGACAATTGCGCTGTTACGCAGGTATCTTATGTGGATGCGCTTTTGTCTGTTACGTGCACTAACGGATTCCAAGTGCTGCGGACTTACACGGCGACGGATCCGAGCGGAAATACGGCCACTTGTACGCAAGTTATTACGGTTTCGGACAATGTGCCGCCGCAGTTCACAACCCTTCCCAGCGATCTTATCCTTGCTTGCGATGATCCCGACCCCTCTCCCGCTATTCAAAACTGGTTGAATACTTTTGGTGGGGGAGCGGTTGCGGATAACTGCGGAGGCTCGTTTAGTGTTTCACCGGTGATGTGCCCGGGAAGTGGATTTCCGTGCACGTCTCCAACTCCGGCCACTGCCGCTACGGTGTTAGCTCAAATGCCACCTCCCTGTGCTCCGCAGCCGCGGGAAGTACAGGTGGGCTTTTTCGTTCAAGACGAGTGCGGCAATCAAAACTTTGCAACGGCTAAGGTGATCTTTGTGGATGCTGTTCCGCCGACGATTACCGGCCTTCCCGGCGGTCCGACGCTTGGCCCATACACCTGCGCCAACTTGGTGCCGGCCCCTAATGCTTCAGCTGTGACCGCTACAGATAACTGCACGCCTTCAGGGCAGCTTATCCGTGAGCACGTGAGCGACGTGCCGGCGACAGTAACAGGGTGTCCAGGCGATCAGACCATTATTCGAACGTATCGGGTTACCGACTGCGCCGGCAATTCAGTAACAGCTACGCAGGTCATTACCGTCAACGACAACGTGGCTCCCGTCTGGGGACCCAATCCGAGCGGCCTCTTTTTGGCCTGCGACGCTCCTAATTTGGCCACGACTATTGACAATTGGTTGGCCAGCAACGGAGGCGGCAGCGCTACAGATAACTGCAACGGCGTAACCATCACGAGCAATTTCGCCAACGGAGCTGCAGTGTTGGCAGCAATGCCGGCGTGGTGCCCGCCCGGTGGACCAACGCGATCGGTAACGGTTACCTTTACGGCTACCGATGGGTGCGGAAACACCGCTACGCGCACGGCAACGGTAACGCTTTATGACTTCACTCCTCCTACGGCAGACCCCATACCTCCTGCCACGGCTAAATGCCTCACCTCTCTTCCCGCGCCCGATCCAAGTGTGGTGCCTAACGTGAGCGACAACTGTACGCCGAGCGGGAGTGTGAATGTGACGTATATTAGCGATGTACTTTGGGGCGTAGGTGACGGTTGTCTCAGCTCGCCGTATATTGTTGTTCGTTTTTATCGACTCGAAGATTGTGCGGGCAATACTGAAATCGTTCGGCAGATCATTCAAGTGGCCGATGACGAGGCTCCGGTATGGACAACGGACCCGAGTCCCCTGACGCTGGCCTGCCCGGCCAATAGTCCTGCGAATACGTCGGCCATCCAGACCTGGATCGATACTCAGGGAGGAGGAAGCGCCACAGACAATTGCACGGGTCCTTTTTACAGGACCATTCCGGCAACAGTGGCTGAAATGCAGAATATGCTTACTTGTGGCCCCTTGGCCGGCACTTTGGTGGTAACCTTTGTGGCAGAAGATAACTGCGGCAATTCTGCTACGCGCACGGCTACGCTGACGGTGACAGACAACACACCGCCGACTGCTGACCCTATCCCGGCTGCCACAGCGCAGTGCGAAGAGCCCGCGCCCAACATCGGGGTAGTAACGAATGTATCCGACGACTGCTCACCGGCAGGAACTATCAATGTTACACATGTGGGCGATACCGACAACGGCGTTGCTGTGGGGTGTCCGGGAACTCCGCGCATTGTTACGCGTACCTATTTAATTACAGATTGCTCGGGCAACACCGCTACGCTGACGCAAACCATCACCGTAGAGGACAATATTGCTCCGAATGCGAACTGCAAATCGGTAACGGCTTACCTCGATGCCACTGGACAGGTGCAAGTATGCGCTGCTCAGTTCAACGACGGCAGTGCAGACAACTGCAACCGCCCCATGACGTTCCAGATTGCGGTCTCTACCGATCCACCCTTTAACACAACTTTTGACGCTTTTGAAAATTGCAAAACCTTCGATTGCGACGATATCCCGAACATCGCTAACTGCTCTGCCGCTACGGACAACTCGGAAACGATCGTTATTCGCTTCCGCGCTATCGACGCATGTGGCAATATTTCGGGCTTTTGCACGACCAACCTGATCCTGGTGGACAGCACGGCACCTGTTATCGCGAACTGCCCGGCCGATCGCACGGTAAACACGAGCGACGACGGCGGCTATGACTGCGAAGTAGCGGTGGCGATTGACCATCCAGATGTGGACGATAATTGTAACGTTCTCTGCTATGAGCTCGAAGTGCAAAAAGAAATCAACGGTGTGCTGACGACCATTAATCCGCTGACTGGCGCTCCGGCAGTGGGCTATCGCACTCCGGTAACGCCGGGTGGTAGCTCGACGTTTACCTTCTCGAAAGGCCCCATTTGCAATGCTACTCAGATTGACGACGACTACAAGTTAATCTACTACGCTCGCGACGAGCACGGCAATAGCGATACCTGCATGTATATGATTAAGGTGCGCGACGACGAGGCTCCTACTTTCCTCAACTGTCCGACGGCACCCATTATTGCCACTACCGTTACGGGCGACTGCTATCAGATGAAATGTTGGGAGGCCATTCGCTACTACGATAACTGCCAGTATCCGTTTGACGGGCTGGGCAGCGGCGAATGCCCAGTGCCGACGTTGGTGGTTACAGCGAGCGACTCGACAGTGATGGTAGATACCATCGGCGATGACCACTGCGCTCTGTTCCCAGTGGGCGAAACGTTTGTGTACTACACGGTAACTGACATCTCCGGCAATACAGCGACGTGCACCATTACCGTGCAGATTTCCGACGAGGAAGATCCGATGGCAATGTGCGTACCGCTGATTAACGTCAATCTGCAACCCAATGGTTTAGCCTATTTGAATTTTGCTGATTTGGATGCTGGCAGCAGCGACAACTGCGGCCTTTGCGTCAAGGAGGTCGGTCGCGCCTACACTCCGGGTGGCCCAATCCTTTTTGGCAATCAGGTTATCCTAACGTGTGACGATCGCGACCCAGAGCAAGATCCCTTCGATCCGCCTGTTAAATTAATTGACGTAGTGCTTCGCGTGCAAGATTGCTCCTCGCCGTTGGCCAACGAAGATACCTGCATTACCAAGGTGCGCGTCTTCGACATGCAGACGCCGGGTATTGCCAGCTGTCCGGCAGACACGGTAGTGTGCACCGACCCGAACGCCTGCAATGCCGTAGTTAACTATCCTATCCCAACCTTTAACGACGGGTGCGATAGCCAGCATTCTGGCACGCTGCAACTGGGGATGCCTCCAGGGTCAACTTTCCCGCTGGGTGATACGCGCATCGTTTACGACTATACCTCTAACAGCGGCTATAACGTCGTTTGCCAGTTCAATATCACGGTATTGGACTGCGAAGCGCCGACGATTGTATGCCCGGCCGATCAGACCCTCACTTGTCTGCAAGATCTGCCCGCGCCGTTGACCATTCCTACGTTTACGGGCACGCTGACCGACAACTGCGGCGTTACATTGCTTCAGTTCAGCGATTACGACAATGATTTGACACATTGCCCGTATGACGGCATTCGCTTCATCGACCGCTATTATACGGCTTGGGATAGCTCTGGTAATTCTTCCACTTGCTCGCATCGCTTCACGTACACGGAGGATACCCAGGAGCCTGCGCTGCAGGTTAAGCCTCTCGACATAACGGTATCGTGTGCCAGTGATGTGCCTCCTGTGCCGGTACAGACGGCTACGGATAACTGTGGAACGGTGTTCATTGATTTTAGTGAGTCTGTAGAGGATGATACTTGCCAGAACAAACGAGTGATTGTTCGTTACTGGATTGCGACCGACTTGTGCGGTAACACAGACGATTGGGAGCAGCGCATTACGGTGCGCGATGTCACTCCGCCGGTATTGGAAGTTACGCCGATCAACCTCACGTTTGAATGTGCCGATGAGGTGCCGGCGGCTCCAGAGCAGCGCGTTTCGGACAACTGTAACGTCGCTTGGTTCGACTTCTCAGAGTCGTACGAAGGCGGTTCTTCAACCGATCCCAACTGGAGTTGTCCGAACAAGTTTATCCTCACGCGCCGCTGGATCGCATGGGATAACTGCGGCAACAGCGCTTCGCACATTCAAACCATTGAGGTTAACGACAACATTCGCCCAGTCTTCCTCATTACTCCGGTAGATCGCACTTATGAGTGCCTCGAAGATGTGCCGCCAGCTCCGGATCAGCATCCCGACGTGGCTCTGGATAATTGTGAAGTTGTCTTCGTAGACTTTATGGAGACGCGCGGCATGGACTCCTGCGACAATAAAGTACTCATCATCCGCCGTTGGGAAGCCACTGACCTGTGCGGCAATAAGAATACCCACTGGCAGTACATCACGGTACGCGACGATGAGCCTCCTGTATTAGAAGTTACGCCCGTAGATCGCACGTATGCCTGCCTGTCGGATGTTCCTCCTGCGCCCATTCAGCGCGCTACGGATAACTGCACGGACATGCCGTTCGTAGATTTCTCCGAATCCATGGATTCGAGCAATTGTACCAACCGCATCACCATTAGCCGCCGTTGGACGGCTTGGGACATCTGCGGTAATAAGACGACGCACTGGCAAACGATCACGGTGAACGACAGTATTCCTCCAGTGCTGCGCACGAAGCCTTTGGATCGCACTTTCGAATGTTCGGAGGAAATCCCCGATGCTCCAGTGCAATTGGTAGATGAGAATTGCAACATTTATTTCCTCGATTTCTCCGAGACGATTGAACCGGGTGGCTGTGAGGACAAATTCACGGTAGTGCGCACGTGGGTGGCTACTGACCTCTGCGGAAATACGGATTACCATCAACAGCGCATCACTGTAGACGACACAACTCCGCCGGTCTTTAGCAATGTGCCTGCAAACACCGCCGTGGCGTGTGCCGAAGATGTTCCTCCGGTCACTCACCCCACCGTTTCGGACAATTGCAGTCAGGTGTTTGTAGATTTCTCGGAAGAAACACAGCCGGGCACTTGCCACGATAAATTTACGGTAGTGCGCCGCTGGGTAGCCACCGACCTGTGCGGCAATGCCGCCACTGTCTTCCAAGTTATCTCGGTGAACGACAATCAGGCACCCGGCTTCGACCCGACTACGCTGCCTCCGGCTACGGTGAATGTCTCTTGCGCTCAGGATGTACCGCAACCTGCCAATGTGGTGGCTACAGACAATTGCGGTGAACCTCTGACGCTTGACTTTAGCGAAGTGGAATGGCCGGGAACATGCCACGACCAATATCAGATTGTGCGCACGTGGATTGCTCAAGATAATTGCGGCAATCGCGCCACGTTCACGCAGATCATAACGGTCAACGATAATCAGGCTCCTACGCTCCAAAACTTGCCACCAGCAACGGTGGACGTAGAATGCGCCGAGCAAACACCCGCAGTGGCCAGTGTGACAGCCGTGGACAACTGCGGCGAGCCAGTGGTACTGCAATTTGAAGAAGTGGAAATCCCGGGTACCTGCCTGAACCAGCGCACGATTGTGCGCACTTGGCGCGCTCAAGACAACTGCGGTAACCGCACTTCCTTTACGCAAACCATCAACGTGAATGACAACATTCCTCCGGCGCTGCAGAATCTGCCACCGGCGACGGTGAATGTAGAGTGCGCTGAGCAAGTGCCTGCGGTGGCCAACGTGACGACGACGGACAACTGCTCGGCTCCGATAGACCTGTACTTCAGCGAAGTAGAGGTACCGGGCACGTGCATGAACCAATATACGATTGTGCGCACGTGGCGTGCTCAAGACGACTGCGGCAACTCGACGGTGTTCACGCAGACGATAGTGGTGAGCGATACGCAGGCTCCGGCGCTGCAGAACCTGCCACCGGCGACGGTGAATGTAGAATGCTCGGAAGATATTCCTGCGGTGGCCAACGTGACGACGACGGACAACTGCTCGGCTCCGATAGACCTGTACTTCAGCGAAGTAGAGGTACCGGGCGGTTGCTTCAACCGTTACACGGTTATTCGTACGTGGCGCGCCCAAGACGACTGCGGCAATTCAACGGTGTTTACACAGACCATTAACGTCAACGACAATGTCGCTCCGCAGTGGAATACTGTTATTCCGGTGGTGTGGATCAACGAGATCCACTACGACAATTTTGGCCCAGATGTAAATGAATTCATAGAAATAGCCGGTACGGCAGGCGTTGACCTTTCGGCTTATCAGCTGGTGTTGTACAATGGCTCAACGCCGAGTGCTGCGGTAGTTTATAATGTCCTCCCACTTTCGGGCATCATTCCCAACGAGGGTGGTACCGGGTTCGGTGCAGTAGCCTTTACCTATCCGACCAACGGTATCCAGAACGGACCTAACGACGGTATTGCCTTGGTTCGCGGTTCAATGGTACTGCAGTTGCTGAGCTACGAAGGGTCCTTCACGGCGCTCGACGGTCCAGCAGCGGGCATGACCTCCGTAGATATTGGGGTTTCCGAGGCTGGCTCCGAGCTGATAGGCCTGTCGTTGCAATTGAAGGGCACAGGTAATCAGTACAGCGACTTTACGTGGAATGCTCCTTCGGCGTGGTCGCCGGGTAACCTGAATGCGGGTCAGACGATGACGCCACCTGCTGGATTTGCTCTGCCTGTAGACATTACCGTACAGTGTGGTGAAGATGTGCCCATGCCGATGATTCTGACGGCTACGGATAATTGCGATGCTCCGGTAGATTTAGAGTACTACGAAGTGTACGCTCCGGGTGCCGGTCCGAACGATGGCGTGGTCATCACGCGTACGTGGACGGCCACCGATGTTTGCGGCAATTCTATCGTACACACGCAACGCATTACGGTGAGCGATGTAACGCCTCCGGTTTTAGGCAATCTGCCACCAGCAGTGGTGAACGTTGTTTGCGCGGAAAACGTACCACCGGTTGCCGCGGTAACGGTAAGCGATAACTGCCAAGGCACCGTTTACGTAGACTTCAGTGAAACAATCTTGCCGGGCGACTGCGCACACCGCTTCACTTTGACGCGTAAGTGGGTGGCCACCGACTTTGCGGGTAACACCACTCAGTTTATTCAGACCATCAACGTCAACGACAATGTACCGCCGACTTGGACAAGCCCCTTGCCGGCTGACGTAACGGTGCAGTGCGGCGAAGACGTGCAGCCAGCAACCTTGACGGCGAGCGACAACTGCTCGGGTACAGTGCTCATCGAGATGAACGAGACGCTGTTGCCGGGCGCTGGCCCGAATGATGGTGTTGTGCTGACGCGCACCTGGACGGCTTACGACGTTTGCGGCAACAGCATTCAGTATACGCAGCGCATTACGATCAACGACATCACTCCGCCGACGCTGCAGAACCTGCCGCCGGCGACGGTGAACGTCACGTGCTCGAGCGATGTGCCTCCAGTGGCTAATGTGACGGTAACCGACAACTGTCAAGGTACGGTGGATCTCGACTTCAACGAGACGATCTCACTGGGCAATTGTGTGAACCGGTATACGCTGGTGCGCACGTGGACGGCGACGGACTTTGCGGGCAACACCACTCAGTTCATCCAGACGATCAACGTCAACGACAACGTCCCGCCGACGTGGACGAGCGCCCTGCCGGCCGATGTAACGGTGCAGTGCGGCGAAGACGTGCAGCCGGCGACGTTGACGGCGAGCGACAACTGCGGTGGTGCGGTGATCATCGATACGAACGAGAACCTGCTGCCGGGCGCTGGTCCGAATGACGGTGCGGTGTTGGTGCGCACGTGGACGGCATACGACGAGTGCGGCAACACCATTCAATATACGCAACGGATTACCATCCAGGACAACGTGGCACCGGTGCTGGGCAACCTGCCGCCGGCGACGGTGAACGTCACGTGCTCGAATCAGGTACCTGCGGTGGCTAATGTGACGGTGAGCGACAACTGCCAAGGTACGGTTGACCTCGACTTCAACGAGACGATTGTATTGGGTAGCTGCGTGAACCGGTACACGCTGGTGCGCACGTGGACGGCGACGGACTTTGCGGGCAATACGACGCAGTTTGTGCAGACGATCAACATCAACGACAACGTTGCGCCGGTGTGGACGAGCGCCTTGCCGGCCGATGTGACGGTGCAGTGCGGTGAAGACGTGCAGCCGGCGACGCTGACGGCGAGCGACAACTGCGGTGGTACGGTGATTATCGATACGAACGAGAACCTGCTGCCGGGCGCTGGTCCGAATGACGGTGCGGTGCTGGTGCGCACGTGGACGGCATACGACGAGTGCGGCAACACTATCCAGTATACGCAACGGATTACCATTCAGGACAACGTGGCTCCGGTGCTGGGCAACCTGCCGCCGGCTAACATCTCGCTCGAGTGCTCCGATCCGCTGCCGCCAGTGGCTAACGTGACGGTGAGCGACAACTGCCAAGGCACAGTAGACCTTGACTTTACCGAGTCCATCTTGCTAGGCAACTGCGTAAATCAGTACACGCTAACGCGCAGGTGGACGGCGACGGACTTTGCTGGCAACTCGACGCAGTTCGTTCAGACAATTTCTGTCAACGATACGCAAGCGCCAGTATGGACGTCACCTGCTCCGGCCAACGTTACAGTGAATTGCGCTTCGGCTGTGCCGCCAATTGCTCCGCAAACGGCCACAGACAACTGCGGTGTGCCCATCATCACAGATGCCAATGAGGTGATTCAGCCGGGCAACTGCCTGAACCGCTTCACCCTCATCCGCACGTGGATAGTACAAGATGATTGTGGCAACAGCACTTCGCGCGTGCAAGTCATCACAGTGGATGACAACGTCGCTCCGGTGTTGACCTGCCCGGCTCCGATCCAGGCCCAATGCTCACCTGCCGAACAGCCGCCATACGCCAACCTGACCGAGTTTGAGTCGGCAGGCGGGACGGCTTCCGACAACTGCGGGCTGAATGTGAATTCGTTCGGTTTGTTGAGCGAAACGGCGGTGGGCAATGTATACACGCGCACCTATCGCGTGATTGATCAGTGCGGCAACTCCGGCACCTGCACGCAGACCCTGACGGTACTGGATACACAGCCGCCCGTCTTCGTGAATTGCCCGGTAGGTCCGCTGGTCTTCGGCAACGATCCCGATCAGTGCTCAGCTAAGATTAACTGGTCTATCCCCGTTGCCACGGACAACTGTAGTATTCCGACCATTGTCCAAATTAGCGGTCCGACGGTAGGTTCTATCGTACCGGTGGGCAATTACACGGTCGTCTATCGCGCGACAGACGCTCAAGGCAACTCGGCCATCTGCTCCTTCCAAGTTCAGGTCATGGATACGCAGAAGCCGGAGTTTGATGCCGATGTCGTTATGCCGGCCGATATTACGGTAGAGTGCGATGCTGTTCCGGCGCCGTTCGTGCTGACGACCGACGACGTAAACGACAACTGCACGCCGTCGAACCTGCTGGTGATTACCTTCACAGAGGTGCGCACCAACGGCAACTGTCCGTTCAATTACACGCTCACGCGCACCTGGCGCGTAACCGACCAAGCCGGCAACCAGCGCGTACACACGCAAATTGTGACTGTGCGCGACACGAAAGCGCCGACGGCTATTTGCAAAAACGCGACGGTAACGCTGGATAAGAACGGCAACGCCACCATTACTCCGGGTCAGATCAACAACGGTTCGTTCGACAACTGCTCGTCGCCGAACAACCTGACCTTCAGCGTAACGCCGAACGCCTTCACATGCGCTAACCTTGGGGCCAACGTAGTGGTGCTCACCGTCACCGACGAGTGCGGCAACAGCGCCACCTGCACGGCAGTAGTTACGGTAGTGGAAGGCATTGGTCCATGCACGCCGCAATACACGGTAACGACTTCGTGCCTGAACAACGCCACGACGATGGACAACGGTCAGTTTGTGGACCTGATTACCATCAAGTCGCTGGCCATGCAGACGTGGACGCTGACGACGAACACGGGTCTGTTCTCG
>CALHAM010000103.1 GCA_937934275.1 uncultured Saprospiraceae bacterium | reverse complement strand
GCGTTAGGCTGGGCGGGCAGGTGAGGGTAGGTTCCTGCGTATCGATGAGGTAAAGGGCGGCCGAGCACGTGCTTTCGTTTTCGCACGTGTCGGTGGCGGTGAAAACGACCACGAGGCTATCGCCCAGCGAGCAGTTGAGCGTTGGGTAGTCGCCCGACATCCAACCGGTGGTGATGAGCGGCTCAGCCGTGCAGGCGTCGGTGGCCGAGGCGAGGTCTATCCAGGCGGTGATGAGTGAGTCGTAGTTGGTGCCGCATTCGAGCGTCAGGCTGGGCGGGCAGGTGAGGGTGGGCGCCTGGGTATCAGCGAGATAGACCGAACGGGTGCACGAGGCCAAATTCCCGCAGGCATCGGTAGCTGTAAAGGTGATAAGCATTCCATCTTCCGCTGCACAGCTCAATGCCGGCACGTCGGTGCCGTTCCAGTCGCTACCCACCATCGGCCCAGGGTCGCAGGCGTCGGTGGCCGAGGCGAGGTCTATCCAGGCGGTGATGAGCGAGTCGTAGTCGGTGCCGCATTCGAGCGTCAGGCTGGGCGGGCAGGTGAGGGCAGGAGGATTAGTGTCTTTAATTGTGATGGCTTGCACACACGTTTCCGTGTTGCCACAGGTATCTCTCGCCGTCCAGGTGCGTATAACGATAGCTTCCGTTGGGCAAGGGACAGTAGTGTATAGGTCGCTGTATGAAAGGACCGGGCTTCCATCGCAATTATCTGTTGCAGTAGCTATGCCCGTTGGTTGCCCACTGCCTGGAATCAGCGTCTCCGTACATTCTACAGTTACTCCTGCCGGGCAGACAATAGTGGGTTTTGTGGTGTCTTGTACTTGAATGGTCTGAATGCAACTCGATACATTGCCGCAGTTGTCCACGGCCACCCAAAGGCGGCTTAAGGTATATTGCGAAGGACAGCCTCCGGGTACCATGCTGTTACTGTGTCCTATGCCTATAGAAGCCGTGGATGAACAGTTATCCGTAGCCGTAGCCGTTCCAGTAAAAGTGCTGCTGGTGTCCGCTTCGCAGTTGATCGTCAGGTTAGCGGGGCAATGAATTGCTGGCGGTGTAGAGTCATCTACCGTAATGACTTGAATACAAGTGCTGGTGTTGCCAGCAGCGTCTTTAGCCGTCCATTGGCGGACAATCACATATTCTTGCGGGCACGACCCCGAGGAGATAGCGTTGGAATGCCAAAGTAAGGGCATAGTGTCGCAATTATCGCTTGCTACCGCTATACCTGTAGGAGCCATTGAGCCGGGCATGGTATCTGCTGAGCATTCAATGGTGATAGCCGTCGGACACGTTAGCGTAGGCGGCGTGCTTTCTATGCGTGTTACAGAGAAAGTGCACGTAGCTGCGTTGCCACTCATATCCGTTGCCGTGAAGGTCACTACCGTAGTTCCGCTGCCCGATATCACGGTACCAGCAGGTGGCGATTGCACCACCGTTGGTGCCGGCATACAATTATCCGAAACTACTGCCCACAGAAGGTAATTCTGCAATGTGTCTTCGCAGGTGGCTCCTAACAGAACGGTATCTGGTCCTGGACAGGTAATCATAGGCGGAAGGGTATCCACTCTGCTCACTGTAAACGAACACGTTGCTGTATTGCCGCTAGTATCTTGAGCGGTTAGGGTAATTGTGGTAATACCCACTCCGGAATAGATATTTCCCGGCGGTGGAGATTGGGTGATTGTTTCCAGCATGCAATTGTCTGAAGCTGAGGCCAGCCCT
The DNA here is from genome assembly GCA_937934275.1 of uncultured Saprospiraceae bacterium. GTDB lineage: Bacteria > Bacteroidota > Bacteroidia > Chitinophagales > Saprospiraceae > M3007. Next base: position 3,651 of record CALHAM010000103.1, on the reverse strand, counting down.
ATGTAATCATCCAGGGTATCCTGGCACATGGCACCCAAATAAACCATTTGCGCATCTGGGCAGGTTAGGTCAGGCGCTTCCTGATCTTCTACCACTACGCTAAAGGTGCAGGTAGCCGTGTTGCCGTTCACATCCGAAGCCGTAGCCGTAACCAAAGTTACCCCTAAAGGAAAGATGTGAGGAAGCGGCGGCGAGTACACCACAGAAGGCATAGACAAAGGACAGTTATCTGCTGCCGTTGCTGTAAAGGAAAGTTCCCGACCACATTCGCTTGGGTCCGTAGCATACGGATTTGATGGGGTCGGACACATCAGCGATGGAGGAAAAGTATCCTGAACCACTACGGTGAAACTACAACCATCCGTATTGCCGCTTCCGTCGTTTGCCTCGACGAATACTGCCGTAGAACCTACAGAAAAAGCATAGGGAAAGGCAATGGGTGAGCCGCCAATGCTGTACTCAACGGCAATGCTATCTAAGCAATTGTCGCTCACCATAGCCGTAAAGCCAAGGGTGCGCACACAGGAATCCGCCGCAACATAATAAGGATTGGCAGGGGAAGGGCAGATCACCACGGGCTTAACGGTGTCCTGCACCACCACATTAAACGTACAGGAACTGGTCGGGGAACCTCCCATAGCCGTTACCGTAAGAGTTACCGTCGTCGTCCCTACGTTCAAAGGTACGCTGGTGAGCGTAGCAAAAGGACCACCTGTCGTGGCACCGCTCAAGGAATAGCTCCGAGTAGCTATGTCGCACTCGGCATCAAACTCGCTGCCCAACACCACGTATTGACAGGTCGTATCCGAAGCTGTACGCGCGTAAGGCGCAGTTGGGCACAACGCCGCGGTACAGACGTTGGTGATGTTGGCCATAGTCTGGCAGCCAAACGCGTTGCCGCTGATGCTTTTGGTACCCGTTACCATAATGTCGCACAATACCCTACAGCACGTACTCAACTGAGGATTGTTCTGAAGGGTGAGCGAACCTCCTACACTTGTCAAGGCAGAAAAAGAAGCATCTAAGTTGGTAAAAGTGCTGTTCAGCGTGATGATAAAGTTTCCACCCACCGAAGTCAACATGTTCGCATTCACCGTTCCAACAGCACGCGTGAGGCGAAATACGGCCCCCACAGTCTTTAAATTGCTTAAGTCCACGTAGGCTGTAACAGCATTTGAAGAAGAGTTATTCATTTGCAAACTGCCGTACACCTCGACTAAATGAGGCAGATGTATGCTATCCACAGAAGTGCCGTTGTTCTGAATGGTTACATTGCTAATCACCGTATCTACGCCGAGATTGACTACCGCCAGGTTTGCGTTGTTAACGATACTAACGCTGTTTGTTGCTTGATTGAAAGGTCCCGGAAAGTCTACGGTACTCAAGGCTCCATTGTTCGAGATAGAGAGACTGCCCGCAACGTATCCTCCTGTTGTGCTGATACTTACAAGGTCCATGTTATTAGATATCGTTAGGCTGCCCGGTATGTTAGGAGCTCCCAGAAACAATACCGATGCAGTCCGACTCAAGATGACGTTATTACCCACGCTATTCAGACTGCCCAAGTAAACTGTTGCTGTGGTAGAAATATCGTTCAAAGTATTGTTGTTCATACTGATTCCTCCGCCGACACAAGTCAGCGCGCCCAAGTCTATGCTGCTCACTCCAGTGCCGTTTTGTTGAATACTTACGTTACCCCCCACAGAGGTTAAAGCCGGAAAATCTATCGCTGAGGTGTTGGGATTAAAAGCTACCGTCAGATTGCCTATTCCAGAACATGCACTCCCTATTGATACCAACGAGTTTAAGGTAATGTCCATAAGTACCGGGTTCGCATTCGTTGCCGAGCCACCGATGGTCACTGAGCCACCTACAGACATTAAATTCGATAGTCCGCTCAAGTCAGTTATGCTAGCGCCGTTTTGCCCTATGCGGCGAACGTTCAAGTTTCCGGTTAGCCCTGTCAGCACAGTAAGACCGCTAAGGTTGTTTATGGGCGTCCCTGACCCGGGGTTATCGTCAATAGTCAGGTTAGTAATGGTGCCGCCGGCGGCCGTAATGACACTCACGGCGTTGTCTACGCTGTTGGCGCAATCCGTTTGGCAGTTGATGGTTACCGACTGGGCGCCAAGGCGAGTGCTCAACAGGAGAGCCGCTGTGCACGCGAGACCGGACCAAGAAAGCGTTTTCAGTGAGATCGATGTAGACATTTTCATAAAAAAATGATTTTTTAAACAAAATGTAATAGCATAGCTCGCTGCTGCCCCTTACAGGGCAGCAGCTCTATTGAAGATAAGGCTCTTTCATTTTCATCGAAAAAAGAACATGCTTATTCGGAACATGGATGTTCCAAACAAGCACATTCTTTTCTCTGCTTTCGCTTGGTACAATAAACTTTTCATGCGACTACGGGCAAGAGTTAACTATGAAGAATAAGTTTTTCAATTTTTGGTCTTACTTCAAGTATGGATTAAAAAGTAATGGAGCAAAATTACGGGACGCAAGAGTGATAGTTGCAAGGGGAATGGATGTTTTTTTTCCCCTTTCGTCGAAAATTTTAGCGAAGACCTATGTCGCGGGTGTTCCCTATGTTCCTAATTTTTTATTTGTCGGAGTGGATGCATGCAGTAGCGGCGTTTTTAAATTAGGGAACGGTGCTGCTGACGGTTAGGAAAGCAATGCGGCGATGAGTGTAAGTGAATGCCGGGGGCTTGTTCTTTGGAAGGGTTGAGCTCGTTGCTTGAGAGATGGTGCAGCAGCGTTGGTGAGCCAAGGCTTTGAGGGGGTACCGAAAGCAAGGCCTTTTTGTTGGCCGCAGGAGAGGTTAGAAAAGTTGGGGGCGGCGGTGTCTTCTTTCGGTAAAGGGTGCATAGGCGCCGAGAAACCTGTTATTTTAGCGCCGTGTAGTGCGTTTAACTCTTTCTACGGGTATTTTTACCTCCCGCTCAGCTTAGTTTTCAGCACCAGCGATAGGCGCAGCCTTTCTCGAGCAGAAGCGGGTGAGGCGACTTGATGTACAAAACGTTAGGACATGACGCAAAAAAGGACTTCTCGAGCATCGACGACCGTTCGGCCAGCAGCTGGGAGAAAGCCGCAATTAGCCAGCACGCCAACCGATCCTTTTCCATGGTGGTGGATGCTGGCCTTGCTTGCTTTCACGGGTTGGCTCTTTTTGCCCATACTGGGCAACCAGTTCACCAACTGGGACGACCAGTTCTACGTAATTGAAAATGCGCTGCTGCGCGGGCCGGATTGGAAGGGCATTTTCACGCAGCCGGTGGTGTCGAATTATCACCCGCTGACCATCATCACCCTGGCGCTCAACTACCAGTGGTCCGGGCTACAGCCGTTTTCGTACTATGGAGGGAATGGGCTGCTTCACTTGGCCAACACGGGCTTGGTGTTCTATCTCGCTTGGTTGTTGTCCGAACGACGGCGATGGGTAGCGCTTTTTGTTGCCGCGATATTTGCCCTACACCCTATGCATGTAGAGTCGGTAGCCTGGATTTCGGAGCGCAAGGACGTGCTCTACACCTTATTTTATTTATTAGGCCTAATCGCCTATTGGCGCTACCTGACCCTAGGCCAGTGGGCATCTTACGGATGGGCGTTGGGTTGGTTTTTTTTGTCGCTGTTATCAAAGCCGGCGGC
>CALHAM010000102.1 GCA_937934275.1 uncultured Saprospiraceae bacterium | reverse complement strand
CCTGTCAGATAATTGGGCACCGCGTATTGCACGTTGGTGATGGCCTTTATCCAAATGTTAGAGGCCTCGTTGGCTACTTTCATGAGGTTGAACACCTCAATACTGGCCCAGGTGTTGCGCGTGAAGCGCAGCGGATGCTTGGGTTTCTGAGGGCGCCACTCCTGTTTCCAGAGTTGAAACCCAAAACCAATGTCTACGCGGTGGTAAGGTTTAAAGCGATAAGGATTGCGATAGATGAGGTTGTTATCCGCCACGCCGAAGGGTAGTCCGGTGCCGAAGGTAAAATTGAGGTGCATGCGTAGGTTGGGGTTTTTGGGCAAATAATCTTGAAAGAAAGTAGAGAAGGTCAGGAAGCGGTCGGTGGGGCGAGGCACATCGCGCACGGGGGTGCCTTCGCGCTGGCCGAGCTGGCGGCTCAAGTGTTGTACGCCGTACAGACTTTCGCGGGTGCGCAGAAAAGATAGATTGACCCAGCTTTCGGCGCCGGGCACAAATTCGCCGTTAATGCGCACGTCTAAACCAGTGGCATAGCCGCGCGAGTCGTTTTCGCCCGAATAGCGGATACGGACGTTGTCGATGTCGAAAGAGACCAAATCCCACAGGCGTTTGTAGTAGGCTTCGGCGATAAGGCGCATTTTGACGGGTTTTCGGCGCCCCCACAGGAAATCGTAGGTGAGGCCACCGACGACATGAACGGAGCGTTGAGCGCGCAGGTCGGTGTTGATGGACCCGTTTAAGCGGCGCAGTTCTCGATAGAAGGCCGGCTGGAAGTAGCCCCCCGCCGCTAATCGGTAGGAGAGGTCGCGCGGGATGTTGAGCGGCTTGTAGAGCACTTGAGCGCGAGGCGTTACGAACCACTCACCGTTGAGATTCCAGTATTGGCCTCTCACCCCGATGGTAAGTTGCCATTCGCGCACGCCGGGCTGTCGCCACGTCCAAGTATCTTGCAAGAAAGCGACGAAGCGCTGGCTGCTGAGGTTGTTGCGCGTTTTCAGGACGCGTCGCACGAGCAATTGCGCTGTGTCGTAGGGCAGCGAGTAGAGGGCTGAGTCTAAGCGCTCCCACTCATTGATTTTGTCTAAGATGGTTTCGCCTTGGGCTTTGAGGCCCCACTGAAGGAAGTGGCTGCGGGTGAGGCTTTCCTCTGGGCGGTCGTTTTGCAGTTCAATGCCGCCGCGATATTCGAGGTTGCGGACGTCGAGCGTGAGGTAGTTGCGTATCCAAGTGTGCTGCGTGCCCGTGCCCAATACGCTGACGATTTCGCCAAATTCATCGGAGCCAAGGTTGCTTTCGATTTGGCCCAGCAGGTAGTAGCTCAAGATGTCGAAGCGCTCGTTTTCTTGGCTTCGCCAGGCGGAGAAGAGCAGTTTGTGGTAAAGTGGATTGCGCTCGCGATCAGGCAGGTAGGTGAGCGACAGGCCGCCCATGGCCTGGGTGAAGTCGTCCACTTCTTGGCCTTCGAATACAGAGCGCAGTTGAAGGGCAAAGTCAATGAGGCCGAACGCGCGCACGAGGTTTTGGGGTACGAAGCGGTAGACCGATCGGTTGTAGTTGGCCATAGCGCTCACCTGCCAATGCCGATGCAAGTCATAGGTCAGGTAAGTCTGCACGTCGTAAAAGTCGGGCACGTATTCCCCTCGGACGTCAAGGCTGCTCAGCAGGGTTCGGGTAGTTTTGTAGCGCGCCCCGGCCAGGTATCGGAAGGCGCGGTAAGCGTCGCGGCGGTGTTTGACGCTGCCCTCGACGTGTGCGCTGGCGCCCAGCAGGCTAGCACTGGCGCTGAAGCGTAAGCTATCGGGTCGCTTGTATTTGATGTCGAGCACCGAGGAAAGTTTGTCGCCGTAGCGCGCCTGAAAGCCGCCGGAAGAGAACGACAGGTCGCGCACCAGGTCGAGGTTAGGGAAAGAAAGGCCCTCCTGCTGGCCAGCGCGCACCAGTTGTGGGCGATAGATCTCGAAGTCGTTGACGTACACGAGGTTTTCGTCGTAGTTGCCACCGCGCACCTGATACTGCGAGGTCAATTCGCCGCCCGCCCCCGTGTTGAGGCCCAGAGCGAGGTGAGGCAGTACGCTTTCCAAATTGCCGGTTGTGGTGGGCAACAGGCGCAGTTCTTCGATGCGGCGCTCGCGCACCATGCCGGCGTCGTTGAGTCGTCGGTCGCGGATGATGACCTCCAGATTAGAGCGCTCAGGAGCCAAGGCCACATCCAGCACAAAGCGCCCCCCTGGAGCCAACGGAAGCACGTCGGCCATCGCCTCCCGATAGCCCAAGCGTCGAAAAAGAAGCACCACGCGCTGACCCGCAGGCACCTGAATGGCGTAGGCTCCCCGCTCGTCGGAATAGACGCCGCCCGGCATCCCCTTGATGGTTACGGCGGCCAACTCCAGCGGCAACTCATCGGCTACGTCGGTGATACGCCCAACGACCAAAGCCGTCTGCGGCTGGGCCAACCCACTCGTAGCAAACAGCCCCCCCAAAACAGCCAACCACCCTCCCAAGTACTTGCATCGCGCAGTTTGCCCTACCAACCCCTCGCCCTTCCGAAGCTTTTTCAGCATTCCAAGAGCACTAAATGTCTCGCTTACTCCTGTGCTAATGTTTGCCAAGCCTTTCTTTTTGTGTCCTAAAACGCCTGTTTCCAACCGCTGGGTTCTTGTCTTTGGCCAGCGGTTCTTGGCTGCAAAGAACGCGAAGAGCCTCCAAGGTTAGGACACAAAAAAGAGTTAGGTTCTGAAATCGCTTAAAACCGCGGGAGAACTCCTTCACAATTGGTGGAAAACGCTCAGGCGCCCGATGTCGCGCACGTACAGCAAATCGGGTTGACCGGCTTGCTGCCATTGCACCATATAGCCTACCTCGGCCCGCAAATGCGGCGAAAAAGTATGCGATACGCCCACGTAAATGCGGTTTTGGTCAAAGATGGAAACTATCTCGTGCCCCCAGTTGAGGAAGACCTCATTGGCCAGATGCACCGTCCATGCGGGTTTTGGCGTAGTCCAGTTGAGCTGAATGCGGTAGCGCGCGCGCCATGCAAAAGGTCCAGAAGTCTTCGCCGAGAAACGCTGCTCGACGCGATAGCGATGGTTAAAAGAAAAGGAAGGCAGCAGCGGCGTCCAAAATTGGGCTTCCTGAAAAGTGCGCCATTCTATGCGATGCGGATACGGATTTTTGCTCGGTTTAGGATCTCCGTTTTCCATACGCGTAGCGCCCAGTGCAATTTCGGCATTAGCGTGTAACCGATAGTGCACATGGGTGTGTATGACCAATTGGTGCCAAGTACCAGTGGCTGTTAGGAAGCGATAGTCCACTTCCTGATGAAACGACCACTTGGGGCGGAAGGACCACGTCAGGTAGTAACGGTTCCACAGCACACCGTGGCGGTCGAGCAGCTCAGGCCCCTGCGCCAAAGCCCGGAAAGTAGGCCACCCCAAAAAACAGAGATACCACCAAAAGCAGTAAAGCCATTTCATAGAACGGCCTCTTTTCTGTTGTTTAGTAACTGGTTTCGTCTAAGCGCACTTTGCCCTTGAACGTCCAAAAAACAAAGCCGGTGTATATTGCCACCAAAGGTGTCCCCATAAGGGCAATTCTTAGCAATAGGCGCATGGTTTTTTCGCTAGAAGCAGCGTTGTATATCGTGATGCTGTTCGCTGGCTCATTCGGCGCATACACCAGATAAGGGAACACCTCTACCGCTACAGTGATGAGCAGCAAGGCTATCGTAAGCGCTGAACTGAGAAAGGCCCATCCGTATTTTCGCTTCGTTAGGTGACGCGGAATACTGGCTACCGTTAGCAGCGTAGCCAGCGGCAAAAAGAAAAATGCCGGATGCTGGCGCAGGCGATCGCTCAAATGTGGTACATACAGCAAAGTGTACACTGTGGTGATGCCAAAAAGGACCACGAAGGCTATGGTAAAATTTTGGGCCAGCAACGACGATTTCACAAATAGGCGCCCCTCTGTCTTGAGGGTGAGGAAAAGGGCACCGTGCATACCCATAAGTGCTACCGTAGTAAACGCTACTAACAGTGCAAAGGGGTTGAAAAACAATAGCCAATGGCCCGCAAATTCGCGGTGCTCGTCTAAGGGTATTCCCTGTGCAACGTTGCCCAGCATAAGCCCTAGCGACAGTGAAACCACCGTACAGGCAACGAAGTAGGTGGTGTCCCACAACCTTCGCCACCACAGCCAAGACTCCTTACTGCGGAATTCAATGGCTACCGCGCGAAAAATCAGCCCAACGATGAATACCATGAACGGCACATAAAAGGCCGAAAATATGGCCGCATAGGCCACCGGAAAACCCGCGAAGAGCGCGCCGCCCCCAATGACCAACCACACTTCATTGCCGTCCCACACCGGACCAATAGCGTTCAAAGCTATGCGACGGCTTTGCTCTTTTTTCAAAAACAGGTGTAAAATACCAGCGCCTAAGTCGAAACCATCCAAAATGGCATAGCCCGTAATCACTGCGCCAAACACCAAAAACCACCACGTGGCGTAATCAAGGCCTAAAAACATTGCAAACTTTATCGAAGAGGTGAGGAGGGAGGATCCATTAAGGGATTTTCACGCCGTGAGTATACTTCGCTCTCGTTATTCAGGGTTTCAGCAGCTGCTGGCCCGTGCTGAATCTTTCGATGGAGCAAGTATAAGAAGAGTAAGAAGAGCACCGTGTAAACTGCGGCAAACAAGAGGAGCGAAAAGAGCACCTGATTGGCTGTAACTGTGCGCGAAAGCGCGTCGCTAGTGCGCAAAAGCCCATATACTACCCACGGCTGCCGCCCCATCTCAGCGGAAAACCAGCCGGCTTGGTTGGCTATTTGGGGCAGCAAAACCGCCCACACGAAGACATGCATTAGCCAGCGCGACTCGAACAGCCGCCCGCGATACCACATCCAAAGCCCCAAGAGCGAAAGCCCAATAATTGCTATACCGATAGCCACCATAAGATGGTACAGCTGAAAAACGGCATTCACTTGTGAGGGGCGATCTTGCGGCTCAAAACTGTTCAGCCCGCGAAGCGGCGTTCGAAAATCGCCATGCGTCAGGAAAGAAACCCCTCCCGGAATAGCTAGCCCCACAGTCTTCTGTCGCTGCTCATCTACCCAGCCCAGCATATACAAGTCGGCAGGGGCTAAAGTGTCGTAGTGCCCCTCCATTGCTGCCAACTTAGCGGGTTGGTATTGCGCCACGATCTCAGCGCTGCGATGCCCTGTAAACAGCTGTCCCAAACTCGATACAGCAGCTACTACCAAAGCAATTTTAAATGCTGGGCGTGCAATACTTTCGTGGCGACGCTTCAAGATATACCAGGCGTTCACACTCATCACCAAAAAAGCACCGGCCAGAAAGGCGCCAATCCAAACATGTAAGAGGCGATCCACACTGGAGGGATTGAGTACCATTGCCCAAAAATCCGTGATCTCAGCGCGGGCTTCCAACCCTTCGCCCACAATATGGTAGCCCGCGGGTGTTTGTTGCCACGAGTTGGCCACCACAATCCAAACCGCCGAAAACATAGAGCCTAACCACACCATAAGAGCCGAAATGAAATGCACCGTCGGCGAAACACGGCGCCACCCAAAGAGCAACACTCCTAAGAAACCGGACTCTAAAGCAAAAGCAAAGATGCCTTCCGCAGCCAGCGCTGAGCCGAATACATCGCCCACATAGCGAGCGTACGTCGCCCAATTGGTGCCGAATTCAAATTCCATGACGATACCCGTGGCTACTCCAATGCCAAAGATGAGGGCAAAAACCTTGATCCAAAAGCGCGTCATCTGCTCGTACTCTTGGCGCTTTGTTCGCAGGTACATGGCCTCCATCACGACAATGAGCAACCCTAGCCCAATGCTCAGAGGCGGATAGATGTAGTGGAAAGCCACCGTGTAGGCAAACTGTATGCGAGCCAGAATTTCGACGTCCATAGCCGGTAATTAATTGAAAAAGCGCACCTCAAAGAAAAGCATGAGGCGCGCCGAGAGAAACAAAAAACCAGGAGATTTTTCTCAAGCCACTTGCGCACGCAGGCTCGTCCAGGAGCCGCCGTTGTAGGCCTCAATGCCGTTTTTGCGCAAAATCTCCACGGCTGCTTGGCTTCGGGCACCGCTTCGGCACACCGCAATTATCGGAGCGCTCTTTTGGCGCAACGCTGCCAATTGCCCCGGCAGGCGCTCTAGAGGAATGTTGATCGCCCCCTTTATGTGCCCACTGCGATATTCTTCTGGCGTGCGCACATCCACCACTACGGCGCCATTGGCCAACAGCTGTTGGAAGTCTATTTTCGGGCCTAAGCCTAACAGACGCTTTAACAGGGATAACATAGAGCTAAACCTTGTTTAAAGTTAGTGAGCCATCGCGTACAGCACTTCTTCCAGGCTGCCGCCGTTGTGCACGTCTTCTATTCCCGCCTGGCGAAGGATTTGTACGGCCATACCGCTGCGGTTGCCGCTGCGGCAATACAAAATGCGCGGTGCTGGCAAGGCCGCAATCTCTGAAAGGCGATACGGAAGGGTATCTAAGGGAATATTGATAGCGCCCTCTGCATGACCCAGGCGAAACTCTTCAGGCGTGCGCACATCGATGAGCGACACACGATTGGATGCTTTCTTCTGCATATTGTTGATAAACTATGGATGAAAGAATGAGTGAAAAAGCACGACAAAGATGCGGGCGCCTGCAGGCTACCCCCCGTGATTTCAGTCACAGGACGAGCACCAGAGCGTTGACCGCAAGGGCGCTACTTCACCGCCTCCTCAAAGCACCGCAAGTCGGGCCGATGTTTTCGCGGTCGGCGTTTTTCGTATTCGTACACCGCCTGGCCCAGGCCAGATAAGAAAGGGCGTCCGACGGTTTCGTAATCGTATTGGTCGTCGTTGAAAATGCCGTCCGCATTGCACAAGAGAGTTGCCGCCAGGATAAATTCGATACCGTTTTTGAAATCTACTACATAGGCTACGTCGGTCATGGTGCCGTAAGCTTGGCCGACCTTATTGAAGGCGCGCAGCGAGCCGTCGTGTTTGGAGCGTTCGGGCGGAAACAAGAAATACTTGACGTAGTTATCGGGGTATTGCACCGAGTCGTAGTGAGGCCAGTCGCATTCTCGCGGAAATAGGCCCATATAGCGCCATAGGAAGCGATAGTCGTCATCGGTCAGGTTGAAGCGATTTTGGGCGGGTACGGCTTCGGGGAAGAACACCGCGCGCAACATCTTTTCCATGTCCGTGAGCGCGAACCAATTTTTGGTGCGCATGTCGAAGGGTTCGTCGATGCGCTCGCCAGCGGCATTGATCCAGCCCTTTCCGAACGTAGTGGAATGCTGCGGATTTTCCCAGGTCATGCGACTGACTTTTTCCGCTTCTCGATAGAGCACTTTGCCGTCTCCTTCGTAGAAAGTGATGGGGCTGGCGTAGCGCTGGTCGCGTTGCGGAGCGTAGAAACGGTGCACGATGCCGGTGCGAGTGTAGCCTTTTTGGTGCAGGGCCTGGTTAATCTCATCTAGGCCGAGGAAGTCGAACAGATGATTGTACGCCGGGTTGTTGCTGACCATAAAGATTTGCCGCACATCGTGAGCGATGGTGGGCAGCCCGTTGGGAGCCGTTGGCTCGGCAGCATAAGGTTGCTGAAAAGGTCGCACAGAGTCCAGCCGGTAAGGCGTTTCGCGGTGTAGAGTGGGGTATCCGTTTTGCCGCAAATGGTTGATTTTTTCTAAAGCCAGCAAAGCCAGCGGCATTTTGACCATACTGGCCGGATAGAAGTAGCGTGTGCTGTCTGCGCGATATTCAAAAGTGCGGAAGCGAGGTGTGCCGTTGGCCGAGCGGTCAATTTGGGTGTAAAGAATTTGCAGGCGATAGGTTTCCGGATGTTTCAGCACTTGGCCCATTAGGGTGTCTTCCCGCAAAGTTTTTAAAATACTCAAAAGTGGATCTTCGGGTTGTGCCAGTCGTACAGAAGGCGAGCAGGCCCAAAGATAAAAGGCACATAGGGTGAGAAGAAGCCAATTTTTCTGCATAGTTGTGAGTGCGCTTAAATTAGTTTTTGCCTTGATTGTCGGCTCGAAGGTACACTGTTGCGGAGATGCCGTTGGCCCTCGGGCAAGCGACAGCGATGAGGGAGAGTTTTCAGGGCGTGTAGCGCTCTGTAGCTGCGCTTAATGCGCCTGAACAGCGGGCCTCTTTGCCACGGCGCTAGGAGCAGCTGACCCGGACAAACCGCACGCCTTGCAGGTGGTCCTCTCTGTGCTTTCATCGCTTAGCTTTTTGCTAAAAAACGCCTAAGGGCGCACTTTTACGGCAGTAGTTCGTTTGTCTGTATAAAAAAAGCCAGAGAGCCAACCCGGCATCCTTTTTTTACCATGTTAAGTACTTTAATCGGTTTACTGGGTAAGGATGTGGTCATGGCGTATTTCTCGGTTTTCAGCAACGCTCGTCGCTGGGCATTAGGAGCTGCCTGTGCCGGGGCGTTTAGCGCAATGGTGCAGGCTCAGCCGATGCAAGTTACCTCGGCTGCAACGCCGCCGTTTACACCGACCAATATGATTTCCAACATCTTCTTAGGCGACGGCGTGGAAGTGTTGAGCATTGCTTTTAATGGTAAGCCGGTTTCCGTAGGCTATTTCACCAACGGTCAGCAAGCCGTAGGGCTTCAGCGCGGCATCGTCATGACGACGGGCCTAGCCGAAACGACCAACCCGAGCACGGGGCCGTTTGGCAGCGAGCAGGTCGGGAGTGTCTTTGCTAGCAATAACGTCAGCGGTCTTTTGCCCACCACCGACCCTAACCTTTCGCCTATTGCCTCTGGGCCTTTGTTCGACGTAACGAGCTACACCATCCGCTTCATCCCTACTGCTGACACCTTGCGCTTTCGGTATTGCTTTGCCTCTGAAGAGTATCCCGAATTTGCTTGCAGCGAATACAACGACCTCTTCGGCTTCTTTATCACAGGTCCGGGGTATCCTATCCCCACCAACATTGCCCGCATTCCGGGCACGGCCTTGCCCGTTGCTATCAACAACGTACACCCCGACAACTCTACACCCAACCGGCCCTGTCCGCCCAGAAATGCGCAGTATTACATCAACAACCTCAACTCCATCCAACAACCTACCTACGACGGCCTGACGCGCGTCTTCACCGCTGAAGCTGTCGTTGTCCCTTGCGATACTTACGAGATTCGACTGGTCATTGCCGATGTAGGCGACCCTGTTTACGACTCTGGGGTCTTCCTCGAAGCCAAGAGCTTTGGCACCGGCGCCATCCGAACGACGCTGACTACCCCCAACCTCGACGGCGTCATTGTAGAAGGCTGTGCCGCGGCTACCCTCACCTTTCGCTTGCCTACTCCCGACACCGCAGATGTGCCGCTGGACTATCAAATTTTCGGAACCGCTACCAACGGCGTAGATGTGGCCGCCATACCGGCCAACTTGGTTATCCCCGCTGGTGAGCAGGAAGTAATCGTCACCATCCACGCCTTTGAAGACGGCATTGCCGAAGGCGAAGAATGGCTGGCTATTGACGTACGCCGCGACTTTTGCCATCGCGATACCTTCTTTGTCTACCTCCGCGAAAACACCCTTGTGCCTCCGGCCTTGCCCGGCGACACCCTCTTTTGCAGCGAGGGAAACAATGCCCTAACTTTAAACGGCACTTTGCCCGTGCCCTTACCGCCACTGCCTTCTTTCGAAAGCACACAGCCTCTGCAAATACACCCGGTCAACACCCCTGTAACCGCTTCCCTGGTTGTTTGGGGCGTTTCGCCGCCGACAGTGCAAGAAGGCGTCGTCCGGTCGGTATGCCTCGATGTAGCGCACGGATGGGTAGACGACATCGATGCCTATCTCGTGGCTCCTGGCGGCCAAATCCTCGAGCTGATGACCGACTGCGGAGGTAACGGAAAAAATTTCACTCAGACTTGCTTCACTCCTACGGCTGTGCGCAACATCGCCTCCGCTACTGCTGCCGATGCCCCTTTTAGCGGCGAATGGCAGCCCGAAGGCCCGTGGTCCGATCTGTGGGGCAGCCCCACCAACGGCACTTGGCGTTTGGTGCTCAAAGACGATCAAAACGGATTTGTGGGCACCCTCCAGCGCTGGTCCATCACCTTCCAACCTTCTTACCGCATCGAATACCAATGGACGCCCGCTGCGGCCGTGTCTTGCCCAACTTGCCCGGCAGTAGAAGTTGCCCCTGGCGATACCACTATTTACAGGGTAGTGGCTACTGACTCTTACGGTTGCACGGTAAACGATTCCATCACTGTGTACGTAGCCGAAGCCCTTCCGGCCCCTCAGGTAACGTGTGGAGCTTACTCACCGACCTCGGTCACTTTTACTTGGGAAGAAGTGCCGGGCGCTACCACCTACATAGTGAACGTCGGTGGCGCGGGTTGGATGCCCGCCAACGGCACCCTACAGCACACGCTGAGTGGGCTAAGCCAAGGCGCGGCGGTCAGTCTGGAAGTACAGGCCGTCGGAGCAACGTCTTGCCCTGCTGCTGTGGCTACGGCCACTTGCTCCAACTGCAACCCACCAGCAGTGAGTGTCCTTGTCACCGACGCTACCTGCGCTACCGCCGCCAACGGGCGCGTCGTGCTGCAGCCCGATGGCCAAAACCCGCCCTATCAGTTTGTTTTGGGCGGAAATGCGAACTCTACGGGGGTGTTCGATCAGCTCACCCCGGGTACCTACACCGCCTACATCTCCGACGCTTCGGGCTGTCAACGACAGATGAACGTCGTGGTCGGAGCACCGCCACCCCTGTCGATCGCCCTGGTCGAAACACCTCCCACTTGCTTTGGTGGTGACAACGGTGCGCTGCGCGCCACGGTTAGCGGCGGCATTCCGCCCTATCATTACCTCTGGAACGACCCCCAAAACCAGACCTCTCCTCATGCCGTCAACTTGCGCGCAGGTATTTACGCCCTTACTGTCAGCGACCGGAACGGATGCACGGCTACGGCCACGGCAACTCTGAACTCGCCTACTGAAATAGTCGTCTCCGTTACTGCTGTGGCCGCGCGCTGCCACGGAGAAGCCTCTGGTGTGGCTGCCGTAACTACTTCCGGCGGTATCGGCCCCTACCAATACCAATGGGCGAACGGCCAAACGACCAGCGTTGCCGCAGGCCTACCCGCCGGGTTTCACGGCGTTACCATCACCGACGCTGTCGGTTGTGCCAAAGCCACCTTTGCCCTCATCACCCAGCCGCCGCCGCTGATGCTGAGCACCACTACGGTGGAACCAACCTGTGCCAACCGCACTGACGGCTCTGCATCGGTCAGCGCTCAGGGTGGAACAGGCGCCTTCTCCTACATTTGGAGCACCACCCCGCTCCAGCACACGGCCACTGCCGTTAACCTCGCCGCCGGAACGTACACAGTTACCGTAGGCGATCAAAACAGCTGCACTGCTACAGCAACCGTAACCCTGCAGGCGCCCTCACCCATCGCCGTAGCGCTCGCTGTTGAAGACGTGCGTTGCCATGGTCAAACCTCAGGTACCATCAGCGCCACCGCTCAAGGCGGCATCGGAACGCTCTCCTACACCTGGAGTACAACGCCCGCCCAAACGACCGCTACTGCCGTCCAGCTCGCCGCCGGAACCTACACGGTTACCGTCAGCGACCTAAACGCCTGTTCGACCACCGCCTCAGCCACCGTAACCCAGCCCGCCCCTTTAGCCCTCAAACTCATCCCACAGCCCATACGATGCTTCGGCGAAAGCAGCGGAAGCCTCTTTACTGACGCCTCCGGCGGCATCGGCCCCTACACTTACGCCTGGAGCAGCGGCGAAACGACGGCCGACCTCTCTCAGAAAGCCGCCGGCACCTATACCCTGACCCTCACCGACGCCAACGGTTGCACAGCCACAGCCGTCGCCTCTTTGGAACAACCCCCAGCCTTACAATGGGTGGCCCAACAACGAGATATTGCCTGTCACGGCCAGCTTACAGGCCGCCTCAGCATCAGCCCCATCGGCGGCACTCCACCCTATACTGCGCTGTGGAGCGGCCCCGGCGTCAGCGGCCTCACCCTCCTGACGCTCGACCAACTCGGCCCCGGACAATATGCCCTCACCCTCACCGACGCCAACGGTTGTACGCAAACCGAAGCGTTCGTCCTGACCCAACCGCCCGCCCCCCTGACCCTCACCCTCATCCCAACTGTCGATACCCTCTGTGCCGAACAAGCCCGCCAAAGCGTCGCCGCTGAAGCCGCCGGCGGAATGCCGCCCTACACCTACTCCTGGAGCACGGGCGGCTCCACCATTTCCAGCGCTCTCCTCCCACCCGGCAGCCATACCGTTACTGTAAGCGACGCCAACGGCTGCACAACTACGGCCGAAACCCAGATTGCCCAACTCCCCGTTCTGTCGGTACAGGTGTCGCTGGAAAAAGTAGACTGCGCCCACGGTGGCTCAGCAGTGGTAAGCGGAGCCTTCTACGGCAGTGTGCCTGCCGAAATGGGGCATCTCGCTTTTCAGTGGAGCACCTCTCCGCCCCAAACAGGCCTGCGCGCTACTGGGCTGGCCCCCGACCACACCTATACCGTTACGGCCACCGACGCGCGTGGCTGCACAGCCGTGCAAAGCATCGCCATTCCTGCAGCGCTCACCGTGCGCACCGCCATCGTTCGCGCCACGCCCCCGCGCTGTTTCGGCAGCGCCGACGGGCAGCTCACCGCTTCGGCCTGGGGCGGAACACCGCCTTACACCTACACCTGGAGCAGCCACGGAACCCCCGCCGATTCCACAGCCAGCGGCCTGCGCGCAGGGGTGTATACCGTCACCGTCAGTGACCGCGCCGGCTGTACCGGCACGGCATCGATTACGTTGACCCAACCCACCGCTCTGAAAGCGCGCCTACAGGCCGAAGCAGTCCGCTGCCACGGCGAAAACTCAGGGGCCATCTCCGCAGCGCCTGAAGGCGGCACGCCGCCCTACCAATTCGCCTGGCCAAACGGCCAGAGTACCCCCCGCATCACTCACTTAAGCGCTGGCACCTATACCCTTACCCTGACCGACGCCCATGGCTGCACCCTCGCGGCCTCAGCGAACGTGTTACAGCCTCCGCCGCTCCTGGGTACGGCCATACCTCAGGGCACTTTATGCTTTGGCGCCCATACCGGTCAGATCGCCTTAAACGCCCAAGGCGGCACCCCTCCTTACCGCTACGCGCTTAACGGCACTGCTTGGAAGGGCTCCGCCCTCCAAATAGGGCTGCCTGCCGGTGTCTATGAGCCACAAATTGCCGATCAAAACGGCTGCACCATTGCCCTACCGCCGGTTGTGCTCGAACAACGCCCCCCCCTGACGGTAACGATTGGCCCCGATACCATCCTCCGCTTTGGCCAGAGCATCGCCCTGCAAACCACAGTCAGCAATGCCCAGCCACCGCTCCAGTACGCTTGGTCTGCAGAAGATGGGCCTTGGCTTTCGTGTACTCATTGCCCCAATCCTACAGTGCAAGGGCTAGCTTTTACGCGCTGGTTTACCCTACAAGTTACCGATGCTTTGGGCTGTCTCGGCGTCGGTCGCCTGCGTCTCGAAGTAGAGAAGCACTGGAGCGCTCAGGTGCCTACCGCCTTTTCGCCCAATGGCGATGGCGTCAACGACCTGCTCATTGTGCACGGCAGCCCAGGAGGGCGCGTGCTGTCTTTTGACCTCTACGACCGCTGGGGCGAGCACGTCTTCTCGGCGGTCAACTTTGCGGTCGACGACCCCGACGTAGGCTGGGACGGCACTTTGCGCGGCCAACCGCTCAACCCCGGCGTCTTTGTGTGGGTGCTCCAGGTTGAATGGCCCGACGGCAGCCGTGAAACCCTGCACGGGCAGACAATGTTGGTCCGATAGCGAGGCTTCAAAAGTCGGTTCCCAAGGCTAAATGCCACATTGGCTTTTGCACCACACGCGTTTCGATGCCCCAGGCGTAGTCTAAGCGCAGAAACATCCCTAAGACGGGTGCGCGCACACCGACCCCATAGCCGGCCACGATGGGGTCGCGAAAGTAATTGACTTTGACCGTTACAGTGGGCGGGTTATAGAAGAAGACGGTATTGACGGGGTTGTCAGGGTTGTAGGGCGACCCCCCTTGCCAGGCCGTGCCGGCGTCGAAGAAGCCTACGAGTTGAAAGTTGCGCCAAAAGTTGCTCTGTACGGGTTTTTGAGTGAAATACTTGAACAGCGGCACGCGCAGCTCGGTGTTCAGCAAAGCATAAGAATTGCCGTTGCGAATGTTTTGGCGAAAGCCGCGCAAGTTGGCTGCCAGCGTTCGAAAAGCAAAGGCGCCTTCTTCAGGGATGGGAATAGAGTTGTTGAAGGCCGGAAAGACCCAGTTATCTACGCCGCCTAAGAAGTACAGGATGCGCTCAGAGCCGAAGGTGGTAGCGCCAGCCATTCGGAGGGCCAAGAGGCTGCGCCGGTCGAGCGGCAAATAGTGTCGGGCATCGAGGCCGATAACGGTCATAAAGCCGCGGTCGAAGCGGAAGCTCCAGACAGGTTCGGTATTGAACTCGAAGCGCTTGACGGCCTCCACAAATACTTTAGCGCGCGTGCCTATGCGCAGGTTGATGTCAATGGGTACTGTGTTGTCGTACACTGCACTCAGGCGCAGGGCCATGCGCTGTTCGGCAAAGGCGGGTTGCTCTAAGGTGCGGCGATTGGTGCTGAGCGTGATGGTCTTATCTTGGCGGAGAGTGCCCGTGGCGCGCAGGCTAAAGAAAGGGTTGAGCGGGTAGCGCACTTCGTATTGGCCCAACACGGTGGTGGTGCGCGCCTGAGTGGAACCGGTCGGTCCGCCGCCTGGGCTTTGCCCTACTGTATGGTTGCTGGTGCGGCGGTAAAGAGCGATGCGCTTGTCTAAGCGGTGTTTCCTATTGTCGAACCACAAGAAGTACTCCGCGCCGTTGAAGGTAGTGGGCAGGCGAATGCCCATTTCGATCACGTAGTCCTCGAGCAAGTCTTTGAAGTTGGCGCGTATTAGAATACCGGGCGGAGGAGTTGTAAAGCTCTGTGGGCTGCCGGCGAAGCTCTCCAGCCCCTCAAAAAGTAAATTGTTGTCGACAGTGGTAGAGAGAAATTCAGAGCGAAAGCGCAAGCGGTAGGGCACGATGCGGTGGGGCATGAACCGAGGGACGCTGGCAGCCGATGCCGTTCGGAAGCGGTTGAACGGTCGGCTGATTTCGGGCAGGGCAGGCTGTAGTTCCGGTTCTGTGAGGGTTACCTTGAGGGTGTCGGCGTCGGGTAAGGAGGGTGGAAGAAAATCGGGGCCACGTTCGCGCAGGTAGTCGGGCACTTGGAAGAGCCAACCGGGTGCCACTGTGCGCACGGAGTCGGCGTAAGAGCGCCAGACGGGTCCTTCCGAGGTATCGGCATTTTCTGGGTTTTCCGTGCTCAGGGCGTCGGGCAGCAGCTTGCGTTCGGGTAGAGGAAGGCCAGCAGCGCGCAAGCCCATCTCGCGGTATCGGGTCAGCCACGGGTGCGCGCGCACCTCAGGTTGGATGGGGCGCACGTACAGGCGGTCCTTGCCCTCGCGCCGGAGGCGTTGAGCCAAACGACCTGCGCGCGGAGCGCTGTGCTGCTCCTCCACATTGCGGTCGTAGTTGGTTTGGTCGTAAACGACGGGCCGCTTCTGAATAACTGGAAACGTGCGGATGCTGTCTATCAGGGCACTGTCTATGTTTTTCAGCACCGTATCTGTCGGCGACAAGAAGGTGAGGATTTGTTCGAGCGGCCACTCGCCCATTTGCTGCGTGTTAAGCGCGCGCACTTGAGCGTCGTCGCGCAGATGAATGACATCCTCGTAGTAGGCCACGTAAGGTTCCAAATAACCCACTTGGCGATTGACGATGCCGCTCGCATTGCTTAGGTGGGCAAAGTGTTGGCTATCCAGTGAGATGGGATAGCGCTCGTCGTACAGAGGCGTGTAGGTCAGGCGCAACAGGGTGTTGCTGCGTTGGTCGAGGTTGAGGAAAAAGATATCGAAAGTGCCGATAGGCAGCACCGTATCTAAGCGCTGAGGAGCAAGTGTATCGCTAAGGCGGTTACTGCTGAAGAGGATGCCGCGCTGGCCATCGAGCACGGCCACCGTAGCGTCGAGGTCATCCCAAAAGTCTTGCGTTAAGCGTTCGGTGTTTCGGTTGACGGTATTGTAAAGAAACAAGTCGCCATAGCCGCGCACGCACCCGGAGAAGACCAACACTTTTGGGTTCAGGTATTCCATGCTGTAGATGCGCTGGTAGTCGGGTGCCAGCGGTTGGCTTTGCCGCTTGAGGGTGTTGAGGTCTATCTGGGTCAAATACAGCGTACCGCGGCGCTCGTAAAGGACGGCCATCTCCTGGTTGTTAGGGCTGAAAGCGAGGAGTGGGTAGTTGAAGTCGGGGGCTTGCAGGGCGTTGCGTTGGCCTCCCGTAAAAATGCGTTGGGCTTTGACGTTTTTTCCGCCCACGTCGCTTATCCAAACCTTCCACCTGCCCAAGTCGTTGGAGACCCAAGCCAGCTTTTTACCGTCGGGACTGATCTTCAGGCCATAAATGGGCAAGTTGCGCTTGTTTTTGAAGGCAATTTCTCCCTTAGAGTCGGGCTTGCGGGTGCTTTGTCCTTCTTCGCGATAGCGCGCTCGGAAGTAATCCATCAAAGTGTTGGTTATGCGCTGATAGCCGCTGCCCAATACGTAGAGCAAGCCTACATCTACGCTGCGGTTGATGCGCGTCAGATAGACGAGGTTGCTGATGGTGCCTTTCCCGAAGTGCAACCCGATGTAGTACCAAAACGCGTGACCGGCTAGGCGCGGGTTTTCGCGAGCCATTTGGTCAAACGTCATGTCCGTTTTCCAAAGAAAGTAGTCGCGCAGTCGGTTGTCTAAATCGGTATTCCACTCTTCGCCGCAATAAGCCACCAAGCCCGCCGTGTACCAAAGGGGCAGATTGACGGCCACCGCCGTCTGAACGACTTCCTGCAGGCTGTTGCCATAGATCATGGAGTTCAAAATGACGCCTGCCGTGCCTTCGCGCACCTGAGCGCGCAAGTGTTGGTGGTTGCCATCGAAATAGACAAACACCCGGTTGCCCAGCACTTTTGTCTCGCCCACCTTCATGGAGAGCAGCTCTTCGTCGCCGATGTTGCTTTGTTTGAGGTCGCTTAGGTGTGTAAAGACCAACATCTCAATCTTATCGGAAATTTGATGTTCGAGCAGTTGCTGAACGGAGGCAAAGTCCCACTCAGCAATTTGCAGAGCTGCCTGAGCAACGTTGCGCGCTTCGCCGTACCAATACGTATCGAAGTGGGCCGTTTCGTAGTGTAGCCACTCGTCGAACTGGCGGCCGTACTGCACGCGGCTTTTGCCGAAAGAGGTTTGGGCGGTAGTTTGGGCAAAAGTCGTCTGGGTGAGGCTGTGGGCTCCTGCGAGCAGGCCCGCCCACAAAAGGTGTTGGCTTAAAAGCAACCTAGGCAAAACAGTGATGGCGCACATAATTGGATAAACACTGGCGAAGCGATTTTGTGTTCGCATATCGAGGGAGGAATTGCTCAAGAAACAATGGCCGCCCGAAAGGGAGGCAGCTCAGGGCACCAGCAAGCGACCTTGAACCACCCCGGCAGAGGTCATCAGGCGATAGACGTACGTACCGGAAGGCAGAAGAGGCAGCAGCATGGCGCGAGTCGTTTGGCCGGCGGGCCATTGGCCTTGTGCGAGGGTTTGGAGAAAACGCCCATCCAGCGCAAAGAGGTCGAGCTGTACTTCCAGCGGCTGCTCCGTGTACAGCTGCAGCCATAGGTGGTCGGTGGCTGGGTTGGGAAATAGGCGCGCCGACACTTGCTCGGGTACTATCGGAGTGCTGGTAGCTGGGTGATGATACAGCGGCGACTCCCACAACCCGCGCCCATAGGTACCGGCGAAGATGGTCCCCGACACGTAGTTGATCTCCAGTTCATAAACTCGCACGATGGGCAACCCTTTAAAAAAGCCGATCCACTGCCCATTGAGGTCATCGTTAGTGTAGGCCACAAAGCCAAAGCCGCCGACGTAGATGCCGTTTTT
>CALHAM010000101.1 GCA_937934275.1 uncultured Saprospiraceae bacterium | reverse complement strand
TTGGCTCAATTGCCTAAGCACCTGGAAGCCCAAGGGCTATTTGCCCGTCCGGTAGACCGAGATAAAGCCATCTTAGGTCGCGTTTTGTTCTACGACAAGAACCTGTCGAAAGACGGCAAGGTCAGCTGTGCCAGCTGCCATCGGCAAGAAATCGCTTTCTCTGACGATGCACCAGTAAGCCGCGGGGTGTTCGACCGCGTCGGGACGCGCAACTCCATCGCCTTAGGCTCGGTGCTCAACTTCTCCGCTTATTACGGCACCGACCTGTTTGGCCCGAGCGGGATTCCCTTCTTTTGGGACAACCGCGCCGGCACGGCCTCGGAGCAAAACTTAGCCACCATGGCCAATCCAGTCGAAATGGACATGAACCACAACGACATTGTCAGTGCCGTTAGCGCCCAACCCTATTACGCTCCGCTGTTCCGCGTGGCCTATGGCGACGAGCAGATAACGGCTCAACGCGTTTCGGAAGCCATTGCCAACTTCGTCAATGCCATCGGCTCGTTCCGCAGTAAGTTCGACCGCGAAGCCGAGCGCACCCTGGGCAACGACATCTGGAACAACCGCGAACGCTTAGACTTTGCAGGTTTTACAGCTGCTGAAAACCGCGGCAAACGCCTCTACTTAGACAATTGCGCCTCCTGCCACAGCCCTCTGCAGGGCCGTCCGATGAAAATGTATGCCAACAACGGCTTAGACGCTACGACGACCGACGAGGGTGTGGGCGGCATTACCAAAAAAGCGAGCGAAATGGGCATGTTTAAAGTGCCGCTTCTGCGCAACATTGCCCTGACGGCCCCTTACATGCACGATGGGCGCTTTGCTACGCTGGAAGAAGTCATCGACCACTACAGCACCAACATCAAGGCACACCCCAATCTCAGCCCTGAGCTGCGCAGCGGCAACCAGCCGCGCCGCTTCAACTTCAGCGAACAGCAAAAGAGCGACCTCATCGCCTTTTTACGCACGCTTACCGATGAGGAGCTGCTTCAAGACCAGCGCTTCTCCAATCCGTTCAAATAATGCCTTTTGGTTAAAAAGAAACGAGTGAAGGGAGAGTCCTAAAGAGGCGATCTTTAGGGCTCTCCGTGTTACTTGCCGCTTCTTTTCTTTCAAGTCGCTTCCGTATGTCGCATTTACACAAAAGGCTGCTCTTATGGGTTGCTTTGTCCGCAATGATAGCCGCTTGTACGAGCAGCCGTTTCTACACGCCCAACACCGTAAACTTGCCTACCCTGAGCCAAAAAGGCGAGGGGGCTGCGAGCGGCGCCGTTTCTTTTGGCTCCAGCAACAGCTGGGAAGTACAAGGCTCGTACAGCCCCGTCCGACACTTGGGACTGATGGCCAACTATTTTGCTATCGATTACAGCGGCAGTTTCCCTGGAGGTTTGAGCGGCCCTTTCCCTTTCCCTCCCGTTCCCTCGCTAATAGATTTTACAGGCCAGATGCGCTTTGGCGAAGGTGGTATAGGCTGCTACGGATATGCTGGGAAAAATCAAGAGTACCTCTTTAGTGTGTTCGGCACTGCCGGCCAAGGGAGAACCCTCATCCAGTACAACGAACCTGGCACGCCCACTAAGCATGCCCAGTGGAACTTTTGGCGCTACGCCTTACAGCCGGGTGTGCGCATGCAACACAAACGCCTGCGCTTTGGCGCTGCCTTCCGGTTTTCCTATGTGCACCACGCAACGGGTCGCATAGACGCTCGCATCAGCGCTACCGAGTTGCAGCGCATTGAAATACTGGAGACCCATTCGCCTACGGTATTTTGGGATGTACTCTGGACGGTAGGCTACCACTATCGCCCCTTTCTCTTTAGCCTCAACTCGACGAGTGTTGCTTTGGGCAACAGAGCAATCAACGAACTGAATTTGGCCAGCAACCACATCAGCCTGATGGCTACGCTGAACTTACACGAGCTCAGGGAAAACAAAGCCTCAGAGAAGAAAAGACGCAAGTAGCACGCCTGCGCGCCCTTTGTAGTGCTCCCTTTACTTACTCGGCGTCGCCTTTGGTGCCATATGCTAGGTCGCCGGCGTCGCCGAGGCCAGGTACAATAAACGCCTTGGCCGTAAGCTCCTGATCAATAGCACCCACCCATATGCGCACGTCGGGAAATAAGCGCTGCACGGCTTCTATGCCCTGCACACTAGCGATGACGGCCACAATATGCCTCGCCCGGGGCTTGCCGTAGCGCTCCAAGTGCTGCAAGGCTAAGCAAATGGAAGCGCCAGTAGCCAGCATAGGGTCGGCTAAGATAAGCACTGCCTCATCGAGCGGTGGACAGCTGACGTAATCGAGCTGAATATCGAAGCGCCCGTCGGGACGCGGGTTGCGATAGGCACTGATGAAAGCATTCTCCGCTCGGTCGAAGACGTTGAGTAGCCCCTGGTGCAGCGGCAAGCCCGCGCGTAAGATAGTGCCCAGCACGATGCGGTCTACCGATAAATGCGCCGTAGCCACGCCCAGAGGCGTCTCCACGGCTTTCTCCTCGTAGTGCAGCGTTTTAGAGATTTCGTAAGCCATCACCTCGCCTATGCGCTCCAAATTGCGGCGAAAGCGCAGGCGATCCTGCTGTATTTGGACATCGCGCAGCTCGGCGATGAAATGCTGCGCTATCGTGGGATGTTTGGATAAGTTCGTTACCATGACACCAAACTGAATGCTGTCTGCTACTGGGTTATTAGGAATGTTGAAAGGCCTCCTCGACCAAATGACTGAAAAAGGTCTCCAACGTCCAGCCGTAAGCGCGCACCTGTTGCGGTACGATACTGGCCGGTGAAAGGCCGGGGATAGTGTTTACTTCCAGCAAGAAAAAGGCCTCTCCCACCAAAATGTAGTCGCATCGAACAACACCGCGGCAATTGAGGGCACGGTAGAGCCGGCGCGACCACTCTTGACACTGCTCGGCTAAGGGTTCTGGCAACGGCGCAGGGGTGAGCTCTTGCGATTTGCCCTCGTATTTGGCCGAAAAATCGAAAAACTCGGCTTCCGGAATAATTTCCGTGACGGGTAGGGCTACCACCTGCTCGCCCATGCAAAACACTCCGTTGGAGAACTCACGCCCGGGCAGAAACGCCTCCACCAGCGCCTCATTGTCGTAGGGCCATACGGCCTCTAAGGCCGGCGCCAAGTCTGCAAGCGCTTTGACTTTGGTTACGCCAAAACTGGAACCATGCGTGTTGGGCTTGACAAAAAGCGGCAACCCCAAGCGCCCAGCCAGCGCTTCCACATCCACCGCCTCGCCCCGACGCACTAAGGCTGACGCTGCCAACGGCACCCCCGTAGCCGCCGCCACCTGTTTGGTCAAATGCTTGTTCATCGTCAGTGCACTCACAAAGCCATTGCAACAGGTGTACGGGATGCCCAGCATATCGAAATACCCTTGCATTTTGCCGTCCTCTAACGGGCTGCCGTGAATAGCGCCAAACACGGCATCGAAGCGAATGACCTCGCCGCCCAACAAAAGGGAAAAGTCGTTCTTGTCTATCAAAACACCTGAGGACACTTCCCGCCAGTTGGCTCCCTGCACGTCAATTAAGAAGCGCCGATAGTGCCGAGCCGGCAAGTGATCGTACACGACTTGCCCGCTGCGCAGCGAGATGACGCGCTCGGCGGAGTCGCCTCCAGTGAGAATGGCGATGTTCTTCATACTAATTGCTTAACGCTCGCCTCTAGGCCTTCGCAGCAAAAAACGGCAAAAAAGAGCCATACCTCGACTTTGAAAAGGTCAAAAACTTTTGCACCTCAACGCTCAGCATGGGCGAGCGAAGGTAAGCCGACCCGTGAAAACGGGTGGTGAGAACGTCAAATCAAAAACTTCCCGTTGCGGTAGATACATTCGCCATCGGCCCAGATCTCGCCGCCGTCGGTCATGTCGGTGATGAGGTCCCAATGCACGGGCGACTCGTTTTTACCGCCGCATTGCAAGTAGCTTTGGCCAATGGCCATGTGAACAGCGCCGCCAATTTTTTCGTCGAAAAGGATGTTTTTGGTGATTCGACTAATAGCGTAGTTGGTGCCGATGGCAGCCTCGCCAAAACGGCGCGTTCCGGGTAGCGTAAAAATGTGGTCCAAGAAGTCCTGACCTCGACGGGCTTCCCATTTTTCGATGTAGCCCTCGTTGACCCACAAAGTAACGCCTTCCACCTCGTGTCCTTGATAGATGGCCGGATAGGAAAAATGAACGACGCCCTGCACGCTATCCTCTACAGGGCTGGTAAAGACTTCGCCAGAGGGCATGTTGGCCTGGCCGTCTGAGTTGATCCACGTGCGACCGTCAGTACTAAAGGCAATGTCCGTACTGGGGCCGAGGTAGCGCACGGTGGCACACCGATTGAGGTAGTCGACAATGCGCTGCTGCTCGGCGCGCACCTGCATCCAGGCTTCGGCAGGGTTATCTTCAAAGAGCTTGCAGGCGTTGTAAACGAAGTGTTCGTATTCACTAAGGCTCATGCTGGCCTCCTGAGCAGCGGCGTCGGTAGGGTACTGGCAGAGGTTGCGGCGCAGCCGGCGGTCGGCAATGCGCTCGAAATACGCTTTGTTGACGGGTCGGAGCGCTTCTTGGCGCAACGCTTGGCGGTCGGCGGGCACATTTTGCATTTCGCGCAAGTTGAAAGGCGCGCGAATGTTCAAATAGACGTCGAACGTCTCCATAGCTTGCTTGAACAACCAGGGCGGCGTTTGCAGGGCCTCGTTGCTCCCGTGTTGAAGCAACACTCTTTCACGCTCGCGAAAGGCCAAGTCGAACTCGACAAGAGCCGCCCCCGCCTCGAGCATTTCGCGATACACTTCGCGCACCAACGGCTCGGCCAATATGGTTGTGCTGATAAAAACCCGATCGCCCGGCTGCACGCGCAGGCAATAGTGGGTGAGCAAGTAGGCATATTTCTGTAAAAGTTCGTCCATAAGCAGGGCAGGTCTGGAAATCGGCGCTAAAGTAGGCGCTACACAACAGGCTGACAAAAGCATCCAAGCACAACAGCCACCACAAGAACCAACTACAACGCCCGACCGAGCCACCCAAGCGCTTGTCAATAAATCCTAAAAGGGTTTACTTGGGCTTTGTGCGGCTCTATTTTTGCACCCGAAAAACGCCTTGAGAAGTTCCTCCTAAGTTTGGTTCAAAAAACAACCGCATCATGCAAAGGATTGTACTGCTTATCACCTCGTTGAGCCTACTTCCCGCTTTTGTTTTAGTAGCCTTCGCACAATCCGCTCCGTCAGCCGCCAAAGACAGCACCTATATTGAGGCCTTCATCGAAGGCTTGCCAGCCGGCACCGTGCGCTTAGTGGGCACCTATGGCGACCAGAACTACATTGCCGACACGACCGTAGTGGATGCAAATGGGCACTTTGTTCTACGCCGCGAAAAAGCCCTGCCTGCGGGGTTCTACTATTTCCTGCTGCCCGGCCAAAAGAACTTCTCCATCCTCATCGATCGCGACGACCAACACATGACCTTGCGCGCCAAGGCCGACGACATTCCCGGCACGCTACAGGTTGCTGGCTCGCTCAACACCGCTCTCTTCTACCGAAACGCCCGCTACCAAAGCATTCAAGAACCCGAACTGAAGCAACTGAGCCAAACCTTGCGCGAAGCCGCTCCCAACTCACCCGAATACGAGCGCGCCAAAGCCCGCCAGAACGAACTCATCGCCCAGCGAAAAGCACACTTAGACTCCATCTACCGAGAATACCCCAACGCTTTCTTCACTAAGTTCAAAATCGCAGGTCAGAACCCCGACTGGCCCGAATTCCGCAAACCTAACGGAGAACTCGATACTCTGCGCAACGTCGTTTACTACCGCGAACACTTCTGGGACAATGTGGACTTCAACGATACGCGCTTATTGCACACGCCCGTCATCGCTAACAAATTGAAGCGCTACATCGTTGAACTCACTCCTCAACACCCCGACTCCATCATTAAAGTCGCCGACCCGCTCGTTCAGCGCGTGCTGCCCTACAAAGAATACTTCCAGTTCTTCGTCAACTGGATTGCCCTCAACTACGAAAACGGCAAGACTAAAGTTATGGACGGAGAGGCCGTCATGGTCTTTCTCATCGACAAGTATTTTACCCCCGAATTAGCCACGTGGGATACCCCTGAAAACATCGCCAAAATACGCAAAAAGGCTGACGAAATGAAGGCCAGCCTCATGGGCCGAAAAGGGCCTGATGTGCGCGCTTTAGACGTCAATGGGCAGTACAAATCCATCTACGAAATGACGGCTCCCCTCATTGTCGTCTTCATGTACAGCCCCGACTGCGAGCACTGCCGCGAACAAGCCCCCGAAATCCAGCGCATTTACGAGCGCTGGAAAGACCGCGGCGTCGACATCTACGGCATCGCTCTAAATACTACCGACGAAAAATGGAAGGCGTTTGTGCGCCAAAACGGCTTCACGTTCACCAACGTTTTCGACCCCACCAACAAAGCCATCTACGCCAAGTATTTTGTAGACATCACCCCTGAGCTCTACGTGCTTAATAAGGACCGCATCATTGTGGCCAAAAACCTGCAGGCCAGCCAATTAGAAACCATCTTCGAGCGCGAGCTGGCGAAGATGGGAAATTGAACGGAGAGAGGTGAGGCTTTTTGGTCGAGCTCGGCCGGCGGCGCTTCTTTGGGCTAAAGTTCGGTGGTTTGCCTCTTAAACATCGTTGCGAGACGCCCGTAGGTGTGTCGCACCATGTGTTGCAAGCGCTCGTAAATTGTGGGTGCCGCCGCCCGCTTTTGGTGTACCGCCTCAAGGGTCAATTGCTGAAAAAAATGGGTCATCTGTTCGTCGATGCTATCATTTTCCTCGATAAGCCAGCCAGCGTCCTGCAGCAGCTGCCAATTGTCGCTATCGGGGTCGCCACAAAAGAGAATAGCGCCGCCGACGGCAATGGCGCTAACTGCTTTAGAGGGCACGGCCACGTGCGTCCAGCTGCGGCGCAGCGAAACAAGGTGAATGCCGATGAAGGCCAATTGCTCGCGCGGGACGTGGTCGACCAGGACGACCCCCGGCTTTCCTCGAGCATAGGCCTTCAGGGCAGGCGCCTGGTTGCCGTAAAGAGCCAAGATGAGGCGATGCCGCTCAGGGTTAAGGCAGTCTATGGCAGCGCGAATAAACGTCGGATTATGCGGGTCGCCCACATTGCCGCAATAGCCGAGGACGATCCGGTTAGGGTCGTACCAAGGCGGTGACGTTTCCGGGCGCTTTAGGGCGTGGAAGAACACCCCACAAGGCAGCAGCAGCACAGGCAGGTCGGGCTTTCGGTAGGCTAAGCGAAGGTACTCGGCCTGGCGAGGGCCAAGAGCGATGAGGCCATAGGGGGCCTTTTGATATGTAGCGCGCAGAGCAAGTCGGTACAGAGGGTGTTTTTCGCCTATCCAGCCCGTAGCGCGAAAACCTTCGGGAAAAAGGTCGAACGCCCACAACAGCCAGCGCGTACGACGCGGCAACAACCACCCGGCCCACATCGGCAGCAGCGGCGGGCTGGTAGTACACACGATCCAACTGCGCCGGTAGCGCCAAGCGTGGATCAGCAGCGACAAGCCATCGTAAACCATCGTCAATAGGCGCAGCACCGTGCGATTGCCCTCATAGGGCGTCCATAAGCGTCGCACCTGACCTGCGGGCTGGCGACGCCCTCCTCCGCCCGCAAAAGAGCGCCCCATGCAAAGCACCACACTACGGATACCGTGTTCGCGCGCCAAGTATTCTACCAAGTCGCACACCGACTCGCCATTGATGTTCGGATTAGGCGGGTAGTGGCGCGTGAGAAAGACAACTGGCTCCGCAGCATTCATGGCAACAAAGCGCTGTTTATACGCGCTCCAATAGAGCGTTGTATATTCGAACTAAAATGCTTTTCAGGTCGTACTGATATGCCCAATCGGGATAGTGCTGCTGAAATTTACTGACGTCGCTGATGTACCAAATGTGATCGCCTACGCGGTTGATGGGGCTATATTGGTAGTGCAGCTTCTTACCCGCAATTTCCTCACACAGCTGGATGGCTTCCAGCATCGAACAGTTGGAAAACCGGCTGCCGCCAGCGTTGTACACCTCGCCCGAGCGAGGGTTTTGGTAAAAATGCCAAAACATATTTACCAAGTCGTAGCTGTCGATGTTATCGCGCACCTGCTTGCCTTTATAGCCAAAAATAGTGTATTCGCGGCCTGTTACGACGCACTTCATTAAATACGACAAAAAGCCGTGCAGCTGCGCCCCCGAATGTCCTGCGCCTGTGAGGCAGCCGCCGCGAAAGGACGCTGTTTTCATATTGAAATAGCGACCATACTCCTGCACTAAAATGTCGGCGGCCACTTTAGAGGCCCCAAAGAGCGAGTGCGTCGTGTGGTCTAAGCTCATATGCTCGTCAATGCCGCGCTCGTAATATGGGTGGTCAGCAGCCACTTCCCAGCGCGTATCGAGTTCTACTAAGGGCAGCAAATTGGGGTTGTCGCCGTACACCTTATTGGTCGAAGTGAAGATGAAAACCGCCTCTGGGCAATGGCGACGCGTCAGTTCCAACAAGTTGAGCGTGCCGTTGGCATTGACGGCAAAATCGGTGAACGGCTCTCGAGCAGCCCAGTCGTGGCTAGGTTGAGCGGCGGTGTGCACAATGAGACGGACGTCCGTACCGTATTCCTGAAAGAGGCGTTCCAAAGCCGCCAGGTCGCGGATGTCGACGTTGTAGTGGCGATAATTGGCGTATCGCTCCAGCAAGCGGTCGCGGTTCCAAGCGGTAGAGGCTTCGGGGCCAAAAAAGTAGGCCCGCATATCGTTGTCAATGCCAACGACGAGGTCAAATTTATCGGAAAAAAAGGCAACCGACTCCCCGCCGATGAGGCCTGCTGAGCCGGTAATGAGAGCAATGTTCATGATCTACATGCGCAGTTTTAAGCAGTAGGAAACAGGCCGCAAAGAAAGGGCAGGCGGCGCATTCTAAGCTGCTACAAAGGCACTTGCTCCTACGAGGGCGCCTTTTATCTTCCCGTTGCTCACACTTTTGATGCGTCTCTTAGGCGTCGAAGCTCACCACGACGCGCTTCGATTTGGGGTGCGTCTGGCAAGTGAGCACGAAGCCAGCAGCGATCTCATCGGGTTCGAGGCCGTAACAGACCTCCATTTCCACTTCTCCTTCTAAGACTTTGGCTTTGCAGGTGCTGCAAACGCCGCCCTTACAAGAAAAAGGCAAATCGGCACCAGCGCGCATGGCGGCATCCAGTAGTGTGCTCCCATCGGAGGGCAGCTGAAAATCGAACGTCATGCCGTCTTGAATCACCGTCACGGAAGCTTCCACAACATCGGCTGCGGATGCCACCGGGCGTAGTATTTTTCGCGGCGAACCCGCAGTAGTAAACAGCTCAAACAAAATTTTTCCAGACGGCACTCCCAACTCCTCCAAAGCAGCCTTAATGTCAAAGATCATTTCTTCCGGCCCGCAGAGGAAGAAGGCATCCACTTCTTCGGGCCGGAAGAGCCGTTGCGCGTAGGCGCGGCATTTTTCGGCATTAAGCCGACCGTAGAACCAATCGGCCCCTACATATTCGCGGCTAAAAACGTGGTAAATCGCTAACCGATCGGGATGTTGGTTTTTGAGCAGTTCTAACGCCTCGCGGAAGATCACATGATCAAAGTTGCGATTGCCCAAAAAGAGCAGAAAACGGCTGTGCGGCTCCGAATGAAGTACGCTCTTAAGGAGGGAGAAAATGGGCGTAATACCGCTGCCCGCCGCAAAAGCCACATACAGGCGGTGCTGCTGGGGGTCGAGCGCTGTGGTGAAACGCCCTTGCGGAGGCATGACGAGCAGCTCGTCGCCCGCGCGCAGACGCTCGTTGGCAAACGTACTGAACACCCCACCGGGAATTTTCTTAATGGCTACGCGCAGCTCCCCCTCGTGCGGGGCGGCGCACACCGAATACGAGCGGCGCACAT
The DNA here is from genome assembly GCA_937934275.1 of uncultured Saprospiraceae bacterium. Classification (GTDB taxonomy): domain Bacteria; phylum Bacteroidota; class Bacteroidia; order Chitinophagales; family Saprospiraceae; genus M3007. The sequence goes on along the minus strand of CALHAM010000101.1, from coordinate 4,239 downwards.
CCTGACCGTCAATTTGAGCGCGCAACGTCAGGTATTGACCAGGCACAAAACGAAAAACATCGCGCAAAGGCGCGGGCACTTCAAATGCTACGGAAACGGCATCGGGCGTCTCGCGGCGCACTTCTTGCACGCGCAACGGATAAAACTGGGTGGAAGTAGCCATGTCGTTGAATGTCTCGTTTGCAGGAACGAAAAACAGGCGCCCGACAGGATGGTTTAAGCAGAAAAGACTGGGCTGACACAGCCTAAAAACATAAACAGGAGCGCTGCTCACGCCTTCAGACTAAGCCCTATCCGGCGAGACAGCTATCGCGTAGCCTCAGCAACGCCTACCTCTTCTCATTTCACTCCTTAGTTCAGCGCATTGACGTGCTTCGTCAGGCCACTCTTCAAGTTAGCGGCCTTATTGCGGTGTATAGTGCCGCGTTTGGCCAACTTGTCGATCATGCTGATGACTTTGGGTAGAAACTTTTCGGCCTCAGCCTTGTCTTTAAGGTTGCGCAAATTCTTAATAGCCGTGCGCGTACTCTTTTTGTAGTAGCGGTTCTGCAAACGGCGTTTCGCATTTTGGCGAATGCGCTTCAGTGCCGAACGATGATGTGCCATATTGGGTTAAAATACGTGTGTCAGGAGCGTTATGAAAAAATTCTTTCCTCAAAAGGGGCGGCAAAGGTATCGCTTTTTGCGATAAAAAACTGTGCTGCAGGAAAAATTGCAGCGCTTCATGGCTAGCCGTTTGCGCTCAAAGGTCTACTTTTGCCGTGCTTTTCGCTATAATTGACTGATTTTTGAGTATTTATTGAAAGATGAAAGATATTTCTGCGGTCCTCAACGCGCATCCTAAGTACATCGAGTCGCTCTACCAGGCTTGGCAAAAGGACCCTTCGTCTGTAGAAGCCGATTGGGCGGTGTTTTTCAAGGGCTTTGATTTTGCCCTTACCTCGGCCAACGGCAACGGGGCTGTCCCGTCGGTAAGTTCGAGCGCCGACCTGATGCGCGAGTTTGCGGTGTATGCCCTCATCCAGGGTTATCGCCAGCGCGGGCACATGCTCTCAACCACCAACCCCATCAAGCCGCGCAAAGACCGAAAGCCTCGCCTCGACCTGACCGACTACGGCCTTTCAGAGGCCGACTTAGACCAGCCCTTCGCCGCCGGCTTCGAAATTGGCCTGCCCAACGCCTCACTGCGCGAGATCGTAGGCCGTTTAAAAAGCATTTACTGCGGCAACCTCGGCTTTGAGGTAGCGCACATCTACGACTTCGAGCGCCGAAACTGGCTTTTGGACAAAATTGAAAATCGCCCGCTGACCGATGACTTTGGCTTTCCCATTGAAAAAAAGCGGCGCATTCTGGAAAAACTCAACGGCGCCGTGGTATTCGAGCAATTTTTGCACACCAAGTTTGTCGGTCAAAAGCGCTTCTCGCTCGAAGGCGGTGAGGCCACCATACCCGCCTTAGATGCCATCATCAGCCGAGCCGCCAACAGCGAAACGCCCGTGGAGGAAATCGTTATCGGTATGGCCCACCGCGGTCGCCTCAACGTGTTGGCCAATATCTTGGGAAAAACTTACGAGCAAATCTTTAATGAGTTCGAAAGCAAAACCATACCCGACCTGAGCTTCGGCGATGGCGACGTAAAGTACCACCTCGGCTTCTCCTCTCAAGTCAAGGTACCTTCAGGGCGCGAAGTGTACGTAAAACTACTGCCCAACCCTTCCCATCTGGAGGCCGTAGACCCCGTAGTGCTGGGCTTTACGCGTGCTAAAGCCGATGCGCTGTACAACTCCGACTTTAGGCGCATTCTGCCTATCCTCATTCACGGGGACGCCGCCCTGGCCGGTCAAGGTATCGTCTACGAAATTGCCCAAATGAGCCAATTACCCGGCTACTATACCGGCGGAACGATTCACTTCGTCATTAACAACCAAATAGGCTTCACCACCAACTGGGACGAAGGGCGCTCCAGTACGTACTGCACCCAAGTGGCCGATGTGGTACAGGCCCCCGTCATTCACGTCAATGGCGACGACCCAGAAGCTGTGGTCTTCGCCGTAGAATTAGCTACGGAATACCGCCAGAAATTCCATACCGATGTTTACATCGACATGGTCTGCTACCGCAAATACGGCCATAACGAAAGCGACGAACCTCGCTTCACTCAGCCCGACCTGTATGCGCTCATCAGCAATCACCCCAACCCGCGCGAGGTGTACAACGCCAAATTAGTCCAGCGCGGCGATGTGGACGCTCAGCTGGCACGCGAAATGGAGCGAGCCTTCCGCGACGAGCTACAAGCTAGGCTCGACAATGCCCGTCAGAACAAGCTGCCTTACACTTATCAAGAAACGGAACTAGCCTGGAAGGCGCTGACGATTACCACTCAAGACGACGCTTTTCAGGAGTCGCCCGATACTGGCATTCCGCAAGCCACTGTAGACCGCCTGCTCAAGCACCTGCTCTCCTTGCCTGAAGACTTTCAGCCGCTGCCTCAAATCAGCAAAATGCTGGAAAGCCAACGCTCTCTGGTAGAAAAAGGTCAAATAGACTGGGCACTGGGCGAGCTGTTGGCTTACGGCTCCATCCTGCTCGAAGGCAAAGACGTACGCATGAGCGGGCAAGACGTCAAGCGCGGCACATTCAGCCATCGACACTCTTGCCCTGTGGATGCCAAGACCTACCGGCACATCAACCGCCTCGAGGGCATCGCCCCGCAGCAAGGACACTTTCGCATCTACAATTCACTGCTCTCCGAATACGCCGTGCTGGGTTTTGAGTACGGCTACGCTTATGCCAACCCGGAGGCCTTAGTTATTTGGGAAGCCCAGTTCGGCGATTTTGCCAACGGCGCCAGCACCATTATTGACCAATTTATCATGGCCGCTGAAGCCAAATGGCGCCGCATGAACGGCTTAGTCATGCTGCTGCCCCATGGCTACGAAGGCCAAGGCCCAGAGCACTCCTCGGCGCGTTTGGAGCGATTCCTGCAAGGGTGCGCAGGTAACAACGTTACGGTGGCCAACGTAACGTCGGCCAGTAACTTCTTTCACCTGCTGCGGCGCCAGCTAGCACGCCCCTTCCGAAAGCCACTCATCGTGATGTCGCCCAAATCCACCCTGCGCGCCCCCTACAACTTAGGGCTGATAAGCGAACTCACCGAAGGCAACCGATTCCGCGAGCTTATAGACGATGCCGAAGCCACTCCCAGCCAAGTCAAACGCCTGTTAGTGTGCTCAGGAAAAGTTTACTACGACCTGCGCAAGTATCAACAAGAAAACCAACGCACCGACGTGGCCATCGTTCGGCTAGAACAAATCTACCCCTTCCCTAAAATGCAATTTGAAGCCTTGCTCAAGAAGTATCCCAAAGCCAAACTCTACTGGGTGCAGGAGGAACCCTTTAACATGGGGGCTTGGAGCTATCTGCTCCTCTACTACGGCCAATACGGATGGACGCCCATCTGCCGCCCGGCAGCGGCTAGCCCAGCGACTGGCTTTGTGAAGCGCCACGAAAAAGAACAAGCCGACTTAGTGGAGGCGGCTTTTCGGCCTTGAGCCAACCTTTACTACTGCCTACCATGCAGGTCGTTGTTTTTGGTATTAAATATCAGGATCGAAACCAGCCTTATGTGCAGGAGCTCTTCAGCGCCCTACAGGAAGTGGGTGCCACTACCTACATTTATAGACCATACCTAAGTCTCATTCAAGACCAAGTAGCCCTACCTGCCGCCTACGGCATCTTTGAAGGCTATCTCGATTTCCGAGTGCATCGCATCGATGTCGTCATCGTATTGGGCGGCGACGGCACTATGTTGGACGCCGTCACCCACGTGCGCGACAGCGGTGTGCCCATGCTCGGCATCAATCTAGGGCGCTTGGGTTTTCTGGCCAATATTGAAAAGCACAACATCCGGACGGCCATCCAAATGATGGCCCAAGGGCGCTACTCCCTCGTTGAACGCACTATGCTTTACTTAGAGAGCTCTCCGCCGCTCTTTGGCGACCTGCCTTTTGCCCTTAACGACTGCACCATCCTGAAGAGTGAAACCTCCTCGATGGTGACCATCCATACCTATCTGAACGGCGACTACCTCAACACTTACTGGGCCGATGGCATCGTCATTGCCACCCCTACTGGCAGCACCGCTTACTCCCTCAGTTGTGGCGGCCCTATTGTCATGCCCGACTCGGGAAATATTGTCCTCACGCCCGTGGCTCCGCACAACCTCAACATGCGCCCCTT
>CALHAM010000100.1 GCA_937934275.1 uncultured Saprospiraceae bacterium | reverse complement strand
ACAGACTCTTGTGGCACAGCAACAGTCAGTTACTTGGGCCAGGTCACTATCAGTGGTCCGTGTGTGAACACGTACCTCATCCGTCGCACCTGGCGCGCTATTGACCAATGCGGTAATAGCATTGTCAGAACGCAAAGGATTCAGGTGATAGACAATACGCCGCCAGTCTTCACATCGGTGCCGGCTAATGTCACGATATTGTGCACTGAGCCGCTGCCGCCAACGGGTACTCCTACGGCTACGGATGCCTGCGGTGGCTTCGTAACCATCACTTACCTAGGACAAAACGCTACCGGCAGCGGCTGTGAAAGCGACTACACCGTCACCCGTACGTGGCGTGCTACCGACCTGTGCGGCAATTCGGTCACGGCTACGCAGGTGATTACTGTCAAAGCCGTGCCGTTCGGCCCAGGCAATGTGGAAGAGCGCGGCCAAGCCATACTGCAAGCGCCCGTCTGGGACGACGACCGCATCCTGACACTGCAGCCTAACCCGACCACCAACCGCGTGCTCATCGGGCTGGGCAGCTTCGCCGGCGAACGCATCCTCGTGTCCATACACAACGAGATGGGCCAACTCATCTGGGAGCGCACCGTAGACGCCGTGCCCGACCTGATGTTGCCCGTCAACTTGCGCGAGAGCGGCGCCTCAGCGGGTCTGTACACCGTCAGCGTCCGCGCAAGCGATAAGGTAGTTGCCAAGCGACTGGTACTTATCGAGTAAGAGACTGGCTGCAAAAAAACGTGAGGGCGCGAAGAGGCTTGCTTCTTCGCGCCCTTATTTTTTAATCTCCTTGGGTTTGCCGATGCTTAACTAAATACAAATGACACAACTAAAAAAAACGACAAAACGCCTTGTTATTTCCAAATAAAGCCTTATTTTTCGCTAAATAAATTTTCTGCCTCATGTCCCCCCATGAGATCCCGTTTGTTCGGCTGTTAGCACCGTTTCTGGCAGGCATTGCCCTCGGCGCGGCGGTAGAAAGGCCTGTGTCGGGGTTGTGGATAGGGCTGCTGTTGGGCGGGGCAGTTGTGATGGGGTTAGCCACCCGGAAACAATCGTTTCGCTACCGATGGGTGTATGGCACAGTGCTCGCGGCATGGCTGTTAGCGGCAGGTTATTGGCATGTAGTGGAACACGACGAGCGGCGTTGGTCCAGGCACTTCACTACAGTGTGTCCGGAGGCAGTAGCTTTTGTAGGAATAGTTGACGATGCGCCAGATAAGGGAGGCAAAGTGAAAATACCGCTACGCCTCGAGGCAGCGGCCGAACAGGCAGGCGAATGGCAGGTGTGCGAGGGCTATTTACTGCTTTTGGCAGAACCTACGCCAAAATCAGAAGCCTTGCGCTATGGCGACCGCATATGGGTGGCGGCGCGAGCAAGGCCTACGGAGCCACCTAAGAACCCGCATGCGTTTGACTATCAGCGCTACTTGCACTATCGCAATTTGCACTATCAGGCTTTTGTGCGCGACAGCATTTGGGGGTTGGTAGATCGCGGGCACGGAAACTGGCTTCGCCGCACGGCTTATGCTTGGCGCGAACGCCTGTTGTTCGTCCTGCGTGAGTACTTTCCCACTCAAGACGAATATGCGGTGGCATCAGCGCTGCTGTTGGGCTACAAAGAAGATCTCTCGGAAGAACTGCGTACTACTTATGCCCACACCGGCTCTATGCACGCCTTGGCGGTATCGGGCACGCACGTAGGATTGGTTTATGCAGCGCTGTACTTCCTCATTCGGCGCATACCGTGGCGAGGCAGCTGGAAGCGCTGGGGAGAGACGATGCTGGTGCTGTTGGGCATCTGGACGTTTGCCCTCATTACAGGCGCGTCGCCGTCGGTCGTGCGAGCCTCCACCATGTTTACGCTCTTTTTGGTAGGCAAGGCGCTGCATCGCCGCGCTTCAACGTGGAACGTTCTGGGCGCAACGGCCTTTGTTCTCTTGCTCTACAGCCCTTACCACCTATTTGATTTAGGCTTTCAGTTGTCTTTTGCTGCAGTGGCGGGTATTGTGGGCATTATGCCGGTGTTGCAACGCTATTCGCCTCGGATGCCGCGTTGGCTTCAGGGAGCTTGGGCGGTGTTATTGGTCGGCATTGCGGCTCAGTTGGGCACGCTGCCGCTATCGCTGTACTATTTTCATCAATTTCCGGTGTATTTTTGGTTAGCCGGCTGGGTGGTGGTGTTGGGGGGTGCACTGTACATGTGGGGAGCCGGGCTGTTGTTGGTGCTTCACGCCCTTGTGCCTCAAGCAGCGGAAATTTTGGGCGCAGGGTTGTATTACTGGCTTTTCGGCATGAATCAGGTGATGCGTTTCATCCAGCATTTGCCCGGTAGTGTGGTGCAAGGCATTTGGCTGAGCACAGCGGCGGTAGTTTGCCTCTATGTGTGCATCGCATACAGCACTGCTGGCATTTTCCACAGGCGCCCGCGTTGGTTATTGATCGCGCTGTCTGCCCTCCTTGTCGTGATGGTAGAGCGCCTCATTCGCCAGGTAGAGCAAGTGAGGCAATGCCAGGCTGTTTTATACGCGGCTGGGCGCCACTTTCTATTCGATTTCTTCGACGGCAGTCAGCTGTACGTCTGGTCAGACAGCATCCCGCAACGGCGCGAGCGCTTTGCTGCTGAAAGTCATCGGTCCGCCTTGGGCTTTTTGAAACCTTCTGAGCGCTTTCAAGCCAGCTTTTCTCAACCGTTCCGGGCACCCAACCTGTTGGTGCAGCCGCCGTTTGTCCAGTTTTCAGATAAGAGCATCGCCGTTATCGAACACGCCGGCCAGTTAGGCAATACGACAGGTGTCCCTGTGCCCGTAGAAGCCCTCATCTTACGCCAAAATGCGCAAGTGAGGCTCACGGAATGCCTGCGGCACTTTGCCCCTAAAACCGTAGTGATAGACGCCTCCAACAGCCCAGGCCGCGCGCGGCGTTGGGCGGCTGAGGGGGATACCCTCGGCTTAGCCATACACGACGTCCAGCGACACGGGGCTTGGCGGCTCAGGGTCCGCTAACACCTCAGCGAAGGCCTCTATTCTCTTCACCCAATAATGCTCCCCAAGGCTATGTCGAAAAAAGTACTCAATTACTTCTACTTCCTGCCCGTTGAGCGGCGGGCTTTGAATGCGCTGTTGCTCATCATCGGCCTCACTTTTATCTCCCCCTGGCTGATGCGCTATTTCTGGCCGACCTCATCAGCGGATTTTTCGGCCATCGACCAACTCATAGCGCGTTGGGAAGTGGCCCAACCATCTGCCGTCGCTCTTTCGGACGGCGCCGAAAAGACAGTAGAATTGTTTCCCTTTGACCCCAACACCGCCTCTCCGGAAACGCTTGTGCGCCTGGGCATGCCCGCGCGCGTGGCCCAGACCATTCAACGCTACCGCGAGCGCGGTGGGCGCTTTCGCAGCGCCGACGACTTGGGAAAAATTTACACCCTGCCTCCGGAAGTTTTCGAACGGCTCAGGCCCTATGTCCGCATTGGGCAGACGCCGCCGCCTACTGCCTATCGAAGCGGCGAAAGTCGCCCTCGCCCACCTGTTGAAGCGTTCCCCTTCGACCCTAACACAGCCCCCAAGGAGGAGCTGCTTCGCTTAGGTTTGCCTCCTGCGCTGGTCGAACGCTTGCTGCGCTATCGCGAAAGGGGCGGCCGCTTTCGCCAAAAAAGCGATTTTCAAAAACTCTACGGCTTATCTGAAGCCGACTATACCCGCTTAGAGCCGTACATCGCCATCGCTCCACCCGAAGACATCGCCATCGTCCGCCCGGCGATGTACAGCGGTGGTAGCCCTGTAAAGAGCATCTATGAAC
>CALHAM010000099.1 GCA_937934275.1 uncultured Saprospiraceae bacterium | reverse complement strand
ACGCGCTGCAAGGCCGGCTCATTGCGGGCCGACAAGACAAGGAAAGCACCGCGTTCTGCCAACTCGTACACTAGTGCCTCCCCTATGCCGGATGAGGCACCGGTAACCCAAACGCGTTTTTGCTGAAAGTAGTCGGTCATGCTTTTCGAGTGTTTGACCATCCAAAAATAGAAAATGCTGGGTCAGAGTATTCCGGTGCTTGACCGGCCTCGCTGACAAAGGTAGAAATGCCACAACATTCGCGTGCCTACGCTGCGCCAAGGGCGCCAATGTTCGGTGAGGGTTTCCATTTCGGCGTGATTAGGACGCCTCGGCAGCTTTTTTAAGGCCCGAAAAGCTTCCTGCATGGCAATATCGCCCTGCGGCAGAATGTCGGGTCGCAGTAAACATTCGGACAAGTAGATGTCGGCTGTCCAGTTACCGATGCCTTTAATTCGTTTCAGTGCCGTACGTACCTCCTCGTCGGGCAAGGTTGTTAGCTGTTCGAGGTCCAGATCGCCGCGCATTATGCTTTCGGCCAAGTGGCGGGCATAGGCTATTTTTTGACGACTAAACCCCACTGAACGCAGCACTTCTTCCGAAATCTGCAGGAAGGTTTCCGGTGTGAGGGAAGTCGTCACCTTTTGAAGGCGGCCGAAGGCGGCGTTGGCTGAAGCCAAGGAGACCTGTTGTTCTAGGATAATGTGCACCAAGGTGGCGAAGCTCGGCTTCCGGCTCCACAGAGGTGGATAGCCGTATTGCGTTAGGACTTGGCCTAAGGCTTCGTCGCGTTCGGCCAACCACTCGCTGGCTCGAAGGAGGCTGGTTTCGTCTAAGCGCCGTATCATTGCTGCAAAACTATCGTGTCGCATGCGCATTGCCACTCTGACTCTCCATCCGGCCTTAGATAAAAGTGCTGACGTCGAACGCATGGTCCCTGAGCGCAAATTGCGCTGTTCAACCCCGCACTATGACGCCGGAGGTGGTGGGATCAATGTTTCCAAAGGTGTTCGGCGCCTCGGCGGCCAATCCACGGCCGTTTTCCCTATTGGAGGCAACAACGGTCAGCGTTTGTTGGACCTATTGGAAAAAGAAGGCGTTATTGTCGCACCCGTGGAAACGGCCGCTGAAACGCGCGAAAATTTTTCAGTCTTCGAAACGACTACCGGGCACCAATACCGCTTCACCCTGCCGGGCGAGCCGCTTTCTGAGGCAGATGCCGAGGCCTGTCTGGATGCCGTGTGGCGATTACAACCCGACCTCGTAGTAGCAAGTGGCAGCTTGCCGCCGGGCCTGCCTGTCGATTATTACGCGCAGGTAGCGACCCGCGTTCGCCAGATGGGTGCTCAACTCGTATTGGATACCTCGGGCGATGCCCTGAAAGCTGCCTTAGAGACAGGCATTTATCTGCTCAAGCCCAATATCGGCGAACTCAGCCGATTAGTAGGCTCGGAGCGCTTAGAGATGAACCAGGTCGACGATGCCGCCATGTCTTTAATTCACAGCGGTAAATGCGAAATTGTCGTCGTTTCGATGGGGCCTCATGGGGCCTTGTTGGCCTCACGCGATGGTTTTGTGCATGTGCCGGCTCCAATTGTGGATAAGCGCAGTACTGTAGGAGCTGGCGATAGCATGGTAGCAGGTCTCGTGTGGGCACTCGCTCAGGGTAAGCCATTGTTGGAAATGACTCAGATAGGCGTTGCTTGTGGTACAGCAGCCACCATGAATGCCGGCACCGAACTCTTTCGCTCTGAAGATGTCTGGCGTTTGTTGGCTTGGATACAAACTTTTGGCAAACGCTATCGCTTTACCGATTTCTAAGGCTAATGCCTACTTTTGCCGGCCAACTTTTTCCTTTTTTCTATGATAAACTTGATACTCTTTGGTCCTCCGGGTTCGGGAAAAGGTACCCAGGCAGCGCTCTTGGTCGAGCGTTATGGATTGGTACACATCAGCACGGGCGATCTTTTTCGGCAAGAAATCGGCAACAGCACCCCTCTAGGAAAAGAAGCACAGGCCTACATATCGCGCGGCGAACTTGTCCCTGACCACATCACCATCGGAATGTTGCGCAATAAGGTAGAGGCGCACTCTCAAGCGCAGGGCTTTATCTTCGACGGCTTCCCGCGCACCATCCCTCAAGCAGAGGCTTTAGACCGCCTCATGGCCGAAGAAGGCGCAGTTATTCATTTGCTCATTGCCTTAGAAGTAGAAGACGAAGAAATTGTCCGGCGCATTAAGGGTCGAGCCGCTGTCTCGGGTCGGGTCGACGATGCCGACGAAACTATTATTCGGAACCGGATCGCTGTGTACAGAAACGAAACAGCGCCGGTATTCGATCATTACGCCCAGCAAGGCAAGTGCTATCGAGTTAACGGCATTGGCTCGATTGAGGAAATTTTTCAGCGCCTATGTGCCATCATAGATCCGCTGGTAGAACCAGGTGAAAGCGCACCGGCCTGAAAACTTGCGTGCCGAGGTCGAACGGCTCTCCTATCTTTGCTCTCGCTTCAGCGCTCCTTTGAGGTTTATTTTCCCATTCCTTATGGCCATTCCATCCAATCCTTGGTCTGCCTTTTGGCAACGGCTTCCAGCTCCGTTGCGGAATCGCTACTACCTAGCCCTGCTCATCTTTTTCTTTATCCTGACTTTTTTAGATAAGAATAACCTGTGGACGCAGTGGCGTTTATGGCGGGCAAAGCAACGCCTGGAGCAGGATAGAGAACTCTATCGTCAGAAGATCGAAGAAGCAAAAGAACAAGCCGAAGCCTTTGAACTGACCAAAGAGCGCTATGCCCGAGAGCGCTATTACATGCGGCGCCCGGGCGAAGACGTGTACATTATTCAAGAATCGAAATAACATACGCGATTTCTCATGTCTGTTTTAGTAAACAAGTACTCGCGCGTCATCGTACAGGGTTTTACGGGCAAGGAAGGGACGTTCCACGCCGAACAAATGATTGCTTACGGCACGGCAGTTGTCGGCGGTGTCACGCCGGGGAAAGGCGGGCAAACCCACTTAGACCGGCCAGTTTTTAACACCGTGGAGCAGGCCGTCAAAGCTACGGGTGCCAATACCTCCATCATCTTTGTGCCGCCGGCCTTTGCAGCCGATGCCATTATTGAGGCTGCCCAAGCGGGCATTGAAGTCATTGTGGCCATCACGGAAGGCATTCCCGTGCAGGATATGGTGCGGGCCAAAGCCTACGTAGACCGCACCAAAAGCCGCCTTATCGGGCCAAATTGCCCGGGTATTATCACTCCCGATGAAGCTAAGGTGGGCATCATGCCGGGCTTCGTATTTAAGCGCGGACCAGTGGGCTTAGTCTCTAAGTCAGGCACCCTCACCTATGAGGCCGCTGACCAAATTGCCAAGGCCGGCTTAGGCTTAACCACAGCGATCGGCATCGGAGGCGATCCCATCATTGGTACGACCACGCGCGAGGCCCTCGAGTTGTTTATGAATGACCCCGAGACAGAGGCTATTGTCATGATCGGTGAAATCGGCGGCACTTTGGAAGCGGAGGCCGCTCGCTGGGTGCGTGCCAACGGCAATCGAAAGCCCGTTGTCGGCTTCATCGCTGGTCAAACAGCGCCCAAGGGTCGTAAAATGGGCCACGCCGGCGCTATCGTGGGCAGCGCAGAAGACACGGCCGCAGCCAAAATGCGCATCATGGCCGAAAATGGGATCTATGTCGTAGAGTCGCCTGCTCAAATTGGTGCTACAGTGAGGCGCGTGCTCGAAGGCGTAGCGGTCGAGTAAGTATACGCGGCACCCATACGTAGCAAAATTTAAAAGCTTGCCATTTTAGGTTCCTTCTGCTCGCTCCGAGGAGGCCTAAAGTTTTTTTTCTACCTCCTTCCAATATCCAAAAACTGCTGCTGCGGTTCTTCCTAACAGAGGAAATCTCCTTGTTTTCGTTGGACGAATGCCCCCATAGCGATAGGGGGCCTCGCACTTAGGAAGCGGTTCCATGGCCTGACTACACAAAGCTAGCTACCCTCACAAGGGACGGTTGGCAAGACATGATTTTGTGTGGGCTCTTCCCTTGTTCATGGCGCCGTATTATTAGAGGTATGGCAATTTTGAAATTAAAACTAAAAAAGTTGTCACAAGGCCCCCGAAAAGGTTGAACGGCGCCGAGGAGATTCGACTAATAGCGTTGAACTGTAATTTTATTTTATCACCTCAAACAAAGAAAGTCTATGCATCCCACTTACCTGCTCGTCTTGTTGGCTCTCTTATCGGGTTGTTCGGACAAGGTGCACTCGCAGCCTATCCGAGTTAAACCTGGGGAGGTCTTCGAGATAAAATTAGAGGCGCAAATTGCAACAGGTTACCGCTGGCACCTTTCGGACTCTCTCGACACTCGATACTTGGAATTGTTAGATACCAAATACCAGGAAACTAATGACCGGGATGGGGGGGTAGGAATGGAGATCTGGAGGTTTAAAGCGAAAGCCTCTGGAAACACTCGTGTCAAACTTTTATACAATCCAGCCTGGCAAGCGGAAAGGTCGGCTGACTCAAAAGAACAAGTCTTCGAGGTAATCATAGATTAATGGGTTGCCTTTTGGGTGAGAAATTCTCTATAACGCCTGTTGGTTTCAATCAAAAGGGCGAGAAGAGGTCGTTTACCCGAGTGAAAGACCAAGTTTGAAAGTGTGCTGGAAGAACCTGTTGAACTTCATCTAAAAGTACAACACACCTCCCCCAGCCTTTTCTGGCATTCGCGCTATATGCTACATAGCAAGCGAACAAGACAATCTTATCTCATAACTTTCAAAATTGTTTATCTATGTTAACACACTGTTTCCTCTACCTTAGAGGAGTGGGGGTGCGTACCCGCATCATACTGCCTTTGGCTTTTGGGTGGTTGCTTCTCCATCTCCCTATGAATGCTCAAGTAGAATTGCGCGTCTTACCCGATCTTGCTCAAGAGTACAAACTTCGGGAGGCACAGGCTCCTCCAGCTGTTCTGCAGCGCATACAACAAGCCCGTGCTGACATTCAAGCCAAGCAGTTGCACTACAATGTAGGTTTCACTTCTGTTTCTAATCTGAACATTAAAGACATCACCGGAGAGGCGGAATTGCCTGAGGCTCAGAGGCAGCAGGTTATGAAAAAGTTCAGCAACCTCCCTTTTATCGGTGTGCTTACGGAAGGCGATGAGCCAGAGCAAAGCTCCGGCGGCGCATGCGTGGCATCCATGACTACTTATGATGCGCGCACTCGCGGAATTGTCACTCCTGTGTCCAACCAAGGGGCATGCGGCTCTTGTTGGGCCTTTGGCGCTGTGGCTGCCTACGAGACCAGTTACCTCTTGACCAATGGTGGGTCACCGTCGTCCATAAATGCCTCCGAACAGCATCCCCTCAATTGTGTAGGAGGGGGATATGGCTGTCGAGGCGGATTCGCCTTTAAGGTATTTGAATGGATGGTAGAGGGTACTCGAAGCTTATGCTCCGAGTCTGCGTATCCGTATACGGCAAGTGACAGACCGTGTTCTCCGGCCACTTGTTCCTCTCCTCCCTACTTTGCTGAGGCGTGGGGGATTGTTCGACCTGATAGAGATTTAAATAAAATTGCCAGTGTCGCCGACATTAAAAATGCCATTTGCAGGTATGGAGCAGTGGCGGCAAGCTGCTTAGTAACTCCTCGATTTCAGGACTATACGAATGGAGTTTTTTACGACTCTCCCAGCAATTATACTAACCCATCGTCCAATCACGTCGTGCTCATTGTGGGCTGGTGCGATGTTCGAGGCGCATGGCTTATCAAAAATTCGTGGGGTACAGGCTGGGGAGAGAGAGGCTACATGTGGATCAAATACAATTCCAACAATATCGGGCGGCGTGCTTGCTGGGTTAAAGCCAGACGTGCTGCGGTATTGGTAGATATTAACGGTTACTATCGCGGTAGCGATGGGGGCCACTACTACGTGCGTACGCTCGGCAACCGGATCTTCTGGTTCGGAGAACATCCCAGTGGCACATGGGCGAACGTTTTTATGGGTACGCGATCGTCAACAAATCGGGTTACCGGAAAATACTACGACGTTCCGAAAGGGCGAGCCAGCGGACACGGCGATCTTATTGTCCAGATTCACAGCGGCGATAATTTCACCAAAGTTTCAGGTGCTTCTTTTGGCGGCTCCTCCTGGACAAAAGCGGCGCTACCGTCTTCAGGGTTGCCCGGCGATAGGCCAGAGGCCTTCGGAGCGACTGCCATAACTGACCTGACAGGTCGCTGGAAGGGCAACGACGGAGGTATCTATTACATCCGTCAGGTCGGCAGCGCTGTAGTTTGGTTTGGCGAATCCTCTACTACCGACGGCAGACCTCGATTTGCTAACGTAGCGATAGGTACTCGCGAGGGAGCTAATGTCAGCCTGCGATGGGCTGATTTACCGAAATGTGGCCTTTCCGGTCGAGGGGACCATCTCCAGTTGTCTGTTTCTGATGCGAGCACTATAGTTAAAACATCAGGCGCCGGTTTTGGTGGCTCTCGATGGACTCGCATGCCTTAGGGGAAGGTATGCTCTATAGCGGTTAAGCAGATTTCCATGTCACTTAAATAAGCGGGCAAAACATCGCTTTAGGCCCGGTTTCAAGGTATGCGAAATACTATCGCTATCCTCAGGCCTCCTCGCGTCCGTCGGGGAGGCCTGAAATTTTATCTACGTATTTCTCACGCGCGCTGATGAGCTGCACCAATCGCCGCGCAACTGTCCGGCGAATGACGCGCTCTAAGTCTTTGTCTGGTACGCGCAGGATGTATTGAAACTTGCACTTTACACTTCCGCGATGGATTTCGGCTATCCGCAAATAAGGGCTGTTGGGCTGTATCTGGTCAGAGAACGGGTTCAGTGTCTCGACGAGGTATTGCTCCAACTCTTCTACGCTGTTCAGATATTTTAGGTCAATTTCAAAATCTAAGCTGACGCGCTTAATGAGCCGCCGCGTGTAGTTGGTGATGTCGGTGTTCATCGCCGTATTGTTAGGGATGTAGATGACATCGTCGTCGTCATTAATCAGGTGAATGTTCTGCAAGGTGATGTCTATAATCTTTCCTCGGTGTTGCCCAATGCGAACGTTGTCGCCAATGCTTATTTGGCCCGAAAAGGTGAGAATCATGCCGTTGATCATGTTGGAGACGTAGTCTTTCGTCAAGATGGCCAAGCCGGCGAAGATGATGGATATCGAAGTGAGTACATCGCGGATGTGGATTTGAAAGAGCGAAAGCAAACCAATGACCACTCCTACGACGAGTACAATGGAATACAGGTGTCGGATGCCTACGACGAAGTTGTCGTCGTTGATGATGCGCATCCGTCGGCGATAGAGCCAAACTACTGCTACCTGGATGAAGTCGAGCAAGATGAGAAAAACAGCAAGGGCCGACAGTACGCTGACGTAGTAAGCGGCTGAAGGACGATATTTTGCTTTGATGTGTGCATAGAGTGGTGTTAGGTCTATCTCGCCTGCATACACCATCGTTAGGGCAATAAGAGCGAGCAATTTTAGGATGAGTTCAAGCGCCTTTTTCATAGCAGCAGCGGGCGGTTAAGCGGTTGTTCGGTTTACCAATGCGGTCTTTTAAAAAGGAGCGGTAAGGGGGGGACAAAGTGGAAGACCCTTTAAAGGGTCGGAGGCTCTGAGCTGTCCTTTAAATAAAAGCGCGAGGGACTGAAGGGTGGCAGTGTCCCCCGCGCTTGGGCAGAAAGGTCAAGAAACGGATGGTCTCAAAGCGTTTCCAACGGCTCGTAAGGCAGGCCAAAGGCCTCGGCCACGCTTTTGTACACGATTTTTCCGCGCACAATATTGAGGCCCAAAAAGAGCTCTGGGTTTTCGCGGCAAGCGCGTTCCCAGCCTTTGTTGGCCAGTTGAAGGGCATAGGGCAGGGTAGCGTTGGTGAGCGCTACAGTAGAGGTAAAGGGAACAGCGCCTGGCATGTTGGCCACACAGTAGTGTACTACGTCTTCGATGATGTAGGTGGGGTGGTCATGTGTGGTGGGGCGTGTCGTTTCGATGCAGCCGCCTTGGTCCACGGCCACGTCTACGATGACGGTGCCTGGGCGCATGAGCTTAAGCATGTCGCGCGTGATGACTTTGGGCGCTAAAGCACCGGGAATCAGCACGGCACCCACGATGAGGTCGTGGGTTTGAATGAGGCGGCGGATGGTGTACTCGTTGGAAAACAGCGTCGTAACGTTGGGCGGCATGACGTCGCTCAAATAGCGCAGCCGGGCCAAGTTGACGTCCAGAATGGTAACTTGCGCTCCTAAGCCGGCAGCCATTTTGGCCGCTTGCGTGCCTACAACGCCGCCTCCGATGATGAGCACTTTGCCCGGCTCAACGCCCGGCACTCCACCCAGTAAAACACCACGGCCTTTCACTGGTTTCTCTAGGTATTTGGCTCCCTCCTGAATAGCCATACGGCCAGCCACTTCCGACATCGGTACCAGCAAGGGCAGCTGCCGATCTTTCGTCTCTACCGTCTCGTAGGCCAGGCAAATAGCACCGCTCTCCATCATGGCCTTCGTTAACTCCTCGCTCGAGGCAAAGTGAAAGTAAGTAAAGATGAGCTGGTTTGCACGGCAGCGACTGTATTCCTCCGCAATAGGCTCCTTCACTTTCATAATCATTTCAGCCTTTGCCCATACTTCGTCGACAGCGTCCAAGATATGCGCACCCGCCTCCAGGTAATCGTTATCTTCAAAACCGCTGCCTACGCCGGCGTTGGCTTCCACGTAAACAGTATGGCCGTGCTTGACCAATTCTAATGCGCCAGCAGGCGTGAGGGCCACCCGGTTCTCGTTGGCCTTGATTTCTTTTGGTACACCAATAATCATAGCAAAAAAAGGCTGGTTTGAATGAAAAAAAACGGCATGGCCTCAGGCCATGCGCCGGGCAAAGATAGAGGATGTTGCCGCAGAAGCGCCCATGCGCAACAGGTTTCTGTGCGTGCTCAGGCACCGGTGCCGAACGTATCTGAGACGATCTGGAGAACCGTATCAAAAACTAAAGCGTTGCAGGCTAAAACTTCACTACCGTTCAGAAAACCGGCACCCCCTTGAAAGTCGCTAATGCGCCCGCCGGCCTCATGCACCAGCAGAGCGCCACCTGCAACGTCCCAGGCATTCAGCCCGTACTCGTAGAAAACATCAAAGCGACCACAAGCTACGTAGGCTAAGTCGAGGGCCGCCGAACCAAAACGCCGCACGGCGCGCGCTTGCGTCGTCACGATGCGCAGCATGTTGAGCCACGGCTCTAATCTGCTAAGGTTGTGGTAAGGGAAACCTGTTGCTACCAATGCCTCCGCTAACGCCTTGCGTTCGCTGACGCGAATGGGTGCATCATCGCACCAAGCGCCGCCGTTGCGGACTGCATGGTACATCTCATCGCGCACTACGTGGTAAACAATGCCCAGGATCACCTCACTGCCTGAACGCAGCCCTACGCTGATCGAGTAGTGTGGGATGCCGTGTAGGTAGTTGGTGGTGCCGTCTAAGGGGTCAATGACCCAGCATAATCGGGTCTGTGTCTCTCGACTCACCGTTTCCTCTTCGGTAAAGAAGCCCGCCTCGGGCAGCAGGGTGCCCAGCCGCTCCACCAGCATCTGCTCAGCCGTGCGATCGACATACGTTACTAAGCCACTCCGGTGCTTTTCCTCAATTTGATGAGGTTGTACTTTGTTGGCTTCTTGGCGCAAAAAAGCGCCGACTTCCCTTACGGCTCGGCAGGCGTGGCGATTGAGTTGCTCTAATTCGCTTTGTGGCATGGGCTTGTTTCTTTGCTCTTACGCAGCAAAGGTATTACAGCGTTTGCGCTGGGCGGTGCGGAGGAAGACGCCTTTAGTCGCGTTCGCTTGCTTAAAAGCGCACTCGCCTCTCTTGGTCAGTAGCGGTATTTTGGAAGGCGGAGGAGCGAATAATGTCGTTCGGAAACACGTAAACGCCACCATTTACGTCGATGTCTATTCCTGCAACGTAGTAATAGGCCTGCCATATCAGCAAAGAGCAATACCACTCGGAGCCGTTGGCCCAGTCGTCGGTAGCGCAGGGGGGGATGCGCTTCCGGTTACATCCACTGCCTCTGGTGGTCGGAGAACAAGGGAAGCGCTTCTGAGCAAAAACAGAGTAACCGTCTATTTCTTCCATCTGTTGCCGCCAAAAGGCGGCAATCGCTTGGCGCTGCTCCTCCAAAAGGTCTGCCCGCAGCCGAAAGCGGCATCCTTTTCGCTTTTTGCACCAGTAGTTCTCATTGGGCACGGGAAAGGTTTTCAAACTCAGTTCGAACTTGCCCGGCACGCAGGCTTTGGTTTCGCGCAGCTGGTGTTCTCGAGGGAGCTCCGGCCCCCAGGCTTCGATGACGCACGCTTCTTTCAACGATTGATCTATATCCGCTCCAGGAGTTGAAGTGCGCGAAATGCCTGCGGCGTGCCCCCATCCGCTGCCTACCACCTCTGGTGGCACACTAGCGCTGCCGAAAAGCCCCCATAAAACAATGTTAGGTCGAATGAGAATGTCACCGCTCTGAAAACCGAGGCATCGTTCTTCTAACCGGGCAAAAGCCATGGGGGAATAGGAGATGGAAGTAGTTGGCTCATTGGTGCCTGTTGGGATTTCGCTCGCTTCTTCCTCGCGTGTCTGTTGGCAAGAGGCATAGGGATCGTAGGCATATAACGGCCCTCCTTTGTACTCTTCCAGCACTTTGGCATAGGCAGGCAAGGCGGTACGTTCCTGCGTTATGCAATGAAACGTCTCCAAATCCGTATAATACCAGCGCAGCCAACAAAACTTTTGGCTGTTGTATTCGCGGGCATTAATTAAAAAACCCTGTGGGCTAAAAAGCAACGGGACGATGGCCTTTTCTGGAGTATGGCCCAGTTGTCGAATGTCTATCAGATACTTAGCTTGTTCCGACGTCCAGAAATGCGGTTGCGAGCGCAAATCCTGAAGAGTCAGTCTTTTGTCGGAAGCCAAGAGCGATACATCGGTACGAGAGGGGTCTATAAACAGCAGGGCCAGCAGCGCCCATGCCGTGGGTTGAGCGAGTGCATCGAGTGGGTGTTTCATAGGCACTATTCTTCAGCACAACAGGTTTGGAATAAGGCAGAAAGCCTCTTTTCCTGTGTTTGAAAAAAGAGAAACCTTAGGCTTTGGAATCATTGACTAATACCGGTAGTTTGCAAAGTGTTAGGCCTTCGAATGAGGATATTTTGAGACTCTATCCAACGGCGCCTGAACTGCCTATTTTTGCAGCGACGGACGTCGCTGATTAGTTGCCCCGCACCTTTTCTATTTCTATTCTATGTTTATTGCCGATTTTGCTACTCATCGCCTCGACCTGTCCTTGCGCCCACGCCCGCTTGCTGCTCCACCTTACCGCCCTGATTGGCGCTTTGTGGCGGGCATACCGCCCTTTCTGGGCGGGCCTTACAGCAGCATGTACGTCAGCCAGCCTTGGACCATTCGCCAGTATGCAGGCTTCTCTACAGCCGAAGAGAGCAACGCCTTCTATAGGCGCAATTTGGCTGCTGGTCAGAAGGGCCTTTCTGTAGCCTTCGACTTGGCCACCCACCGCGGCTACGACAGCGATCACCCGCGTGTAATAGGCGACGTGGGCAAGGCGGGGGTAGCCATTGACACTGTGGAGGATATGAAAATCCTCTTCGATCAAATACCTCTCGACCAGATGTCGGTATCCATGACTATGAATGGAGCCGTCATCCCTATCATGGCCTTTTTCATCGTAGCGGCTGAAGAACAAGGGGTACCTCCCGAAGCCCTAAGCGGCACCATACAGAACGACATCCTCAAGGAGTTCATGGTGCGCAACACGTACATCTATCCGCC
>CALHAM010000098.1 GCA_937934275.1 uncultured Saprospiraceae bacterium | reverse complement strand
GCGTGCGGAGCGGGGTTTGAGCACGGCTGCGTCGGAAGAGGAGAAGTCGGCTGCGTCGGCGGAGAGGCCGAAGTTGACGCGCGCTGAGGCTCTGGCGCGTGCGCGCGCCGCCCGTGCGGCCAAGCGTGCGGAGCGGGGTTTGAGCACGGCTGCGTCGGAAGAGGAGAAGTCGGCTGCGTCGGCGGAGAGGCCGAAGTTGACGCGCGCTGAGGCTCTGGCGCGTGCGCGCGCCGCCCGTGCGGCCAAGCGCAACGAAGGCAAATAACCCGCTTGTTTCGTCTTTTTTCTATAAAAGAAGCAAGCGCCACTTTCACCTATCTGTAGAAAGTGGCGCTTGTTTTTGGCTGCTTCAATAAAAGACCTATTCGATGTAACGAAACTACACGCCGATCGTTTAATGCCCGTATCTTCGAGGAAAACTCAGTAATCCTTCAGACTTGTTTGTTTTCTGTTGTAGGTCTAAAAATTTCGCTAAAAAACCTTTCTTTCCCGATTACTACCTTGTTTTGCCCATCACTATTACTACACAATCAGGGCCTTGATATGTACACCCGCTCTTTAATCGCTGCACTTCTGATGCTGTATAGCGCATCCATTGGGCAGGCTCAATGGTCGGCAGAAGACCCATGGGAAACTGCGGAGTACGTGGCCCCCCGAGGTGCTTGGGCCAGGCTGGAAATTCTTCAAGGAGACTCCATTTTTGTGATGTCGTTGCCCGTCGTTCGGATATCGGCACGGCGCATTTTTAAGGACGAGGCCGAACGCCGGCAGCATTTTCTCTACACTCGGGCCGCTCGCAAAGTGTATCCCTACGCCTTACAGGCCATCCAACTTTATGACGAGGTGCAGGCCCGAACCCAAGACATGAGCAAACGCCAGCGCCGCCGATATTATCGGCGTGAAAAGCGCGACCTGGAGAAAGACTATGAAGAGCAACTCAAAAACCTGACGCGCACTGAGGGCAAAGTGCTTATCAAAATGATCGAGAAAGAGCTCCACAAACCCTTCTATGAGCTCATCAAGGAAACTCGCGGCGGTTTGGCCGCCAGTTATTGGCATAACTTAGCCAAAATATGGGGCTACGACCTGAAGACGCCCTACGTCCCAGGTGCGGACCCTTTGCTCGATGAGGTTTTGCTCGACTACGATTTTGGCAAGACGGATTGGTGGTACTACTGATAACTAATCTATCTGAATGACCTGTACTTCCAATTGGCGAACTAACTGATTGATGACCGGCAATTCGCTTTGGCGCACGTGCTGCCATCGCTCTAATTCGGCATTGATCTTTTCCATCAACATGTCCTTAACCTGCACAGCTTGAGTGGTGGGAGGAAAATTGCCTGTGGCTACCGTCTCCATTAGGTTACCCAGCTTGTCGTTGAGCCGCACAGGGAAATTGAGCGGATCTTGAGCAGAGCGGTTTTGGGTTTGGTAGAGCGCTTCCTCAACTTCGGTGATGGCCGTTTGAACGGAGGTGATTTTGTCGCGCAGCGACCTTAGGCGTTCTTCGTCGGTCAGGCGGTTCTCTATTGTTTTCAATTGATTGCGCACTTGGCGGATTTGCTCGATGGTCGTGTGTATTTCTGAGAGTTTATCGGCGCAGGCCTTGACGAAGGCAAATTGGGCGGCGTAGTCCTCAGGGCGAGCTGAGGCACGAGGGTCGGGCAAAATGACAAACGGCTCCTCGGCCCTTTGGCCGTTCCACACCAATTGAACGCGGTACTCGCCGGGCGGCACTTTGGGGCCGTTGAGGCGCGTTGACCACAGCACCAAGCCTTCGAACTTTTTGATGTCGGGATAGCGCATGTTCCAAACAAAGCGATTGCCGCCGGCTTTCAGCTCCTCTAGTTTGTCGGTCTTATCGTGATAGGAGGCGAACCGTCGGATGAGGTTGCCCTGGGCATCGAGGAACTCCAGGGCGATGGAGTCCTTGGGAGAGGGTTTGTCTTTCAAATAAAAGTGCACCATGACACCACTGGGGTGGTTAGTGCCAGCACTTTTGAGAGAGCGCACTTGTTGTCCTGGCATGTGGTAGGTCGGCATGGGTGGGTAGAGGTGAAACTCCTTTTGCCCAATGCGTTCCTGCGTGTGGTGCAACACGGTTAGGTCGTCGAGAATCCACAGGCTTCTGCCTTGAGTAGCGGCGATGAGGTTATCGTTTTTAATGGCCAAGTCGGTGATAGGGACGATGGGCAGGTTGAGTTGGAAGCGCTGCCAATGGGCGCCGTCGTCGAAGCTGATGTACATGCCCTGCTCGGTACCGCAGTAGAGCAGGCCTTGGCGCTTTGGGTCGGCGCGAATGACGCGCGTAAAGTGTTCGGCGGCAATGCCGTTAGTAATTTTTCGCCAGGTGCGTCCGTAGTCGGCGGTGTGAAATAGGTAAGGGCTGTAATCGCCCATTTTGTACGAGGTTGCTGCCAGGTAAAGGCCACCTTTTCGGAAGGGGTCGGGTTCGACGCAGTTGACCATGCACCATTTAGGCATGAGCGATGGGGTAACATTTGTCCAGGTGGTGCCGCCATCGCGGCTGACGTGCACCAGACCGTCGTCTGTGCCCACCCATAGCAGACCAGCCTCGTAGGGTGACTCGCAGGCGGCGAAGATGGTGCAGTAATATTCGACGCTGGTATTGTCCTGGGTGATGGGGCCTCCCGATGACTTTTGGCGTTCTTTGTCGTTGGTGGTCAGGTCGGGGCTGATGGTCGTCCAGCTGTGTCCTTCGTCGGTGGTTACGTGTAAGTGGTTAGAGGCGGCGTATAGCTTGCGCGGGTCGTGTGGAGAAAAAAAGAGGGGGAAGTTCCACTGGAAGCGGTAGCGAGCGTCTTCGGCGCCGTGGCCCATGTTATCTTCAGGCCAGACGTTGATCATTCGGAAGGATTTGCGGCGATGGTCGAGGCGAGTAAGGTAACCGTGATAAGAGCCGCCGTAAACGATATCGTCGTCGGTAGGGTCAACGGCAATGTGCCCGGATTCACCTCCAGCGGTAGGTTCCCAGTCGCGTTCTTCGATGCGGCTGCCTTCGGTGCGATGGCGGATTCGCACGGTGGTGTTGTCTTGTTGAGCGGCATAAATGCGATAGGGGAAAGCGTTGTCGGTAGTTACCCGATAAAATTGTGCGGTGGGTTGGTTGTAGTAGGTGCTCCAAGTTTCGCCTCCGTCATAGCTCACCTGAGCGCCTCCGTCATCGCCGATGATCATTCGCCGAGGGTCTTCGGGCGCTATCCACAGGTCGTGGTGGTCGCCGTGCGGGGCCGATTTGGCGGTAAAGGTTTTGCCTCCGTCTTTAGAGACGTGGTACTGGACGTTGACTACGTAGACCTTGTCGGGGTCTTGGGTGTC
>CALHAM010000097.1 GCA_937934275.1 uncultured Saprospiraceae bacterium | reverse complement strand
ACTCAAACCACTATTTCAAAAACCTTCGCCCGCTTTTTTTCTCACACTTTTTCAACACTCCGTGTCGACTAAAGCGTAACAATCAAAAGCGGGCGCAAAGATACATGTACTCCTATACTTGTCAAGACCTAAACCCAATTTTTTTGAGGATTTTTTATCACTAACCTTAAAAGCCCTGAACATCAGCTAAAAAATTGGAGACGATGTGAGATAGCCTCCAACTAATATTACCCTCTTTTTATTTGTTCGGCTCAGAGGCTGCCCCAATTCCCTGCATTTGGGCGATATCTGTCTATTTACTTATCACCTATGAGGTATTTTAGCGGGCGGAAGTTCAGTACTCGTATGCCTCTAAACTTGTTTCTACTCGACCAATGCTTACACTGCTTGTTTGACCCTAATGCTCTGAGCGAAGAGGAACTGTTGAGCTGTTGCGCGCTCGGGCGACCTCCATTTGCTCACATATGCTCATATATGATAAAGGTGGGATAGGTCTATTACTTTAAGGGTTTGCAGGCACTACTTTTTTAAAATATTCATAGGTGAGTTTTAGGCCTGTGGCTCGGTCTATTTTAGGTTCCCAACCCAAGATTTGGCGAGCTTTGGTGATATCAGGGCGACGCTGCTTAGGGTCGTCCACCGGCAGTGGCCGATAGTCGATGTAGGCTCTTGGGTTTTGCACCAAATCGAGGATTTCCTGAGCGAACTGCAGGACGGTAATTTCGGAGGGGTTTCCGAGGTTCATGGGCAGGTAGTAGTCGCTCATCAGGAGGCGATAGATGCCCTCGACGAGGTCGTCCACGTAACAAAAGGAGCGCGTTTGAGAGCCGTCGCCAAACACGGTAAGGCCTTCACCGCGAATGGCTTGGCTAAAAAAGGCGGGTAGCACCCGCCCATCGTTGACGCGCATGCGAGGGCCGTAAGTATTAAAGATGCGCACGATGCGCGTTTCTACGCCGTGCACATTGTGATAAGCCATGGTAATCGCCTCCAAAAAGCGTTTGGCTTCGTCGTAAACACCGCGGGGGCCAACAGGGTTAACGTTACCCCAGTATTCTTCGGTTTGCGGATGAACTAAGGGATCGCCGTAGACTTCGGAAGTGGAGGCGACTAAGATGCGTGCACCTTTTTCACGGGCTAGTCCTAAGCAGTTATGGGTGCCCAATGCGCCTACTTTCAGCGTTTGGATGGGCATTTGCAAGTAATCGATTGGGCTTGCTGGCGAGGCGAAGTGCAAGATATAGTCTAATCTGCCGGGCACATGGACGAACTTAGTAACATCGTAATGATAGTACTCAAAATCTTTTTCCTTGAACAGGTGTGCTATATTATCTAAATTCCCTGTCAGGAGGTTATCCATACCGACAACTTGATAGTCTTCGGCGAGAAAGCGATCGCACAGGTGAGAGCCGATGAAGCCCGCAGCACCTGTAATCAGTACGCGTTTTTTTATCATTATTCTATTTTACGGTGTGAATTGGATTAGACTTGCGTTTTTAATCTATATGAAAGCCGGGCAAAGATAGAGGGTACCTGAGCCTTGCACATGTTGAGGAGAACATTAAAAACTAAGTGATAAAAGAGCGCTCTTTAGCGCTCTTGGAAACTCGGTTTCATGCATCTTTGCTAGCTTTTGCGGGAACGCATCCTTGAGATACGTCGAACGTTGTACGCTAAATTCTTTTAGAAAAACAAACGCATGTAATGACTATGAAAACCCGGTTTTTCACCTTGCTCTTAGGTATTATGGGCTGGTGGGCCTGTAAGAGCGACCATACCTCGGGTGTGCGCGAAATACGCAGCAGCGGCCCAAATAGCGAATTGATCCGCAATCCGATATCGGCAGACATGCCCTTGGATACCAACGCACTGGCGCGTATTATTTTTGACGCACCGGAGTACGATTTCGGTGAAGTACAGGAAGGCGATGTCGTTGAGCATACGTTTGTTTTTCGAAATGAGGGAAAAGTGCCGCTTTCTATCTTAAATGCGCGCTCTTCGTGCGGCTGCACCGTGCCGGATTGGCCTAAGGATCCTATTCCACCCGGCGGAACAGGCGAAATAAAGGCGCGCTTTAATACGGAAGGCAAAACAAACGAGCAGAAAAAGATCATTGTCGTTACAGCCAACACGTATCCAAACGAGGTGAGCGTGATTTTGAAGGGGCGAGTAAAGCCGGCGCGGCATTGAGCGCGCTAGCATCGGCTAATCAAAGAAATTGTCTTCAACACTGGAAGAGAAAACCTTCTAGCGCGTTTCGAGCGTTTTAGAAGTTTATGATTATTTTTTAGGCTAGAATAGCCATTCGAGCAAAAAGACGAAGAATGAGTGCAGAAAAAAAGATGGGGACAGTCCAAAAACGATACGCAGTAGTGGGTATGACCTGCGCTTCGTGTGCCCGGAGTGTAGAAGCGAGTCTTTGTCGCGTGCCGGGTGTTCGCTCAGCGTCTGTGAACCTGGCGACCAACACTGCCCAGGTGGAATATTCGCCGGAGGAGGTATCGCCTGAGGACCTGAAAAAAGCGCTGCAAAGCATTGGATACGACCTAATTGTGGCGGGTAAAGACAGCGAAGCAGCCGTTCAAGGGCTTGAGTATCGCCATGATGCCTTGCGCTGGCGAGCAATAGGAGCGCTACTGTTGGCAGCACCGCTGGTTTTGCTAGGTATGTTTGGGATGGACTCGCCAGTTGCCAACTATGTGATGTGGGCTTTATCCACACCATTAGTATTCTGGTTTGGTCGCTCGTTTTTCTCCAATGCCTGGCGACAAGCCTTGCACCGCACTGCTACTATGGACACTTTGGTAGCCCTGAGCACAGGCATCGCCTATGGCTTTAGCGTATTCAATACCTTAAATCCTGCCTTTTGGGAGAGCCGAGGGTTAGAGGCACATGTATACTTTGAGGCAGCTGGGGTCGTCATTGCTTTTGTCTTGTTGGGCAAATGGCTAGAGGAGCGGGCTAAAGCCCAGACCTCGTCCTCCATCAAAAAGCTCATGGGCCTTCAGCCGCAAACCGTTGTACGCCTACTTTCGGATGGGCGCACAGAAGAGGTCCCGACAGCGCATGTAGGGGTGGGCGATCTCCTGCTGGTGCGACCGGGCGAAAAAATACCCGTAGACGGCATCGTACACAATGGGCACTCATATGTAGATGAGAGCATGCTCAGCGGCGAACCTACACCCGTAGCCAAAGGCCCCGGCGATCGCCTCTGGGCTGGAACGGTTGTCCAACACTCTCCCTTACAGTTGCGCGCTGAACAAGTCGGCGCTGATACGCTGTTGGCCAAAATCATCCGAACGGTGGAAGAGGCCCAAGGGAGCAAGGCTCCTGTGCAGCGCGTGGTGGACCGAGTAGCGGCGGTATTCGTACCTGTGGTGATCCTGATTGCCTTGTTTTCACTGGCCGCCTGGTGGCTTTGGGGTGGGCCTGATGGGTTAGTTCGAGGGCTACTTGCCTTAGTTACTGTGCTCGTCATTGCCTGCCCTTGCGCCTTAGGGCTGGCCACCCCCACAGCTATTATGGTGGGCATTGGGAAAGGGGCAGAAAAAGGTATTCTCATCAAGAATGCCGAAAGCCTGGAATTAGCCCATCGCATTCAGGTGCTTGCCTTAGACAAGACCGGTACGCTTACCGCGGGAAAACCCACTGTAGAAGCCATTGTGTGGGCCAACGACCTTCCAACCGGCCCGTGGACCGATGTACTCTACTCCCTGGAACGCCAGATCCAGCACCCTATAGCCGAGGCTATAGCGACGCACTTAGAAAGCCAAGCCATGCCGATACCGCTGACCGATGTGGAGCAGCTGCCGGGGTTAGGTGTTCGCGCTTGCTTTCGGGGCGAGCAAGTGCTGGCAGGCAACCGCACGCTATTAGCGACAGAAGGGCCGGCGCTGCCCAACACCCTCGAACAAGCCGCCAAGCGTTGGGAAAGCGAAAATCGAACAGTGGTATTTTTTGCTTATGCAAACCGCGCCTTAGCTGCCATAGCCATCGCTGACCCCATCCAAACTTCGGCGGCCCCAGCCCTACGCCAACTGCGCGAGATGGGCGTTGAGGTGTGGCTGCTTACCGGCGACAATGCGGCGAGTGCCCGTGGCGTAGCCAAAGATTTGGGCATCGAACACTTCCGCGCTAACTTAATGCCGGCCGACAAGGAGGCCTTTGTACGCGAACAACAAGCTTTGGGCAAAGTGGTGGCCATGGCAGGAGACGGCATCAACGACAGTCAGGCACTTGCCCGAGCCGATGTAAGCATTGCTATGGGACGGGGCACTGACATCGCGATGGATGTGGCGCATATGACGCTGATGAGCAACGACCTGCGCAAAATACCCGAGGCTATACGCCTTTCGCGTCAGACAGTGCGCACGCTTCGACAAAACTTATTCTGGGCGTTCATTTACAACATCATCGGCATTCCCATCGCTGCTGGAGCCTTGTATCCGACCTTTGGCTTCCTGCTCAACCCTATGTTTGCGGGCGCCGCCATGGCGCTCAGTTCGGTCAGTGTGGTTGCCAACAGCCTGCGGCTCAGGTGGATCGCCTAAGCCTTGCGGTCTAAAAGCGGCGTCTGACGTATTTCCTCTAAATTTTTGCAGCCCGCCAGCGCCATCGTAAGCTCAATGTCGGCCATCCAGTTCGCCAACAGTTCTTCTACCCCCGCTTGACCGGCGATAGCCAAGGCGTAGCAATAAGGCCGCCCGATGCCAACCGCTGTGGCGCCCAGAGCCAACGCCTTGAACACGTCGGCTCCGCCGCGAAAGCCACTGTCTATCAAGATGGGCACTTTACCCTGAACAACAGCCGCGATGGCCGGAAGGGCTTCTATTGCAGCAATGGCTCCGTCCACTTGGCGGCCGCCGTGGTTGGAAATGTAGATGCCGTCCGCCCCATAGTCTAGAGCTTTGCGCGCGTCATCTGGGTGTAAGATGCCCTTTAAAAAGATAGGCAGGTCGGTGTGTTGGCGCAAAAAGGGTAAGTCTTGCCACGTGATGTTGGGGCGCGAATAAATGCGCACAAAAGTGCGCACCGCGCGCAAACCAGCGCCCGAGCGGAGATTCTTCCAAAAAGAACCCGGGAAGCGGCGATTAGCGGCTATCAAGGTGTAAACTGCTTTGGCTGTCGGGCGCGGTCGGTCCACAGGTGCCGGGTCAGGAGCTTCCATAATTTCCCTAAAAACGGGGTCCGATGTGTACTGAGCAAGCCCCATGCCGCGCAGGAAAGGCAAGAAGGCCAGGTCGAGGTCACGAGTGCGCCAGCCCAGAAGCGTGGTGTCGAGTGTAACCACAATGCCGGAGCACCCACACGCCTTGGCGCGTTGCAGAAAATGAATGACCAGTTCGTCGGAGCGGCTCCAGTATAGCTGGAAAAAACGCGGTGTTTCTCCTATCGCCGCGGCACACGCTTCCATGGGTACAGAGGCCTGATTGGAAAAAACGAACGGCAGCCCTAGGGCGCCTGCTGCACGCGCTACGGCCAAATCTGCCTCCGGATGTACCATCTCCAGCACACCAATGGGAGCTAAAAAAAGCGGTGCCGGTACAGAATGGCCCAGCAGTGTTGTAGAGATGTCGCGCTCCTGCACATCGCGCAACATGCGCGGAACAATGGCCCATCGATCAAAAGCACTGGTGTTGTGAGCTATCGTGCGCTCATGCCCCGCACCACCAGCGATGTAAGCCCAGGCTTCGGTACTCATGCGTTTGCGGGCAGCTGCCTCTAAACGCGATAGGTCGATGGGTATCTTAGGGCGCTTTCCAGCCGCTCCTCCAACGTAGACGGAGCGTTGGCGATCGAGAGCAGAAGTCTTGGGCATATGCTGCGAACTATTTAAGGAAAAATGCGTCTAACTCGGCGCTGCCACAGCGATGCTTCGCCTTTTCTTTTTTGCTCTTTTTTCCTATCCTGTTCAGTGTGGCAGCGCACTACAACTCAAAGATAGGTTATAAAAAGTGGTTCTACTCCTTATCTTCAAGTGTGCTAAGCATGGCTGCTTCAATC
>CALHAM010000096.1 GCA_937934275.1 uncultured Saprospiraceae bacterium | reverse complement strand
CCAAATCGGTTCAGTGTTGACAGCAGGCGCTCAATACATCCATAACGACTTAAACCGCCTGCAGCAAGGACGCGGCACTACAGGTTCTGACTACGACCTCTCTGTGGATGCCGACGGCTTTAGGCGCAATTTGTGGATGCGCACGCGCAACCTCGCTCTATTTGTAGAGAACAAGTTCCAACTTACAACCCGCTGGTCTCTAACGCCCGGAGCTCGGGTAGAAATAGGTCAGACGCGCGTTGAGGGCGACGTTGTCTACTTGCCGTCCTCCGAGGTGGAAAACACCATCAAGCGCAACTTCCCGCTGTTTGGCCTGACATCGTCGTACACCCTGAGCAAAATACAGAGCCTATACGCCGGCTGGTCACAAGCCTACCGACCAGTGCTGTTCAAAGACGTCATACCGGCCAACCCCTACGAGCGCACCGACCCAAACATCCGAGATGCCTACGGCTATAATTTGGAGCTGGGCTGGCGCGGCCGCGCACAGTACCTCCGCTGGGACCTCAGCGCCTTCCAAATGCGCTATGACCGCCGCTTTGGCAATGTGTCGCTCTACAACGAGCGCTTAGATACGGTCATCCTGTGGCGTACTAACATCGGCAACTCCATGACCCACGGCCTAGAAATTTTTATCGAGTACGGGCTGCCGATAGGGCAGCACACCTACCTCTCCGTCTTTACCGCCACGGCATGGATGGACGCTAAGTACTCTGGCGACTCCGTGCGCGTCAGCGCCACAGAAAACCGCAGCATCGCCGGCAAGCGCGTCGAGTCGGTGCCGAAGTGGATCTCGCGCAACGGCGTTAATGCGCGCTACAAGACGCTTACTGCCTCATTGCTGTACAGCTACACTGCCGAGAGCTTTGCTGACCCTCTCAACACGGTTACACCCAACGCTACGGGCGCGGTTGGCTTAGTCCCTGCTTACGGGTTGCTCGATGTTAACCTTTCGTGGCAGTTATTGCCCCAACTCGGCATGCGTTTTAGCATTAATAATCTCACTAACAAGCAGTATTTCACCAAGCGCCCTACCTTCTATCCGGGGCCTGGGGTATGGCCCTCCGATGGCCGAAGCTACACCTTAATGGTACATTTGGCGTTTTAAGCGCGCCACTTTTGCAAACGATTGACGCTGCAGAAGGCTCAGCGGGCTGTGTAATGCTCGCTGAGCCTTTGCGGTCCTTAGGGTTTCTTTCGAAAGAAACGCACGGTTTCCGTTTGGTCAAAATATGCCGGACGCGCGGAGGGATCCGTGCCGGCAGCAGTGCAAAAGCGGAAGGAGGTATCGCTGGTGCGCTCAAAGAGGCCATAGAGGACTTTGCCTTGCCAAGGGCCACCGTCGAAGTCATGCAGGTCAAGGGTTGCAGGCGTCTGAGAACAACGGTAGCGGTACGACAGGTGCACTGTGTCGAACTGGCTGCCGAAACGCATAATCCAAAGCATTCTGCCATCGGGCAGGATGACCCAGAGGTGCCCTTCTTCGGCTTCCCAGGTGCCATAGGGGGGCGAGCAGGGGGTGCTATTGCAGGCGAGGAAGGCTGCGATGACGAGAGATACTGCAGCGGCGAGCAACAGCGGAGGGGAGAGGCGTACTGTTGTTTCGAGCATGTCGTGTTGGCCGAATAGCTTTACTAAGGAAAGAGGTCTTTTTTAAGCGGAGGCGGCACGAGGACGGTGTTTTTTGTTGAGCCATTGTCCGCCGTTCAAAGCCATAACAGCAGATGCGAGTCGATGGGCAGTAGAGCCCTCCGGAGGCTGTTATGGGGGTGTCTTCTCGTTGGCCTTCGTCTCGGGCGCTTGTGTTTCACAGATGCGTCGGGCCGTGTGCAGCCATTGCTCGTGGTATTTTTCAGGGGGCTGAGCGTCGGCGAATTTCACCCAATCGGCTTGCTGCAGTAGACGCTGTACGTCGGGGCGAAGCGGTTCGGGAAAAGAGGTTTTCTCCAGGTTGCAAGCGATTTCTGCTGTTGTTTGTTCCAAGGCCGGGATCTTATACTCTTGCTCTAAGAACTCGCGCACAATCCAGCTGAGCGCAGCATAGTATTCACCGATGCGCTGAGGTTGCGTCCAGGGTTTTTCCCGAGCGAGAGTTTCTAATTTTTGCAAGGCGATTGCTGTTGGCGAGGGGCGGGGAGGCTGTGAGGGAGCGGGCGAGGGGGGCGAGGTGCGCTTGCGGCGTTCGCGCCACAGCCAAAAGGCGGCAGCGAGCGCCAAGATAGCAGCCGCAGGCCAATAGTCGTACCACAGTGGAGTAGGCTGTCGGTAAATGTCTCGAATAGGCGCCATTGCTTCCAAATTAGCCGGTGCGTGCGGCGCGGTTACAGTAATGGCCAGTGGGTTGGTCAGTACGGGGTCGCCTACTTGGAGTACCACGGGCAACGGGGGGAACGTGAGGCACCCAGTGTCGAGCAAAACGATGGCCATAGTCTGCACCCAGTACTCGCCTATGCGCCGCCAAGGCGAGGGCGGGCGGATGTCATCGGCAGCGAGTGCAGGCAACCACACGGCCATATTGACGCGCTGCGGAGCCGCCTGCACCCCCGACACCTGTACGCGCAAGACAGCGGTGTCACCCGCTTCCACGCTTGAACGGTCGAAGCTGGCCAAGGCCCGCACTTGTGCTGCCAGCATTAGGGGGATGCCGCTACCCAGCGTCCATAACAGCAGCGCCTTGGCAAGGTATCTCGCCCCAAGGCCGAGCCACGCCGAGTTGCTGTTTGGCTTGCCGCTGTTGCGCGGCCTTTGCTTGCCGAATTGCCCAGTTGTCGAAGCCCTACCCATGCGCCACCACTTTTGACCTACGGGCAAAGAATTGAAGCAATTCGCGCACATAGGGCTGGTCGGTACACAGGCTGAGAAAGTCGGCACTGGCGCGCCGAAAAAGTGCCTGCGTATTCGCCCGATGCGCTTCAAAGGTCTGCCGATATTGGCGGCGCAGTTGGCCGCTGGTGGTATCCACCCAGATTTGTTCGCCTGTTTCGGCGTCAGCTACGCGCAGCACGCCCACGTCGGGCAGGTCGCGTTCCAGCACGTCCCAACAGTGAATGCCAATGCAGTCGTGGCGCCGCGCTACAATGCGCAGGGCCTCCTCGTAGCCCGAAGCCAAAAAGTCGGACAGCACAAAGCACACGCTGCGCTTTTTGAGTACGTTGTGCACAAAGCGCAGGGCCAGCCCTAGGTCGGTATGGCGCCCTTTGGGCCGAGCCAACAAGATTTCGCGAATGATGCGCAGGATGTGCTGCTTGCCCTTTTTGGGCGGGATGAACAACTCGATGCGGTCAGAAAAAAGCATGACCCCCACCTTATCGTTGTTGGCGATAGCCGAAAACGCCAAGACGGCGCACAGTTCGGTGAGGTATTCCTCTTTAAATTGACTGTGGCTACCGAAGACAGCGGAGCCGCTAACGTCTACCAGCAACATAACGGTGTTTTCGCGCTCCTCTTCGAAGACTTTGACGTAAGGCTCACCCGCGCGAGCGGTTACGTTCCAGTCAATATTGCGCACGTCATCGCCCGGATAATACAGGCGCACTTCGCTGAACGACATGCCGCGCCCTTTGAAGGCGCTGTGATAGCCGCCCGTAAACAGGTGGCTGCTCAGGCCGCGCGCTTTAATCTCAATTTTACGCACTTTCTTGAGCAGTTCGTTCGAAGTCATGGTATGGGTATGGTTTGAAGGATGCGCTCAACGATGCCCTCCTGAGCTATGCCTTCGGCTTCGGCTTCGTAAGTCAGCCCAATGCGGTGGCGCAACACGTCCAAGCACACCTCGCGCACATCGTCGGGGGTGGTAAAGCCGCGCCCTCGAATGAAAGCCAGCGCACGCGAAGCCTGTGCTAAAGCCAGACTAGCCCGAGGAGAAGCGCCATAGCTGATGAGCGGTGCCATTTGAGGAAGCCCGAAGCGGGCCGGCTCGCGGGTGGCGAAGATGATGTCCAGCACGTACTGCTCTATTTTCTCGCTGAGCAAGACCTTCTTGACGGCTTCGCGCGCCTTCAGCAAGGTCTCCGTAGAAACTACTTTTTTCACCTCGGGCGACTCGCCGTTGAGGTAGCGACGCACAATGAGGCGCTCGTCGTCTTGGTTAGGGTAGCCAATCTTGACTTTTAACAGAAAGCGGTCCACTTGAGCTTCGGGCAGCGGATAGGTGCCCTCTTGTTCAATGGGGTTTTGAGTAGCCAACACCAAGAAGGGTTCGGGCAAGCGAAAGGTGTCGTTGCCAATAGTTACTTGGCGCTCTTGCATAGCTTCCAGCAGGGCGCTTTGCACTTTAGCCGGAGCGCGGTTAATCTCATCGGCCAACACAAAGTTGGCGAAGATTGGCCCTTGGCGCACCGCAAACTCGGCTTTTGCCGGGTTGTAGATCATCGTGCCCACTACGTCGGCAGGCAGTAAGTCAGGGGTGAACTGAATACGGCTAAAGCGGGCGTCCACCGCCTGGGCCAGTGTTTTGATGGCCAGCGTTTTGGCCAAACCGGGCATGCCTTCGAGCAAAATATGCCCTTTGGTGAGCAGACCAATGAGCAGGCGCTCGAGCATGTGCGACTGGCCGACGATGACTTGGCCCGTCGCTTCCCAAAGGCGGTCAATAAAAGCGCGCTCGGCCTCAATGGCTCGGTTGAGGGCTTCTACATCAGCAAGTGGCGGCATAGTAACTCGGATGATAATTGAATTGTACCGCACAAAGAACAGGAAAAACTGAGGGATGAAACTGCTGTCGGCTGACTAAAAGTATAAAAACACCTTCAATACCGCTTTATCGGTCTTGATGAGACGTTGAGCGGAAGGCCTTCTGAGCACAAGGCGCTATCTCCTGGAGTTGGCTTCAAACTCGCCCTGCCTAGGCGGCTCCCAAAAGGATGGAAGCAAGGTTGTTTATCTGCCTCGCGTAGAAATCGGTTTAGACATGGCTCAAAGCCTGTTGCTCATTTCGCTCCGAAGCGTTGGGCCATTCTTTTGGAGTTTGTCTGCCCCTTCAGCCGCCAAAATTCATGCGCAATCCGTCATCGATCTCCGCGCAGGCGCGCTAAGAGCCAGGCGTCCAACAATTGGCCGTTCTTTAAGTAACAAGAGCGGCAGTAGCCCTCCGTAGCGTATCCGGCTTTTTCCAGGACGCGCTTAGAGGCGGGGTTGTGGGCGTAAACCCAGGCTTCCATCCGCACGAGCTGAGGCCGCGTTTCGAACTGCATCGCCGTTAGCGCCTGCACAGCTGCCGTAGCATAGCCGCGCCCACGCCAGGGGAGGCCTATCACGTAGCCGATTTCGTCGCGATGGCTTTCGATGCCGTATTTAAAGAAGACCGCGATGGTGCCCACTAAACCGTGTTGGCGGTGCTCGATCACCCAATGGCTGGGGGCGCCGCCGGCTTTTTCGTAGGCCTCTTTTCGCTTCTCCTAAAAGTCCAGCGCGTCTTGGAAGGTGTAGGGGTGCGGTATGCTGCGCGTGTTTTGGGCGATGTCCTTGTCGTTGAGGCATTCGACGATGGCGGGAAAGTCCTCCTCCTTCAGCTGTCGCAGGCGCAGATCAACACTGATGTCAAGCTCAAAGAGCATGGGTGTTTTTTTGAAAAGGTGAGCGTGTTTTGCTACCGCACTACAGTCACGCTGCCTTCGTATGGTATTTGTCGCTCGTCCACAAAGCGCACCAAAGCGTAGAACGCAAATACCCCGTCTACAAGTTGACCGCGGAAGCGCCCATCCCAACCTAAATAAGGGTCGTTGAGCGGGATATTGCGCGTTTCGAAGACGAGGCTGCCCCATCGGTCGTAGATGCGCAACAGGTCGATGCTAACGGCGGCTGGGCCACCGAAGAGGGTGAAATGACTGTTGGGATAGGCCCTGTCTGGCGCAAAAACGTTGGGCACGTAGATGGGGCGCTCGTCGCGAACGACGAGGCGCACCGAATCAAAGGCTACACAGCCGTCTTCGTCGGTGATTTGCACGACGTACGTAGTGTTTTGGATGGCTACGAGGTTGGGGGCGGGGCAGTCAGCGCAGCTAAGCCCCAGCGGCGGTGTCCAGGTGAACGAAACGGGCCTGCCGGGCGGCGCAGTGATGGTGTACACCTGTTCGGCGTAGCCCAGGTCCAGCGTGATGTCGCTGGGCTGAGCATCTACCCACAGCGGTGGGGGCTGGTAGAGGGTAGCAAAGATGGAGTCCGTACAGCCGCTGCCGTCGCGCACTTTGACCCAGTAATCGCCGGCCAGCAACCCCTCCAATTGCGGCGAAGGCGCGGGTGGGCGGCCATCCACCCAAAAAACGTAGGGCGTTCGCCCCCCTTCGACCGACAAGCGAATGACGCCTTCGGGTAAGCCATTGCAGCGCAGATCTGTCGTACTGACGAGCTGAAGGCGAATGCGCTCTGGCTCCCGGATGAAGACACCGCCCACTACGGTGCAGCCGTTGCCGTCGGCCACAGTAACAAAATACTGGCCCGGGCCTAAGGCCTCAGCAGAGTTAGTGGTGCTGTTCTGACTCCACCGATAGGTGTAGCTGCCCACGCCACCGGCGGGCAGGGCGATGCCCACACCATCGTTTGCCCCGTAGCAGCTGATGTCAGTAGTGTCCATCTGGAGCGTTAGCGGCGGATTGTCGGTGACGGTAACGACAAACGTACCCTTGCACAACTCAGCATCCAAGCCCAAGATGGTATAAGTGCCCGCTGCAAAACCTCCCTGGCTGTTGTCGGGCACAAAACCCGCTCCCCAGTCAAAGAGGTAGGGTGGCGTCCCGTTAGTAACGTTGAGCGTGATGACCCCGTTGGCATCGCCGGTGCACAGCGGTTTTCGGATGTCGGGAACTACGGTCAATTCCTTTTCCCGCACCTCTATGTCGAGCGAGGTCTCGCAGTTGTTGGCGTCGCGAATAACGACGTTATAAGTGCCTACTGGCAAACCTTTCAAGGTGTTGTCGGGTAGGAACGGTCCTCCGCGCCAGCTGAACAGGTAGGGGGGCGTTCCTTTTTGAATGTTGGTAATGACAATTTCTCCATTGGTGCCGCCGTTGCAGTCGGGCGCTGCGATAATGGTATCCACCTCCACGTTGGGATAGACCTGGACGTTTTGAATAGCCGTAACCTTGCAGCCCAAGTTGGTTTCTATCTGCAGCACGACAGGATGCAGCCCGGGTTGAGAAAAGACCACCGAATGCGGTCCGCGGCCCGTTGCATTGGTGGGCACAGCGTCGGAGCCAAAGCTCCACCTGTACTGGGTAATGTTGCCCAGAGGAAACGAGGAGGCATCGGTAAATTCGACGGGTGTTCCCAAGCAGATGGCCGAAGGGTTGGCCACGAAATTGGCCTGCGGCCCTAAGAAGGTGCCCGTACCGCCAAACTCGATGGAGAAGCCGTTGCCGCTGCTAGTGAAATTGTTGACGCAAAGAGCATACACTTCTCCCGCTTGCATGTTGAGCGGCGCTGCCCAAGTAGTGGGGTTCTGAAAACCGCATCCCGCCGGTATGCTGGTGCGCGTTTCGCCCTCGCGCAGGCCCGTTGGTCCCATGCAAGGGCTAGGAAAATTGAAATCGCCGCTGGCCATACAGCGCACCACCTGTTTACCTTGGCAGTTGCCCACCCCGTTGGGCAGGCGATAAACGACAAAGTCCAGATCGTCGGGCGGGCTAAGAGGAGTCAGCGTGAAAGTCAGAGTGCCGGGTTGGTCGCAGATCCAGACAAACCACGTGGAGTTGCTCTCGTAGTTAGACGGCGCCCCGCCAAAGAAACAAGTGGCATCGTTCAGCTCGGTGATGTTGCTGCCGGCCCCCGTTACGCTCTTGACCACAAAGGGCGATTTGTCGCACAGCAAGGCCGCCGTCGGACAGTCGGAGGTCGGAATGGCGGGCGGGTTGAAATTGTTGATGCACAGTTGGAACGTGCCGGTGACATTGTTGAAGCCCTGCACGCGAATAAGGTAGGTGGTGCCGACAAACAAGCCGCTCTTGCTCATTTCGGCGATGTGGGTGTTGTTCGTCGAGCTGTGGCAAGCCAGCTGGTTAATAGTGCCGCCACAAGTGCCGGCGTAGAGCGCTATTTGAGGGTTGCGCAAAGTGCCGCCTGGAGCTTGTTGCGCTGCCCCGCGCACCACCACCGTAACGTCAGTGGCCTGAGCGACAAAGGAAAACCACACGTCGTTGGTAGCCGTACCAAAGCACGTCGCCGGCCCATAGCCTGAAGGAGTAGCGCCTACATTGGTATACTGCGCCGGTGCACTGCAGTAATTGGCCACATTGGGCAGAACGATGGGCGTATTGCAGTTGTCATTGGTGGGTTGCGCACCGGCGTAACTCCTCCACACCAATAGTACCGCTGCGATTAGGGTTAATCTGCTCATGTATGTCTTCTTTTTTTTGAACATTCTTGATGCCTGCTCTCTGCAATGCCTTAGACGCGAAAGCGAACGGGTTTGTTGGCTCCTTTTGCTCAAAATAACAGTTTGTGCTAAAAACAGCTTAAATTCGCGGCGAAGAGTGGAAAAGCACCAAAAACGTCAGCGCCACCTTTATCGGAATGGAAACAGAAGCATGCAGCCGATCGTCGATGGCCCAATCGCGCGGGTCATTTTCATAAAAGGTGTACATGTGGAATGTTCCGCGCGCAGGGTCGTCTACGCGCCATTCGTTGTACAGGTTCTTCCAACGGCTGCGCAACGTGAGCGATACACTGTTGTCGGTTACCCGCCACTCCGTCAAATCGTCGGGCCACAAAGCGCGCATAGTAACCACGGCGCCTGAGTACGTGCGCAACTCCCACTGCGTAAAGTCGTCTTTCCATTTTAGGCGAATGGTGCCCCGCCCTTCAGGAGTAGTAAATTCCCAGTCGGTCCAGTCCTCGCGCATCATGAGCCAGCGCAACTTTAGGTCGCCAAAGACCACCTCTTGAGGCACCTCGCCCTCCTCTTCTTCCTCGGCAATACTATCTGAAGTAAAGGCATACAGCTCCCACTCGACAAACGAGTTGAGCCAGCGCGTGTGTGCGCTCGACAGCGTCTGAGTATACGCCCAAGAAGACATGAGGCTTGAAAACAGCCAAATCCGCAGAGTCAGCATTGCTGGGCCAAGGATTGTATGCGACGAAAGACCAAAGGTGGTACTTTCAAGCGACACGAACATTCGTTTTACTTTAAAAGGGGCAGAACCCTGTGAGCATCTTTGATGGGCGTTTTTCAGTGCAAACACTTCATTGCCTTCCGCAGGCATCTGCGCTAACTTCAGAAACTAAAGGCCAATAAAGTCCTAAGGCAAACATACGAGGACGCGGGCAAAGAGGTTGAAAACATCGCTGAAACACGCACAAGACCGCACTTTTTTGCTCACCGATTTAAGCCGTTGGAACCTCAGCGCTGACCTATCTTTGCCTAAGCAACGCTTTTTCCGATAAAAACGGAACACACACACGATGGCCACCACTGTAGAAATTGCGCTTCTTCCTTCGGAGCGCGGCAACGCCGAACGGCTGCGGCAAAAAGCCGCCGAGGCTTCTGGCCTGTCGCCCGCTCAAGTCGGACACGTAGAGGTGTTGCGGGCCTCTTTAGATGCGCGCGGGCGCGAGCCTGTGTACCGCTTACGCGCACAAGTGTATCCGATCGGCGAGGCTTTTTCAGCAGAGCCAGCCGTACTTAGCGGCTTTCAGCCCGTTGGCGAACAGGCTCCGCGCGTATTGATTGTGGGTGCTGGCCCAGCGGGTTATTTCGCTGCTTTAGCCCTCATCGAGCGCGGTATTCGGCCCGTTGTGCTCGAGCGAGGGAAAGATGCTCGCGCGCGAAGGCGCGATTTGCGCGCCATCCAGCAGTTTGGCCTTGTTCACCCACACTCTAACTACTGCTTCGGCGAGGGCGGCGCAGGCACCTACTCCGATGGCAAGCTGTACACCCGCTCCGTCAAGCGCGGCGATTGGCGCAAAGTGCTGCGCCTGCTGGTAGAGCACGGCGCCAAGAGCGACATCCTGATAGAAGCGCACCCACACATTGGCTCCAACAAGCTGCCCGGCGTGGTGCAAAACTTGCGCGCCACCATAGAGCACTACGGCGGTGAAGTGCATTTCGGCCAGTGGATGACCGATTTGCTGCTGCGCGATGGGCGGGTGGTAGGTGTCGTTACCCAAACGGTTGCAGACGATGGTGCTGGGCCAACGCGCGAGTGGCTGGCCGAAGCTGTCGTGTTGGCCACTGGCCATTCCGCGCGCGACGTGTATCGGCTCCTTCACGCGCGCGGCTTTCGCCTCGAAGCCAAGCCCTTTGCCCTGGGCGTGCGCGTCGAGCATCCTCAGGCACTGGTAGATGCTGTGCAATACCACCAACCCGAGCGCTCTGAGCACTTGCCGGCAGCCAGCTACAGCCTGACGTGTCAAGTGCAACAGCGCGGCGTGTTTTCCTTCTGCATGTGCCCAGGAGGCCTCATCGTGCCGGCAGCTACGGCCCCGGGCGAAATCGTTACCAACGGCATGAGCATGAGCCGCCGCGACTCGCCCTTCGCCAATTCGGGCGTAGTAACCGCCGTAGAGCCGGCCGACCTGAAAGCCTGGCAACACCACGGCGTTTTCGCTCACCTGGCCTTCCAAGCCGAAGTGGAACGCCGCCTGTTCGAGGCCGGCGATGGCAGTCAAAAGGCACCCGCCCTGCGCCTCACCGACTTCGTGGCCGGGCGGCTCTCTGCCGACCTGCCAGCCTCATCTTACATCCCTGGGTTGTATCCTGCCCCGCTGTACGAGCTGCTACCGCCTTTCATTTACCAAAGACTGCGCGACGGCCTGAAGCATTTCCATCGCCTCTTCCGCGGTTACCTCACGGCTGAAGCCGTCGTAGTGGCTCCGGAAAGCCGAACCAGTGCGCCAATCCGAATCCCGCGCGATGCACAAACGCTTATGCACCCCGATGCCGCTTTCCTCTATCCGTGCGGCGAAGGCGCTGGCTATGCAGGGGGCATCCTCTCCGCAGCTATGGATGGGCAACGAGTAGCCCAGGCAATCACTGCAGCACTGAAAGGCTGAAAAGGCCTCGCAAGTGAGCACCCGTACAGCGTTCGGGTTTGGCAGCTCAAAAAAATAGAGCAGTGCGACCCTGCCGCACCGTGCAAGGTGGCCAAAGGCGCTGCAGGGCGGCATTAGTCGCTCAGCAGGTGGTAATTTTTGTATTCGCCGGGCCTCCAGCCCGTGTGCTGCTCTAACCAGCGCGAGAGGCGGTCTTTGCACGACCATCGGGCGCGCGTAGGGTCGGCATTGAAGTGCCAATTGAGCGCCTGAATGCGCGGCTGCATGACGGCCGGGTGAGTACCCTCAAAGCGCTCCAGCGGTTCCGTTCCGTCGTAAGTGTAAACAGGCGCATCGCCCGCGCGCCGCTGAGCCGCCTCATCGGAATGCCACCAGCGGTGAAAATGGCGCTGTTTGCGCTGTTGAGCCTCAGGAGGCTTCACCCAGCCGTAATGATAAATATAGGCGTCGAGCAGGCGAACGCGCAATTTTCGGCCAGCCAACCGGAAGCCCTGCGCATCGCCCCAAGAGCGGATGCGCTTGTCGTTGCGCACAATGCGCACCTCGCGTCGGTACCAGCGCCGACTGAGGCCCACATAGTCATAAGAGCCGTAAAAATGGCGATATCGAAACAGCAGCCCCTCTGTCTGAGGGTCGTCGAGCCAGCGCTGCATCGCCGCCTGAATGGCGGGAAGATCCTCTTCGTGTACGCACTCATCGGCCTGAATGTAGAAACACCAATCGTACTCCGCAGGTATGGCGTCGAACGCTTTATTGGTCTCCTCGGCCAATACCCGCCCTCCCGTGCGCAGCGTCTCATCCCAAACGGTCTCTACAATGTGTAAGCGCGCATCCGATAGACTGCGCACCAAGTCGAGCGTCGCATCCTCAGAGCGGCCAACGGCCACCACAAAGTGATTGCATATGGGCAAAATGGAGCGGATAGCCTCCAGTACAGGATAGTCGTATAGGAGGGCGTTGCGCACAAAAGTGAAGCCAGCAACCCGCGGAGTGGCTTTCTGCATACCACGCAAAGGACGCAAAACGCCGCTTGCATCGGCACAGGCTGCGCCTAAAAATTTTAGCATGGCGACCGCTCTTCCTGATTTTTGCCCATCTCCAGCCTCGCGCATGTACTCGATGCAACGCTTACGCGTTTGTATGCATCTTATAGCGAACTTTCGGGCGCAAAGCCTCGTTTGGCTTCACACCACAAAACAGACAATCTATCGCTATGAGTCCACGCTGTTCAATGCTCAATTACCTGGGAGCACTCTTACTGATGTACGCTTGCAGTACGGTAGCGCTGCTTGCTCAAAACGACGACCTGCTGTCGCTGTTGGAAGAGGAAGCGGAGACGGAGTACGCCACGGCCAGCTTCAAAACGACGCGCGTCGTCAACGGCCATTCCATTGAAAATGTCGGGGCGGGTGTATTGGACTTTAAAATCTCGCACCGCTTTTCGCCCCTCAATCAGGGCCTATACGACGTGTTTGGCCTCGACGGGGCCACCATCCGACTTGGCTTCGACTACGGCATCACCGAGCGGCTCATGGTGGGCATAGGGCGCAGCAGTAAGGAAAAGATTTTCGACGGATTTATCAAATACAAGGTTCTGCGCCAATCCAGCGGCAAACATACCATGCCCATCAGCCTATCGGCTTTGGCCGATGCCCAGATCAAGACGGTGCGCTTTGCCAACCCAGACCGGGAGAACTACTTCACTTCGCGGCTGTACTATACCTTTCAGGTGTTGCTGGCGCGCAAGTTCAACGATTACCTAACGCTGCAGCTGATGCCCACGCTGGTACACCGCAATTTGGTGGAGACGCGAGCGGAAAAAAACGACGTGTACTCGCTCGGCATAGCAGGGCGCGTTCGGCTAACACGCCGCGTTACGCTCAATGCGGAGTACTACTACGTGTTGCCCAATCAGCTGGCCTCGCAGTACGTCAACGTGTTTTCTATTGGCTTCGATGTCGAGACGGGCGGGCACGTGTTTCAGTTGCACTTCACCAACTCGGCGGACATGACGTATAAGGGTTTCATCACAGAGACGACGGATCGGTGGTTCGGCAGCCCCAACGGTATTCGCTTTGGATTCAACATTTCGCGCGTGTTTACGGTGGTCAAGCCGCCAGAGTTTCGCTGATATCCTCAGCGGCAGGCCGGCTCTAAGAGCGTGAGCGATGGGCTGTTGGCGTCTAATTCAGCGCGAATGCCATAAGGCAGTGTGGCTTGGTTGTCCATGTGGCCAAAGGGCAAGCCGTAGGCGATAGGCATATCGAGGTGGCCCAAGCAAAGTTGCAAGGTTTCGGCCAAGGAGAGCGAGAAGTCGCCATTTTTGGGCGCACAGTCCACGAAAGTACCCAGTGCGATGCCGGCGGCTTTTCGGAGGTCGGTGGTTTGGAGCAGTTGAGTTAGCAGGCGGTCAATGCGGTAGGGCTGTTCGCCCACATCTTCGATGAAGGCGATTTTGCCCCGGAAAGAGGGCTGAAAGGGAGTGCCGACGAGGGCTGCCAATAAGGTGAGGTTGCCGCCTACGAGTGGGCCATGGGCTTTGCCTGGGCGAATCGTCGTAGGCGGCGGGTCGGTAGCCGTAAGCGAGGCGCCTAAGGTGTAAGGCGCCTGCGGTTCCATGAGCACAGCGCGCAAATGTTGCAGCGTATCGGAAGGCAGCTGGGCTGAAGCCCCGGGAGCGTGAAAGGTGATGAGACCGGTGCGCTGCCCAATGGCCAAATGCAGGGCTGTGATGTCGCTGTAGCCGATGAAGGGCTTGGGATGTCGGGCGATGAGGCGAAAGTCTATTTTAGGCAGCAGTCGAGTGGCGCCGTAGCCGCCTCGGGCACACCAGATGGCATCCACCTCAGGGTCGGAAAAGGCCCAATGCAGGTCCTGAAGGCGCTCCGTATCTTCGCCCGCCAAGTAGCCGTAGCGGCGGCGCAGAGCAGCGCCTTCGCGCACGCGATAGCCCAAGGTCGCGAGGTTTTCTATGGCCTTTCCCAGTTTTTCCTCCGAAAGTGGACCTGCTGGAGCGATGAGGGCGATGGTGGCACCTGGTTGCAGGCGAGCGGGCTTATGTCGAGGGGGTTTTTGCGAGGTAATCCTATTGCCAGCGCTCACAAGCCACCAGCCGGCAGCGCCTAAAAGGGTTTTTTCAATGAAATAGCGGCGCTTCATGTCAGAGAACCTTTTAATGGCCCCACCCTTACAGGTGGATGACCTCTCCATAAGCAGCGGCCGTGGCCTCCATAATGGCCTCACTCATGGTGGGGTGAGGGTGTACGGACTTAATGATTTCGTGGCCAGTGGTCTCCAGCTTGCGCGCAGCCACCACTTCGGCAATCATTTCCGTAACATTAGCGCCGATGAAGTGAGCGCCGAGCCATTCGCCGTACTTTCTATCAAAAATGACTTTGACGAAGCCTTCCGGAGCGCCGGCAGCTTTGGCTTTGCCAGAAGCCGTAAAGGGGAATTTGCCCACTAGCACCTCGTAGCCGGCCTCTTTGGCAGCTGCTTCAGTGTAGCCTACAGAGGCGATTTCGGGAGAGCAATAGGTGCAGCTCGGGATGTTATTGTAGTCGATCGGCTCCGGTTGGAGACCGGCTATTTTCTCTACGCAGACAATGCCTTCAGCGCTGGCCACGTGGGCGAGCGCCTGGGTAGGCAGCACATCGCCAATGGCATACACGCCGGGCACATTGGTGCGGTAGTATTCGTCTACCCGGATGTAGCCGCGGTCGGTGGCGATGCCCAGCGCTTCCAAGCCGATATTCTCGGTGTTAGGCGTTACGCCGGCAGCGCTTAGAACGACGTCGCACACAAGCGTCTCCGCTTTGCCGTCTTTGCGGCTCCTGATGTTGACTTTTACCTCTTTGCCCGAAGTGTCCACACTTTCTACTGCCCAACCGGCATGGATTTTCATGCCCCTACGCGAGTAGATTTTAGTCAGTTCCTTAGACACGTCGGCGTCTTCGCGCGGCACTAAACCCTGTTCGAGGAACTCTACGAGCGTTACTTCTGTGCCGAGGGTGTGGTAAAAATACCCAAACTCAACGCCAATGGCGCCTGCGCCGACGATGACCATGCGCTTAGGTTGTTCTTCCAGCGACATAGCGCGGCGGTATTCGATAACTCGATGGCCGTCGATGGGCAGGTTGGGCAATTCTTTGGCGCGCCCTCCAGTAGCAATGATGATGTTTTTGGCCGTGTATTCGGCCTCTTGGCCT
This sequence comes from uncultured Saprospiraceae bacterium, assembly GCA_937934275.1. GTDB lineage: Bacteria > Bacteroidota > Bacteroidia > Chitinophagales > Saprospiraceae > M3007. The sequence continues at coordinate 20,841 of CALHAM010000096.1, read as the reverse complement.
TCGGGAGTTCGAACAACCACCTTAGGCCCAGGCTCGAGACGGCCAGTGCCGTTGATGACGGTGATTTTGTTCTTCTTCATTAAGAACTGCACGCCCTTGCTCATGCTGTCGGCCACGCTTCGGCTGCGTTTGATCATAGCCGAAAAGTCCGCTTTGCTTTTGCCTTCGATGTGGATGCCGTAGTCTTCGGCGTGCTGCAGGTATTCAAATACTTGGGCGCTTTTGAGGAGTGCTTTAGTGGGGATGCACCCCCAGTTGAGGCAGATGCCGCCGAGGCTTTCGCGCTCGACGATAGCGGTGTTCATGCCTAATTGAGAGGCGCGTATAGCGGCGACGTACCCACCTGGGCCGCTACCGATGACGATGAGGTCGAAGTTCATGTGTACAGGAGATTGAAAAACGGTGATAAGCCAAAGGGCGGAGCAAAGGTAGGGCGGCGAATGGCTCTATATGGTCTCTACGTAATTCAAATCCTGGTCGAAGGTCTCCTTCATGCCGATAAGGGCTGTAAAGGCAATGAGTAGGCAGGCGGCCCCCACGATGGCGGCAGCAGGAAGGACACCGCCGGTCATGGCAGGGCTTTTAAGCCAAAGAAAGGTCGAGGCGATGGGCACCAGCATGCCGCGAGCGAAGTTGGGCACCGACGTTGCCACCGTAGCGCGCAGGTTGGTGCCGAACTGCTCGGCCCCAATGGTGACGAAGATGACCCAAAAGCCCACCGAAAAGCCTAAGAGGAAATGAGCAAAGTGAAACATGGCCTTCGTGGGAAAGGGTGCAGCTAAGTAATAGGCCACAGCCAGGGCGTCTAAGATGAGGAAAGACCACATCACCTTTAGGCGGCTGCGCAACCATTGGCTCAAGAGGCCCGAGGCAATGTCGCCCAGGATGAGGCCCGTATAGCAAGCAGCAATGGCGTCGCCTGCTGAAACACCCTTTAGGCCTTTGGCCTGGCCAAATTCGGGCGCCAATGTAATGAGCACGCCCACGACAAACCAAGTTGGAAAACCGATGAGCAGACACCGAGCAAAACGCGAAAAGCGATCCCAACTGGTGAACAGCGCTAAAAAGTTGCCCCGACTGACACCTTCGGTGGCCTCCATCTGGCGAAACATGCCGGACTCGTTGACGCTAACGCGCAACACCAACAGCAACAGGCCCAAACCTCCACCAATAAAGAAGCATACCCGCCAGGGGAAAAACATGTCGATCACCCACGCCAACAAGGCGCCGCTTAAACCCACGGAAGCCACAATCATCGTCCCGTAGCCGCGCTTGTCTTTGGGCAGGCTTTCAGCTACTAGGGTGATGCCCGCACCCAGCTCGCCCGCTAAACCAATACCGGCCAAAAAACGCAATACGGCATAGTCGAGCGAAGAGGTTACTAACCCATTGAGAATATTGGCGATGGAGTATAGGGCAATGGAGAAATAGAGCACGCGAACACGACCGCGCTTGTCGCCCAGCACCCCCCACAACACGCCGCCAATAAGCATGCCGGCCATTTGCCAATTGAGCAGCTTTAGCCCAACGTCTGTGAGCTCTTGACCCGAAAAACCCAAAGACTGCAGGCTCTTGACTCGCACAAAGCCAAACAGCAACAAGTCGTAGATATCCACAAAATAGCCCAACGCCGCCACCACGACGGCGGCGTTGAGCAGGCGAGGCGCCAAAACCGCTTCTTCTTTCATAGAGTGAATAGCGTCCTTTTTAAAAGGCTCAACTACATCTTGAAATAAGGCTCAGCATTCTTACCGCCGCCTCGAACGGTTTCTAAGCGCTTTTTGAATTCGTTGGCTTTTTCCAGGTCGTCTTTGCGCGCATAGATTTCCGACAAAGCAATAAGCGTATTGATATCGTTGGGGTTAAGCGATTCCGACTTTTGGAAGTAGGGCAGCGCCTCGTCAAAGAAGGCCATAATTTCCTTCTGTATCTGCTGGTATTTCTTGATAGCTGCGGCTGAGTAGTCGTCTTGCGGCAGGGCATTGAGGTCTTGGGTACGCGCGGCGGCTTTGTTGTAATAGAGGGCGCCGAGCGAGTAGTAGGCATCGCTGGCCTTAGGATCTATTTCAATGGCTTTTTCGTAATATTTTTTAGCCTCGTTGAAGTACTCAGTAGCCTTATCGTTGTTGTGCGCTTGGGCTTCGCGCTGGTACAGGTTGTCGTACACACTGCCCAGGGTGATGAACAGGCTCAGGTTGTTGGGTTCTTGTTCGATGGCCTGTTTTAGGCGCGTTATCAGGCCGTCCAGTTCGCCCTTTTTCAAGTATAGGTTAATTTCGGCAAACAGTAGAGCGCCGTCGTTGGGGTATTTCTGACGGCCTTCCCGAAGAATGCGCTCGGCAGCGAGCGTGTCGTTTTTGGCGGTTTTTATTTGGTACAAACCATCGTATACGGCCGCTTGGGCATTCCCTTTTTCGTACAGGCGCATATAGTGCATTTCCGCCTCATCGTTCATGCCGGCCAATTGGGCGCACAGCGCTGCCACGTAGATCTGGTTTTCGTACTGTTCTGGATTGTCGAGGTAGCTTTTCAGCTTTTCTGCGCTCAGGATGTCATGGCTTCGGATGAGGGCATCGAAGGAGCGATAAGCGCGGTCGTAGGCCTGGGCCTCGTACTTCAGCAAGCCGACGTTGACGAGGTAGCCCTGCACTTCGGCGATGCCCTTGGCTGCATCGGCTTTTTCGTATTTTTTGGTGGCTAACTTGTAGGCTTTTTCAAAGGCTTCATAGGCTTCTAAAGCGTCGTTGTCGCCGCTAAGGGGCATAGTGGGGTTCAACTGACGAAGCATCATTTCGCGCTGGATGATGGTGCTGTAAATCTCGCCTTTGGTTTGCCAGGCAGACACCAGGGCTTGAGCGCTTTCAGCCTTAAGTGCTTGGTCGATCTTTTGTTTGGCTTCTTCCAATTTAGCAGCATTGCTGCCGGGGTCCATGTTGTAGCTGGTCAAGGCGCGGGCAGCTTGTTTGGCTAGTTTGGCGGGGTCTTCTTGCGCATGGGCCAAAGTGAAGCCAAACGCCAACGCCAATAGAATGGCAACGTTTTTTTTCATGGTGAAAGCAATTTTAAATGATGTTTAGATGGGCCTTTTTCTTCAGCCCACTCATTAAAACGTTTTTTTCTCTGTGCAGCAAAGGTAGTTTGGTTTTGCGAAAATCCTTTAACACGGCGTTAAGCCGAGGCAGTTTAAACGCATGCAAGCAAGAGCCGTCTATGAAGGGCATTTACTCAACGAGCGCATAAAACGCTTTCATGCTTCACTAAAAAACACCAACTACGCATTATGTACAAGTATCTGTTGCTCATTAGCCTGCTATTAGCAAGTGTCGTTTACCTGCCTTCCTGTCAAAAGGAGGATGCTGCCGACGCCGATGTCATGACTTCAGAAGATGTGGCTACGCTGGAAGACTTCTCTGCCGAAATTGAACAGGCTGCCGACCTCGCCATCGAGGAGCGCGGAGGGGTGAGCAGCTGCCCAACGGTTACCTTAGCCCAGCCTTGGGGCACTTGGCCCAACACCATCACCATCGACTACGGGACTACGGGCTGCCCTGGCCCTAACGGCGAGCACATCCTGAAGGGCAAAATTATCATCGTACAGACGGCCGAAATGTTCGCTGCCGGCGCCCAGCGCACGAAGACGTTTGACAATTTCTACGTGGACGATGTGCGCGTAGAAGGCACGAAGACTTGGAAAAACAACGGTAAAGATGCCGAAGGAAACTGGTCGTACACCCGAACGGCAACCGACATGAAACTGACCTATTCGGACGGTACATCCACTACCTGGAACCACACGCACACCGCGACGCTCGTGCAAGGAGGCGCTACACCCACTCACTGGGACAACGTCTGGAACATCACCGGCAGCACTTCTGGCACCAACCGCGGCGGAAAAACCTTTACGGCCAACATCACGGCACCGCTCGTCAAGCGCGGCAATTGCCGTTGGATTGTGGAAGGCACCATCCTTTTCACGCGCGACGGGAGAACGTCTTCTCTCAACTTTGGCAACGGCACATGCGATCGCTTTGCTCGCCTAACGCTGCCGAATGGCGAGGTGGTAGTCGTGCGCCTACGTCGTTAATCTTGGCTGGCAATTCTCGCTGAGAAAGCGCAGCGACGTGCCTCAGAGGCAAGCCGCTGCGCTTGAGTTTTTGTCGGCTGGCTGTATGGCCTATCGGCAGCCGGCGGGCAGTTCTTGCGTCAAGTAGAGGTCGATTTGTTCGCCCACGCGCATCGTGCCGTTAGGATCGTAAGGTGGCGATTGCCGCCAGACGTAGGCCGATAATTGGTCGGTAACCGTGCCGTCGTTGATGACGGCTCCCACGTTGAGGCTACTGCTGCTGATGAGGAAGCGAGCAGCGTCGTAGGTCAAACATACGCAGTCGGGTATCTCTACAACCAAGGCAACCTGTTCGGATACGATAAAATCTATTTCCGAACCCATTTCTACCTCGAAGCCGTAGCGAATGGCCTGAGTGATGGTGTCGCCCCGAAAGAGAACATCCACAATGGTGTTGGGGGCTAGTTTAGGATCGGCAATGCGCGCAATAACGCGAGGCTTTAGCCCTAAGCGCAGGCATTTTCGGCTGTATAGGTCGTAATCGTCGTTGCCGACCAAGCTAGGCAAGCGCACAATGTCGGGGTTGCGCTTGGCTACAGTGAGGTAAATTGTTCGACCCTCTTTGACGCGGCTTTCTGGCTTTGGGTTTTGCAACAGCACGACGCCAGGCGGCTTGCCAAGTACGTAAACAGAGTCGTTGACCACTACCTCAAATCCTCGCGCATGCGCCTTAACCATGGCCTCCCGAAAACCCATTCCCACGAAATTGGGCACCTGTACGCTTTCGCCGTGTTGGGTGTAGCATTTCAGCCACCAGAAAGTCAACAAAACGAAGCCGCCCATAACAGCGATGAGCGACAGGCAGCTTTTAACTACGTAGGGCGCTGTTAGGAAACAATAGACCTCAAAGCCGATGCGCCGAAGGAAAAGCCATATTTTTTGTATCATGGCAAAACAAGCGCGGCAACTGCCCTCAAATACAGTTGCCGCGCAAAAGTAGTCTGACCTGGGCGGTTCTTGGGCGCAGGGAGGGCCTCCGACGATAATTATTTTACAAACCGCCTCGTGAGGCGCTGGCCGTCTGGTAAGAATGCGGTTAGGTGATAGACGCCTGAAGGCCAGCTGGCTGGTAGCTGCAACGTGTAGAGCGTTTCCGTGAGCGTGTTAGCATCGTTCCACAGCAAGCGGCCTAGGGCGTCGGTGATCTGCAAGCGCATTTTTCCGGGTGCGCAGGCTGTGGCGTCCACGTAGAGGCGGTCTGTGGCTGGGTTAGGAAAGACCACCAGCCTATCCGCTGAGGCCGTGGAGACGCTACCGCGGCTGCGTTCATCTATCTCAGCATCGTCAAGCAGGGTTTGTATCGGTTGCACTGGGCAGCCAAAGACGTTGAGGTGGGTTTCCACGTACGTCTGGGGCGACAGGCGGGCCAAGGCATAGATGTACACGGGATTGGCCTGTGGCGGCAGCGTGTATTCTAAAATGTCGGCGGATCCCAAGGAAATACCTGGCCCTACACTGCTGAAGCGGATGGAACGCTGCGGCGCTAAGTGAGGGTTGCTCACCAGATATTGGCGGCCACTGGGCGCTGTGTACGTGGCACCATTGGTCGGCGCTTTAGCCACGATGCCCTGGGGTAGCTGATAGGCCACGCTGACCAACTCAGCAGCGCACTTGTTGACCACGCGCATGCGGTAGGTTTTGTCACCGTTGGTATTGCGAGTGATGCGCAAGATTTCGAAGCGTACACACGGCGTCTCTTTAACCTCGCAGGGCTGGTCCTCAGCAGGAGTGGCTACTACGCTGACGCTGAAACAGCAACTTGCTTGGCCGAGGCAGCCATCTTCAGCGCTGAAGCAGACCTGGGTAAGGCCCACAGGAAAGGCCGCACCACTGGGCAGCCCTTGGGTGAGCGTCCAAGTGGCATCGCCACAAGGGCAGTTGGTGGCTGCAGTAGGGTCGGAGAAGTTGACCTTGGCAGTAGCTGTGCCGGGGGCAGTGCTGACGCTGACATTAGGCGGGCACTGAAGGGTAGGCTGGCTGGAGTAAAAGTCAAGGGTGAAAGTATCGCGCAGGGTACAGCCCAACGAGTCGGTGGCCAGTAGGGTATAGGTGGTAGGTGTGCTGGGCTGAGCAATGACTTCAGGACACGTCGTGCAGTTCAGCCCGGCTGCTGGCGACCACTGGTAGTGGCTAAAACCCGGCGCTGCATACTGCACTGCTTGGCCGGGGCAGACGACCGTATCGCCAAAGCGCGTATCGGGCAATAGGCTAATGGTGAAAAGCACAGAGTCGCGCTGCGTGCGTCCGCACGCGTCGGTGGCCTCTACCCAGTAGTAAAGCCCGGGTTCAGCAGCTGTAAACGTCTGGCCTGTAGAGCCATCTGACCATAGATAGCCGACAAATTCCGGCCCTGCGTCTAAGGTAACGGCGGCTTTATCGCATAGGATGAGGTCGGGGCCGAGGTCGAGCACGGGGGCGGGTGGCCAAATGAGCTGTGCGGAGGAGAGGTTGTTGGAGTAGTCGCACTCCTCTACGCTCGTGGTGGGAAGTTCGGCTAGGTCAATCGGTGTAGGGAGCGAGTTGTCGTAGTTAATAAGGCTGAAGACCGTCTGTGCGTGGTCGGGGCTTAACCCATCGAGGTTTGCCCACTGGCCGCTGCGACATTCGCCCGGCTCGAGCGGTGGCTCGAGCACAAGGGTGGTGCTGCCTAAGGCAGTGGTATTGGTCTGGGTAGGGTCTTGCGGGTAGAACCACACCTCAACTTCACCTCCAATCGAAGCAGTGCCTTGGTTGCATACGGTGTAAGCGAGCACTGGTGCCCCACCCTCACACAAGGCTGCGTCAGTGCTGAAAGTCAGGTCGGCACAGGCATCGGTAGGGCCGCATAAGAGGGTGGCTTGTGCAATGAATTTCACCGGCGGACTGACCGGCCAGTTGAGGAGGAAGAGCGGCTCGTTGGGCACGAGGAGTTGGGGATTTCGCGGCCCATCGTCGGGCACCGAGGAGGAAGTAACCAAAGCTGTCTTGAGCCAGTCGCATGTCTGCGTGATGTCGCTCGCTAAATCTACTTTCAACACAAATAGGCTGGCGGGCAACTGGCTAAACATTTTGCCGGTGATGTACAGCGCATCGTTGTGCACTATCGCCTGATAGTGAAGGTCTAAGAAGTTGTTCGAAAAAGGGAAGACCGTTTGGTAAGCCCACTGCACTTCGCCCTCTTTATTCAACTTGACGATCACGCCTGCCTCCCCATAGCCAAAAAACACAAAACCGTCGGGCACGGCCATAAGGTTTTTGGCAACGATTGAGAGGAGCGGCACGCTCATTTCGCGCAACCAGATGAGATCGCCATCCAGCCCCCGCTTTTGCAAAAAGAGGCGACTGACACCACCTATCGCGCCGCTAAACACCGAGTAGACGGCGTCGTCTTCCACCACCACATCTTTAGCCTCTAGCGCCGCCGGCAAATCGCCCGTCGGGGCAACAGGACTGCCCTTGGCCCACGCCACAAAGCCGGTATTCAAGGACGCGCGCAGGATAAAAGGCATCACGCCCTTGTACTGAGTAGGAGAGGCGCTTTCCACATGAGAACCCACCACGTAAAGGCTGCCTTGGTGCAGGGCCATGCGCTTGGGCACAGTGAGGCTATCCAATCGGTAACCAAAAGCCGAGGCAGGCACTATAATGCCGTTGGCTCGGTTGATCTTGACTATCTCGATAGAGAAGGCTGAAAAGGCTACCGCATAAGCGTTTTCGGCCGGTAAGTCTACAAGAGCACCCGAGCTGAAGAAATTTTGCTCCGACACCTTGGCCCATAGGGTGGTGCGCAACACAGGGTCGTAGCGCAACAAGAAGCTGCGGGGGTCGGACGGGATGAGGTTTCGGCCCATGATGGCAATCTTACCCTCGGAGTCGGTGATGGCGCTCACAGGATACACCGGAGAGCCATCGCCCACGCCCAAATAGTCAGCGCTAAGCACCTGCCCTTCGGAGGAAACTTTGAGAATGACCATGTCGGCCCCTTCTGAGCCGATCACGTAAACACCGCCATCGGAGGCTGGGCAAACGGCATGGCCGGCATCCACAGCGTTAATTTTTAACAGGAAGGATTGGTCAGTCGCTTGAGGCGCCTGAGCCGGAGCGCTCTGCAGGGCGAGCACAGCCGCAGCGAAAAAAAGAGCAGTGAGGCTTCTCATGTTTTTAAAAAAGTCGCGAAATAGGTGAAACAAAAATGAGCAAGACAAATTTAACCTATTAGCGCGTAGCCAGAACGTCGTCAGGGCGTCAGAGTCGCCTTACCTTCGCGCGTCTTTTGTTTAACCCACTGTTTTTTAGTATGACTCATCCTCCAACCGTTGTTGGTGATTTGACGGAAAGCGCACACAAGCTCAAGCGCATCTTCATAGAGCCTACCCTTCCCGCCGAATTGATGCCCTTGCGCGATTTGGCTCATAACCTATGGTGGTCGTGGCATCAGGAGGCCATCGAACTGTTCCAGTCCATCAACCCCGTACAATTTGAACAGTTGAACTACAACCCGCTAGCCCTTTTAGATGACCTAACCATAGAGCGAGCACAAGCGCTGCTGAGCGATGCCGATTTTATGGCGCGCATGGAGCGAGTGCTGGAGCAGTTCCGCACCTACATGAATCAAAAGCCCGATCTGACGGCTCCCAAAGTGGCCTATTTCTGCATGGAATACGGCCTGCATCAAAGCCTGCGCTTGTATTCGGGCGGCTTGGGTGTGTTGGCCGGCGACTACTTAAAGGAGGCCAGCGACCGATGTTTCCCCATGGTGGCCGTAGGACTACTCTATCGGTACGGCTATTTTCAGCAGATGCTCTCGCTACACGGCGACCAAATACACCAGCTGGAAGCAGCCAAGTTTACCCAAATGCCCTTAGTGCCCGTGCGCGACGCCCGCGGCGAGTGGGTCAAGGTAAGCGTCAACTTTGGGCAGCGCACCGTGTGGGCCAAAGTTTGGTTGCTCAACGTTGGACGCATTCCACTTTACTTACTCGACGCCGATATCGACGACAATCTTTGGGAAGACCGCGGCCTGACCCACCAACTCTACGGCGGCGACAATGAGCATCGCTTAAAGCAGGAAATCTTGCTCGGTGTAGGCGGGGTACGAATGCTGGAGGCTCTCCAACTGAGACCCGAACTCTACCACCTCAACGAGGGTCACGCTGCCTTTCTCGGTTTAGAACGCCTGCGCTTCTACCTTAAAAAACAGTCGTTCTCCTTCGACGAAGCCCTCGAAATCGTGCGTGCTACACAGCTGTTTACGACACATACCCCCGTGCCGGCTGGTCATGACGCCTTCCCCGAGTCGTTGCTGCGCAACTATCTCTTCAATTATGTCTACGACTTAGACATCCCTTGGGAAACCTTCGTCGCTATGGGCCGCATCTCGCCCCGAGACGTCAGCGAGCCTTTCTCAATGAGTTACTTCGCTATGCGCACCTCTTCTGAAGCCAACGGCGTTAGCCGCCTACATGGAGAAGTGAGTCGGCGCATGTTCAACGAACTCTATCCCGACTATAATTACGCCGAAGTCCACATTGGCCACGTAACCAACAGCGTCCACTATAGTACATGGGTGGCGCCCCAGTGGGATGCCCTCTATCGCCAAACTTTTGGAGACCTCTTCGAACAGCGCCAAAGTGACCCAGAACTTTGGGCGAAGATTTACGACGTTCCGGACGAGACCATCGCCGAGATCCGCAAAACCCTCAAAAAACGCCTCTTAAACTGGGTGCGTCGTTCGTTGCGCGAAGACCTCATGCGCCGCGGCGAAAATCCGCGCACCATTTTTGAAATCGTCAACGCCATTGCAGACAGTGCCTTGGTCATCGGCTTCGCTCGGCGCTTCGCCACTTACAAGCGCGCTACCCTACTGTTTACTAACGAGCAGCGCCTCGCTGCTCTGGTGAATAACCCCGATCGGCCCGTCCTGTTCCTCTTCGCCGGCAAAGCGCACCCCGCCGACAAAGAAGGGCAAGAATTTATACGGCTCATCTATAATACTACGAAAAACCCCGACTTCCGCGGCAAGGTCATCTTCCTGGAGAACTACGGCATGGAAATGGCCAAACTGCTCGTGCAGGGCGCCGACATATGGCTCAATACCCCTACCCGCCCCAAAGAGGCCAGCGGCACCAGTGGTATGAAAGCCGTGCTCAACGGGGTGCTCAACTTCTCCGTGCTCGACGGCTGGTGGCTGGAAGGGTACCGACCCGGCGCCGGCTGGGCCTTGCCCGAGCACGAAACTTATGCCGACCCTGCCCTTCAAAACGAGCTAGACGCCGAGACCATCTACAACACCCTCGAAACAGAAATCATCCCCGCCTACTTCGAACACAACGACCGAGGCTTCAGCCCTAAATGGATGGCCTTCATCAAGAAAAACATCGCGGAAATTGCTCCGCACTTTGTCATGAAGCGCATGCTCGACGACTACGAAACGCGCTACTACGACAAATTGCACAAGCGCGCTCAGCGATTGGTGAAAAACCAATACCACTTGCTGCGCGAATTGGTGGACTGGAAAAACCGCATTCGGCGCGCCTGGGATACCCTCGACCTCGTCTCTTTAGAAACGCCCGACACCTACAACTATCCTTTGCCTTTGGGCACTCCTTTCGAGGCGCGCGTTACGGTCAACCTGCAAACCCTTAGCTCTTCCGATGTCGGCATAGAAGTCATCTTCCTGCGCCGTCGCACAGAAACAGAACTCGAACTGGTGGAAGCCCGCGAACTCGAACTCGAAAATCAAACCGGCTCTTTAGCCGTCTACTCTTGTAATTTTATTCCACAAAAAGCCGGTGTTTTTGAGTACGGCTTTCGGCTTTTCCCGAAGCATCCGCTCTTGGCACACCGACAAGACTTCCCTCTGGTGCGTTGGTTGTAAGTCCGAACCTATCTTTGCTTTCAGATAAACGCCTGTGGACGTGAATATTCAGAAGCCATCATCCTAAAAAAAGCGCCATGCAAGAAGCGTACATTGTAGCCGGCTATCGAACGGCTGTAGGCAAAGCCGGAAAAGGCAGTTTCAAAAACACGCGCCCCGACGATTTAGCGGTCGAGGTCATTCGCCACCTAACGGCCAGTGTGCCCGGGCTTGAACCCACGCATGTAGACGACGTTATTGTCGGCTGTGCCAACCCTGAGGGGGAGCAAGGGCTGCAAATCGGGCGCCTTATCGCTTTGCGCGCACTAGGTATTGAGGTGCCCGGCATGACCGTCAACCGCTATTGCGCCTCCGGTCTGGAGACCATCAGCATCGCCACGGCCAAAATCCGCGCCGGTATGGGCCATTGCTACATTGCCGGCGGTGCCGAAAGTATGAGCCTCATCCCGATGACGGGCTACAAGTTGGCCCCCAATTATCACATTGCTGCAAAAACACCGGAGTATTTGGTGGGCATGGGCCTGACGGCCGAAGCAGTGGCTCAGAAATACGGCATTACCCGCGAAGCCGCCGACGCCTTCTCACTGCGCTCGCACACCCGCGCTGCCGCAGCCATCGAACAAGGGAAATTCAAGGGCGAAATTGTGCCCATTGCGGTGGAGGAAGTCTGGGTGGAAAACGACAAGCGCCAATCTCGAACCTTTACGGTAGATACCGATGAGGGCGTTCGGCCCGACACCACGCTGGAGGCCTTAGCGAAGCTGCGTCCAGCTTTTGCCAACGGCGGCATCGTAACAGCCGGCAATGCCTCGCAAACCTCCGATGGCGCTGCATTCATGCTCGTCATGTCGGAGCAGATGGTCAAGCAATTGGGCGTTACGCCCGTCGCGCGCTTAGTCGCCTGCGCCGTAGCTGGTGTAGAGCCGCTTCACATGGGCATCGGCCCTGTGGCCGCCATTCCCAAGGCGCTTCGGCAGGCTAATATGCGACTGGACGATATCGAGCAAATCGAACTCAACGAAGCCTTCGCTGTCCAGGCCCTGGCTGTTATTCAGGAGGCTGGCCTCGATGTGGAACGCGTCAACGTCAATGGCGGCGCCATTGCTTTGGGCCACCCGCTGGGCTGCACGGGGGCTAAGCTCACCGTCCAGCTCATCAACGAAATGCGCCGGCGCAACCAAAAATACGGCATGGTAACTGCTTGCGTCGGCGGCGGCCAAGGCATTGCAGGCATCCTCGAGCGACTCAATTGAACGGCTCTTCGGAGCACCGCAGTAGCCTCTTCGGTGCATTACTTACCCCCTGCTGCCCACCAGGCCAAAAGCGCGCTGGTAAAGCCAATGGCGTAGCCGTACCACACTTGCCGGGGAGTGTGTACGCCTAGCGCCAAGCGCGCCCAACCCACGGCACCAGCCAGCAAAATTCCCTTCGCTAACAACAACACGGGGCTGACCTGAAGCCAAAGGCCACTCCATTGCAAAGCCACAGGGCGATGAGGCCACTGCAACCCCAACACCAGCAGCATGCCTACCCAGCCGCCCATGCCCGTCGCATGTGCGCTTACCTTGGTGAAAATATTGACGAAGAATGCACCAAACAGCGCTGTGGCCGCCCCTAACACGCAAGCGCGAAACAACGGTGGCACCTGAACCCCCGATTTCAAGTTCTGATATAGCCACAAATAGAACACGCCAGCGATGATATATGGCCCAATGCGCTCCAGTCGATCAGGCGACTCCAAATTGCTGATAAAACCCAGCGGCTTCAGCAGCACAATGCCCACGCCGGGAATAAGTACTGTTGTCGAAAAAACGTACAACAACAGGATAAGCGCCTTCGGGTGGAAAAGCGAGGGCACGCCAAATTCGTATGGCGCAGCCATTAGAAGCACCAAAAAGGCGTAGGTGAGCACCAACAACGGGTGCCCTATTATCGAAAAAAAGCGAGCTAACGAAAGCCACATAAAGTCTCAGCGTAAAAGCGCAGCGCCAATGGCGCATTCTAAACAACGTCGCGCTTGACAATAGCGCGTTTTGAGGTGAAGTAGGGCTTGTGCCTGCGCCGCATTTTGCGGCTTAAACCCTAAAGCAGTCCAATTTTTTAGAACAACATTGCTTTCGGGCGGCAGCGTATCCAACAAGCGCAAGGCCTGGTCTTGATGAGCAACTATAGCCCTTGCTCGGCCGAAATAAAAAAGAAAGGGTGCCACCGTGTTGATGAGCAGCAAATGTACGAAGCTGCGACTCAGCATTTTCCTGCCCTTAGGGGAGACCTTGCCAAATCGGTAATGGGTTTGCCAATAAGGGCTAACCTCTGCGTCGAAGAGCGTCTCGATGCCTCCCGATGCGGAAGCCGTCAGTACAGCGTTAAACAGCCGCGGCCTTCGGTGCAGTAGGGCGGCCAATTGGGCGATGCGTACGGTAGGAAAGCTTGGAGGGCGGAGCCGAAAAAACTTCCACTGCCGAGCAGCCAAAGGCTGCAGTTGGTATTTGTGCCGCAGAAATTGGTATTCTCGCATCAGCGCTTGCACGTACTCGTCCTTGTCGTCGGAAGCCTCTTCCAGCAAACCAGCCTGCCCGAAAAGCAAGGCCTCCTGCTGGAGGCGGTTATCGCCGTGCCGAGCCAACAAGCGGATCGGTGTGATGCGGGCTAAAGCCTCGAAAGTTTCAGCGTTGATTTTTAGCCCGAAGCTGTAGGCGAGTTGTTGGTAGAAGGCCTCTTCCCAATGACCGTTGGCGGCCTCCACGCGCCGAGCTACGCCTTCGGCCTTTTCTTGCAATCGCTCCACCAGCAAGCGGTCGAGCCAGTTCACCTTGACGATGGCCGGCACCTCGCCCAAGCGCTGGGCACAGGGCACCCAATCCCGGGCATGCATGAGGCGATGGTATTGCTCCAACAAACCTGCCGGAATGCGCGACCGCAGGGCTAGGCAAGGCAAAGGTTTGCCATCGGGGCGATAGACGGAGGTGTCTTCCTCAAGCACGACGTGCAGCACGACGTTGTCGTAAGCGCGGTCGGTGTGGTGCTTATGAGCCAGCCATTCGGAGGCGCGCACATGCATCTCTACGTTGCCGGCCCAGAGAGTGTCGCCAATGCGAATACGAGCGTTAAAAAAATCCGGACCAGCGTGGGCATTCGGCTCGCCCGGGTGCACCACCTCCAGCGGCTGCCCGTCCGTGGTCCGTAGGTCTTGCGCGTCAAAGCGCCGCCAACGCCATAAGAAGTGGAGAAAAGCTTCCCGCATGAGCCGTTCGTATTGGGTGAGCAGAAAGGGCTTCCCCGCACAGCCCTTTTAGGGCTAAAAGAGCCGTATTTTTCCCAACTACACCAAAAAGACGCGCAGACTTTCCCGAACAAAGTCCGCCGTTTTCAGCGGTGAATTTCGGAAAAATCCGCGCGCTGTGGGCACGTCAGGCGCATTCTTTTGATTTGACTACCTTACCGGACGGATACTTTGCGAACACCGACGCCTTCGGCGTTTTCGACGCTTAACGTGTACAGGCCACTGGGCAAGTCGCTAACCGATAAGGTTAGCCAATATTGGCCAGCGCTCCAGACACGGTAGCGGACCACACGACCTGAGGCGTCGAACAGGCGCACGCGCGTATCGGAGCGGAGCGGCTCACTAAAGAATAAACGCACCTCGTCGGTGGCCGGGTTGGGCATCAGCGCAAATTCCAGGGCGGGCAGGTTGCGCGTGCTGAGCGGGCGTATCTGGATAGGCAGGCAATCGTAGATGAGGCCGCCCTCGCCATCGGTAACCGTAAAGCAAAACTGATCGGGTAAGTCGTTGGCCCCGTAGTGGAAATAGCGCAGAGCACCTTCGTTAATTTGCGTCTGCGTAAACTGAGCGCCTACCTCCATCTTGCCTGTCCAGTACAGCTCCAAGTGGCCGTGTTGCGGTAGGCCCATGAGGGTGTAGCGAACCTGATCGCTGTTGTTGTTAGCATCCTCCGTCTTGAGCAAGTTTTCCGTTACGGGAGCATTCGTACCAGCATCCAGAATGAGGGGCAGTTTGTTGACCAATATCGGCGGTGTAAGGGAACTGCCGGAGCAAAGCTCGATTTCAAACTCTGACAGCGTGCCGCCCGAGCTAACAAAGTTGTCTTTCACCTCGAGCGTCCAAGTGCCGAGCGCAGACTGGCCGTTGAAGGCATTGAGCATGCCCTCTGGTCGGTAGATGGCTCCGATATTGCCCGGCGGGCAAGCAAAGGCCAAAGGGCTGGAGTCGTCGAAGCCAAACGTGAAGGGTACATTGATGCCGCCGCAGCGCTGTCGGAAGAGCAATACCTTCGTGCCTTGAGGGCTGATAAGCGACATCTCTAAATCTCGGAAAAACTGGTGATTGCCGCGAATTTTGCTCACATTGACGTCGCTGAGGGTGGCGTTAGCCTGCACATTGATTTTAGATTCGATGGTGCTGATGGTGGTTGGAATGTTTTTCGGCAAGTCGAAAGCCTCAAATTTGGCGCACACATCTACTAAGGTGGCGAAAGCAAAGGGGCCTACCCATTCACCGCGGCCACACTCGTTGATGGGGCGCATGCGCCAGTAGTAAACGGCGCCCTTTTCGAGCAATAACGGCACCTGAAAAGTGTCCACGACAATGCCGTCTTGAGTAAGGACGACGGTTGACGGCTCGAAAGAGGGGTTAGTAGCCAGCTGTATTTCGTAGGTGTTGGCATTGGGCGAGCCTTTCCAGCGCAGAGAAGGCGCTCGGTTTTGGCCGTCGGCGCCGTTAGGAGGCAGTTGGAGGGCTAGGCCGGAAAAATCGTTGAAGAAAACGGCTACAGATTTGTTGAACGTCGCTGTCTGAGTGCCGGCTTGGGCTTGTATGGTTATCTCGAAAGTGCCCTCGGGCTGGTTGGTCGGAAAGGCGATTTGCATGACGGCATCTTGGCCGGGCATGACCGGATTGGGAGTAAAAGTGGCCGTGGCGCCGGCAGGCAAGTTGAGAGCACTCAACGTAAGAGGCTCGTTGAAGCCGCCGATGGCTTGCGTGCTGATGCTACTGCTGTGTGCGGCGGGCAAGCATACGGTGTCGAACACCGTGGGGGCACAGAGGCTAAAGCCGGGCTGGCTGGGCGCTTCGATGCGCAAATTAGCATTCGATATGTCGAAGAAAAGGTTGTCGGCTGCCTCTACCATAATGCGCACCTGTGTGCTGGTAATGTTGGGCACGCGAATGCAGTGACGGCCTTTGTTAGGCACCCTACTCGCCAGCATGATAGGGAAACTCAGCCCACCATCCGTACTCATGCGGATGTTGACGAATTGGCAATTGAACGGCGCTCGATCGGTATTAGCGACATCCCACAAAATTACCTGGTCTTCTCCTTGCCGCCAAACGAGACCATTGGCGTTGGGGTAGTCAACCCGAAAAGGTCCGCCTGCTTCACTGGCCGAAAAGCGAATTTCGTCCCACGCCTGGGCGCCTTTGTTGTCGCGCACACTGACGCGGAAAGTGAAGTTGCGGCTGTAGGTCGGGATAACTTCCGTAACGGAGTTCGCGTTATTGGCCACCACCTGCAAGCGCGGTAAGAAACGAGTAGTATTTGTCGTGGGCGGGAACGAACGAAACATCGGCGCCGTACCCATTGGGCTGCCCAAAGGCGTGCTCGGGCCAGTGTCGAACTGCTCCCAATTATAGCGAAGGGCATCGCCGTCGGGGTCATCGCCTTGCGCCATTAATCGGAAGGGCGTTTGAATGGGGATAACCACATTACGTGGGCTGATGACCGATACCGTAGGACGGCGATTGTTAACATCCACCTCACCACCGCAGGTGGCTCCTTCGTCTTGCGTGACGAAATTGCGCACTTGAATGATCGAAGCCAAGTGAAAATACGAGTCGGCATCGCCCTGCACGTTGCTGCCACCACAAGCGCCAGCATACGACATGATGGTGCTGCCACTTCCCGGCTCGAAGGCCGTGGATTGCGCCAGCTGCTGCTCTGCTCCCGGACAATTTGACCACGTATGGCTGGCACTCAGCTGATGGCCTATTTCGTGGGCAGCAACGCGATAAAAGTATTCCGTATTAGTATTTGCAGCCGAGGAAGCACCGCGCGCTTTGCCAAAATTGCTACAAGCCCGCCCACCAGCCACGCCGGCTTGGTTGCCTGTAATGTAGCGCGCAAAAACGTGTCCAATATCGTAGGCATCAATGCCAATGATCGGATTGATGGCCCCCGGGTTTTGGCTCATCCAATCGCCTACCGTTTCCCCCGAGTAAGGGTCAGTAGCCGGGTCAAGAAAGATAATCGCGTCGTTGTTCGGAATGAGCACCAAGCGCACCCCAAAATCCGGCTCCTGTATGTTGACAATATAGTTGAGCGCTGTATTAATAGCCGCCAGTACAGAAGCCTTCGTGCCTCCGTGAAACTGGGAGTACTCTCCCTTAGCCGCTATGGCCGCGCGATAGGTCTTGACCGAAGCCGGCTGGTTGGAGCGCTGCTGAACGCCGCGCTGACCTCTTTCTAAGATGCGCTCCCATTCCTCAGCACTATGCTCATCATCAGCCACTCCACACGGAATGCCTCCCATCAACAACGGCTCGGTAGGCAAATCGCGCTGGTGATACACCACGTAATACTCGCGTTGGCCATCGGCATACGTGCGTACGGACTGAATGTGCCCTGCCTCATCGCGCACAAAGGCGTGGAAGCCCTGGTAGCCCACACCCAAACGAACACGTACTCCCGGATTGTCTACCGCCTCGCCGGCATAAGTGCGAATCTCTGGATAGCGCTCCGTCAGCTCCGGCGCCATAATAGGTGACTCCCATATGCGAAAAGTGCGCAGCACCCCCTCCGCTGTCGGTATTTGCACCAAAAGCGGTCGCTGATGCGCCGCCTCCGTGAACTCCATCGGCGCTTGGCGCAAGGCCTCCACAAGAGCAGGGTAATTCAATTGGTAGGTCTGGTAGCGCGTCGGCTCCACCGTGCGGCGCGCCTGCTCAGGCAATGCCACGGCGCTCTCCGGAATTGCTTTCCAGAAATTCAGCGCCGGCTGCGCACTCAGAGTGTTCATCAGCCCGAAAAGACAGGCCAAAAAGGCAATTCTTTGCATCATCACAGGATAACGTGCGTTTTTTTGTAAAAAAGGCGAGTGTACTCTAAGGCTACAAAATTCCAGCTTTCGACCGTGCTTAGGGCTTTTTTTTAGAGGAAATGTCAGAATTAGGCAAAGTAGAGAAGAGCTACACACTATCAAGGTTTCAGAAAGCCACGCATGAAGAGTGCTTTTTCTAGTGTCGAGAGATACCATCGTCAATACCGTAGAAGGAAGGCAACAGTTGCCTCAAACCCAGCTGTCTCTAACTGGGCACCCTGTGGTAAAGGCCTGCCCCAAACCGCCTTTAGGGCATAAGCGCAGCGGAGTGCTGAACGATATCCTCTTAGCGTGTTAGCACAAGGCGCCTGTAACACTCAGCGCTAAAGCAGTATTCAACAGGACCGTGAAAGGTCATTGACGAATGTATATTTACCCAGGCAGAACAAAAAAGCAACTAATAATTATTTATCGAAACCTTTGTCTTGAACATGAGACCACCGACTTTCACTCATTTTCAGCACGGGCACATGCTGCCTGAACAAACCCGCTCTTGCACAGTGCAGGCTGATGCTCAGAACAAAAGCTTGAGAAAAATTGCATTGCTTTTGCTCCTGCATACCCTCGCAGTACTGAGCAGAATAACAATTGTAGAGGCACAGACCCTTGAACTCACGCCCTCCTACAATGCCATCGGTGTGAAAGTTACTAACATCGGCCTCGCAGATAGTTGCAGGGTTGAATACAAGTACCTATCGAAAAACCACTGGTATTTGGCCTACCATCCCGATAGAATTTCCATTAACAACATTGCACAATTTCGCGGCAGTATCTTCCTACTTGAGGAAAATACCTCTTACCAAGTTAGAGTAACTGTCTTTAACGGTTTAAATGCTACAGAGCTCCCTGTTGCAGAGACTAAGACGCTAAGTTCTCCCCAATTTTCGCCCTCAGGCAATGTAAAATGGGTTTCGCCCTCAGGCACAGGAAATTATACGCCAGAAAACCCAGGCAATCTATCCGTGCTTTTTTCGTCTGGTCAAGTATCTTGCGGCACGACTATCGTGTTCACCGATGGCATTTATGCGGTGAATAATTTGCAAATCACCATCAACAGTAATTGCACTGAAAATACCCCTATTTTGCTGATGGCCGCTCCTGGAGCTAGCCCTATTATAGAGGGAGGCGCCACCATCACAACATTTTGGGCTCAGAATGCGAATGACCCCAACCTGTATTCAACGCCATTGCCTTCCGGTGCTGGCCATTCCAATATATGTGTCCTCGGAAATACTGCCCTCTATCCGTATCCGGCATTAACTGCTTATGCGCTATTTGAAAACTACAATTTGAGAGATCTGAATTTTGGGTACGATGGCTTTGTTCGGAACGAAAACACCATATGGATAAAAACGCAAGCAGGGATAAACCCCAATCTTCACACAGTAAATGTGTCGAAGTCTTTCAGGTTCTTAACCGTTTATGGAAAAAATAGGAAGGCTTTTTTAAAAGTCAAAGGTCTTGAGTTCCGATACTTTGGCAAACCCGTTGTAAACAGCCCAGGTAGCCAATTCGACTCCTATTCTGCCATAGTTTTTGACTTGCGGAATGTACATCACGTGTATTTTGACAGCTGTCAATTTGTACACAACAACAGCGATATTACTTTCACCGAAGAATGCAGTAACATCACCATCCAAAATTCGCACTTTAAACACGATGTGGGCAAATGGTCGCATGCCATGATAAAAAAATCGAGTATTTACTCTGGTTCGGTCTCTTCATCGCGTGGGAGGAATGTCGAAACCTCAGCCATCTTTTTAGAGCGAGCAAGATCGGTGGTCATTCGGAACAACGTTTTCGATGGCCTAAATTCCGGCGTGGAAAGTTTCGTCAACTACGGGCTAATAGAAGACATAGACATTTACAACAATACATTTATAGACAATTTTGACGCTATCGAATGCGATGGCCCATGGTCAAACTTGAGAGTTCTGAATAATGAAATCATTAGGCCCATGGCCGGTATTTCGGCGGCTCCGCCCTTCATTGGCCCCAGATACTTCTACCGGAACGTGATTCACGGCATGCAAGGACGAAGAAATGAACAAAACGATCCCTACTTTATCGGATGCTTTCCCATAAGCAGCAATTACAAAGGGCAAGGGGTAGGCATCAAGACCAATCCCAAGTCAAGCAGTGTCCCACCGGGTAACCTTTACTTCTTCAACAATACGTTTCATTCGACAGATACCTTAGGCTTCGTTTTTACCCCTTGGGAGGCAGAGTGGCAGGAGGCGGTTTTTATCAACAATGCTTATTCTCACAGCATCAGCTACCCGTTCTTTTACTTCAGTTTGGCTAATAAGGCTGTTAATGGAAATTTTCAGATAACTTCAATAAAAGAAAACTACTTTTCTTACAACGCTAGCGCGCCAATCGTAAAAGTTAAGCACATTCACGGTCAGTATACTTGTTCTGACATTGATACAGTCGATGCCCTGCAGAGCATTTTGCGCTCCATTTCAGGAAGTTCCAATATCCTTATTCAGGATCCTATTCAAAAAGACCCGCTTTTTACCAGCACAGACATAGGTGGTTTCGATCTTGACCACAAAAGCCCGCTGGTAGATGCTGGCCTAAAAATACCGGGCTTTTACGATTACTCTGGAATGGCTCCTGACATCGGCGCAAAAGAATATCCTTCCACAAATAGTATAAATCGAGAGGTAACTCAGCATTTAGAGGTAGCCGTATACCCAAATCCTTTCGAGGGAATAGTGAATATTCAATTGGCGTATTCGATGAG
>CALHAM010000095.1 GCA_937934275.1 uncultured Saprospiraceae bacterium | reverse complement strand
GCCACCGCTATGAGAATGTCGTCATCGGCTTGCACGACCACAGACGCTGCCGATGTGCAGCCGTTGCGCAAGTCGGTTACCAACAGCGTGTAGGTACTTGGTGCATTTACTCGCACCTCGAGGAGCGTATCTGAGCTAGTGAAGTTGCCGCCCGCTCCACTAGTCCAACGATAAGAAAAGCCCAGTCCTTCGGAGGAACCGAAGCCCGAAAGGATGACCTCTGGTTGGGCACAGGTAAGCTCGTTGGGTGCTTCCACGTGTGCTACAGGAGGCAGGGTGTCGGCTAATACCGCTACTGTATCTGTGGCTGTGCAAAAGTTTACCGTATCGAGAGCCGTCAGGGTGTATACCCCCGGTCCTAGCGCGAGAATTTCCCATGCTGTCGTGTCGCCGGCTAAAGGCGCCCCTTGAAGCACGCGCCACACTACGCTGAGAGCGGCGCTGTCCGTGCGCCCCTGAAGGACGATGGTGGCCGTCGTGCAAGTAAAGACTGCTGGCGTATCTATGGAAAACACGGGTAGTGCGCGTTGGTCGGTTACCACCACAGTGTCGTTCAAGGAGCAGCCGTTGGTCGTGTTGGTTACTTGCAAGACGTACGTGCCTGGGGCGTTGGCTCGAGCGTGTATGGAGTCGGCTTTAGAAACGATGTGCCCGCCGTTTAGGGCCGTCCAACTGTATGTGAAGTTAGGTCCAATAGAAGAACCGCTACCGCTCAGCTGAAAAGTGTCGGAGGTGCAATAGAAGGCTGAAATGCTCGCACTGGCCTCTACCACAGGCGGCTCGGTAGCGGCTACTACCGATACAGTAGCAGTGGCACTGCAGCCCGTCATTGCGTTTGTAACGGTCAGCGTGTAAAGGCCGGGCTGATTGACCCACACCACTGCGCTGTCGGGGCGAGTGGTGAAATGCCCGCCTGGTGCGGCCGACCACTGGTATTGGGCAAAAGCTGGCTGGTTGGTGAGGCCGCGTAACTGCACTGCGCTGTTGCCGCAACCCAGCGGCTGAGGCGGTGTGATCCAGACCGTCAGTGGGTTATTGGAAGGGATGACATTGGCTGTTGCCGTGCGCTTACACTCGACAGAGCCGTTGTTGAACGTTACGACCAGCGTATAGGAGCCAGCGGAATTGACCACCGGCTGGAGCGTCGTTTCGCCCGAAACAATGTTGCCGTTAGCCGTTTCCCACTGATAGGTAATGTTTGGCCCGGAAGAAGAGCCGTTGCCACTGAGCGTGATGGGACTGCCTTCACACGGGATCACTGCAATGGCTGGTGTTGCTACGGCCTGCAACGGCACCACGTGAACCTGGACCGTATCCGTTACGGTGCACACGGGCGAAAACACGATGTCGTCCAGCGCAAAGTCGTTGCCCCCTAACACGGTATTCTGGTTGACGATGCAAATATTGGCGGTGGTGTTGGTGCCGCTGTTCCAAAGGGTGTAAAAATTCAGCCAAGTGCACGTGGTGGAAGGCGCCGTAAAAATTGGCCCGATAGGAGTTCCGTTGATAGAAAACTGCAGCCGCGCCGGCGAAGAAGGGTGCAGTGAAGTTACCCAAGCGGAAAAGACGTACTGGGTGTTGGGCTGTACGGATACCGTCTGACACCATACGTTCTGATTGGGTACGCCTGCTCCATTGACGGCCATCATATTTCCTCCGCCAGAAGTGTGGTCGCCGCAAGGAGCAAAACCTGAGTGCGCTGTTTGTGGGTTGGGCAGCACTGCGTACGTTCCTTCGGGCACCAGATTGGTAGGGCTGTAGACGTAATCGCTTGAAAAGCCGAAGTTGCCACCCTCAAAATCGCCGTTAACGATGAGGTTGTTACTCAAGTTCACCGAGCGACCAGTGAGCACATAAGTGGCTGGTCCATTGACCGTTACTGTCGGGTTGAGCGTATTGGCTCCCTGCATGCCCGTTGTGGGCGACCAAGAGAAGTTCAGGTAAGGCCCGTAAATGGCTCCGTTCAACTGGGTCGAGCCGGGAACTTGGCAAAGCCATACGTCTTCTCCGGCGTCCACGGTGATGGGACACTGGGCCAAAAGATAGGCCCCAAAAGGCCTAAACATAAGCAGCGTTAAGAGTAGTAGTAATCGCATAAGCACAGAACAGTCCGCAAGCAAAGGTATAGCAGAAGACACAGAAAAGAGGAGCCGTGGACAAGGCCGCACACTCTGTTTGCCGTACAACCTGGGTTTTTCGGAGGATAGGGAATGGTGCTGTTTAGGTTTGGTGTCTCGAGGAGGGAGGCGAACTTTCGGAGGCTTCCTGTACACATGACTTCGGCATCTGGCCTGTTTTTTCCCGTTGGTTTTGCCGGCATTAATTTACGATTACCTAAACAGCAAGCCAACGGCTCTTTTCTACCTTTGCCACTCGGTTTACAAAACCTTAAGTAAATTCTGATTTCGCCGGCATGGTTCGTTTTTTTATCCTCCTGCTGTTCATCCTTTTAGTTGGCGTTCTTTGCGCTCAGACCACCACCGTGAAAGGGTTTGTTTCAGACGCCGACAACAATGCGCCCGTTGTGGATGCTTCGGTGGTACTTTCGCAGACAGGGCTCTTTGGCGCCACCGATGCGCGCGGCCGTTTTACCCTTTTGCAGGTTCCGCCCGGCAACTACACCGTAGTCGTCTCGCGAGCGGGCTATTTGCCGGCGGAGGAGAACATCACTGTTTCGGTATCCGATGAAGTGCAATTGGTGATTCAGCTGAAACGCGATCCTAAGAGCTTGCAGGCCAACGTTACCGATATTCCCACCATATTGTTGGAGGAAGCTGAGGAGAGCGATGGCTACGGAGAAGTGGCCAACCTTTTGCATGCCTCTCGCGATGTTTTTCAAACCGTATCGAACTTTGGTTGGAGCACTTTTCGCTTCCGTGAGCGCGGGTACGACTCGGAGCATTTCCCGCTATACCTCAACGGCTTCAATGTGAACGATCCGGAGACCGGTATTGCTTTCTTTGGCGAGCTAGGCGGGCTTAACGATGTGCTGCGCGCTCGCCAGAGCGTCATTGGGCTAGAACCTGCTGAGTTTGCCTTCTCGGAGATTGGCGGCGCCTCTTACATTGATACTCGGGCTAGCGTTCAGCGCAAGCAAATACGCGCGTCGTATGCTCTTAGCAACCGCACCTATCGGCATCGTGTGATGCTGACGGCCAATACGGGTCTGATGCCCAAAGGGTGGGCAGTTTCGTTTTCAGCCAGCCGCCGCTGGGCGCAAGAGGGCTGGTATGAGGGGACGTTTTTCGACGGATTTGCCTATTTCTTTTCGCTGGATAAGCAGCTGAACGAACGCCATGCGCTGAATTTGACCATTCTCGGTTCTCCTACCGTACGCGGCAGGGTGGGCGATACTTTCCAAGAAATGTATGATTTGGCCGGCACGACGCGCTACAACCCTTACTGGGGCTACTGGAACGGCCAAAAGCGCAACGGCTACGTCAACCATAGCCATCAGCCTATGTTCCTTTTGCGCTACGACTTCAAGCCGGCACGCCAAACCAATCTCATGGTGGTGGGCTTTGCTCAGGTAGGTAAAAGCGGCTCTACTCGTCTGGATTGGTTCAATGCCATCAACCCAGAACCGGACTACAACCGCCGCCTACCCTCGGCCCTGACCGACCCAATACAGGCTGCCGAATGGGCCGAAATGCTGCGCCAAAACGAAAGCCTTCGCCAAATTGATTGGTTTGCCTTGTGGGAGGCCAACACCATTTCGACAGAAACTATCCTCGACGCCAACGGCATCCCGGGCAATAGTGTTACGGGCAAGCGCTCGCAGTATGTAGTGGCCGATTTTCGCAGCGATGCTCGCGAGCTGGGCTTCAATGCTGTGCTTCGCCAGTCGCTCACCCCGCGCTTTACACTCCATGGCGGCGGTAGCTACCACTACTATTTGGGCCGCAATTTCAAGACAGTGGAGGACCTTTTAGGCGGCGACTTCATCGTAGATTGGGACCGCTTTGCCCAGCAAGATGTACCCGATAACCCTTCGGCGCGCGACAACGATCTGAGAACGCCCAACCGCATTGTACGCCAGGGCGAAACCTATGGCTTTGACTACGACGAGCACATTCGCAAGGGTTTGACTTGGCTGCAGGTGCAAGGTAACCTCAAACGCCTGTTTGTCTTTGCTGCCGCTGAAAACCTCTTCACCACTTTTTGGCGCACAGGCCATATGCAAAATGGGCGATTCCCCGACGAGTCGCTGGGCAATTCGAAAAAACACACTTTTTTCACTTACGGCTTTAAAGCCGGGCTGACGTACAAAATTAGTGGCCGTCATTACGCATATGTCCACGGCTTTCACGGTACACGCGCACCGCTGTTCCGCGACATCTTTCTGTCGCCCCGCACCCGAAACCAAGCGATTGAAGGCAAGCCCTATACTATCAACAGTTTAGAGGCGGGCTATCTTTGGCGAGCCCCTCGCGCCCGCGCGCGCTTGACGGGCTACTATACCACTTTCGAGGGTGAATACGACAATTTTCTGTTCTATGCCGCCACTACAGGCGTATTCGGCTCTTCCCTGTTGACGAACATCAACCGACGCCATATGGGTGTTGAGGCCGCTATTGAGGTACGCCCCACCACACCATTAACACTTACCCTCGCCAGTAATCTGGGCGAGTATATTTACACCAATCGTCCTACGCTCTATCTGACCCAGGACAACACCGCCGATGTTATTTTAAATGGTGTAACGGTCTATCAGAAAAACTTCTACGTCCCGCGCACACCGCAAACCACGGCCTACGCCAGCGCGCGATACGAGGGCAAGCGGTTTTGGTTTACCTCCCTGACGCTCAATTGGGCCGACAACTCATGGTTCCTCTTCGACCAAACGCGCCGTACTGCTAGCTTCGTCGAGCCTTTTGAGCGCGGCTCCGAGGTGTGGAAGCTCATCCTTCACCAGCAAAAAGCCCCTGCCGCCTTTACCTTAGATTTCTTCGGCGGCAAGTCGTGGCGCATTCAGCGCAACTATTTTCTCTACTTCAACCTTGGCGTTAACAATTTGCTCAACAACACGAACATCATCATCTCGGGGCGCGACGCTTATCGGAATGCTTACCGAAACGATACGACCGACCCGCGCCTATATACAACCCAGGTGCTTTATGGGCCTGGTATCAACTACTTTGCTAGCTTAGCGCTCCGGATGTAGGCGCCTTTTTGTTTTTAGTTACTCAGAAAAATGCCTTGCTCAATTCTTTTTATTATGAATAAACATTGGTTTTACGCGGCGTGGTTCGCGTTTTTAGCTGTCGGTTTATTGGGCTGTGTGAAACGAGAATTCGACGAGCCGCCCGTAGGTGGAGAACCTGTTGACGTAACGCCCAACATCTCCATCGCTGATCTGAAGGCACTGCACGTAACACCAGGCGGCTTCGATACCATTCGGGAGGACCTCATTATCGGCGGCGTGGTGGTCATGGACGACCGCTCGGGCAACTACTACAAGAGCCTTGTCATTCAAGACGCTAGCGGCGGCATAGAAGTGCGCTTCAACGACGGCTTCTTGTACAATCAATTTCCCATAGGACGCCAGATTTTTATCTTTTGTAAAGACCTCATTCTGACCGACTACAACAACCTGACCCAACTGACAGGTAGCGTTGTAGAGCAAGGTGGCTCGACGAGCAATGTTGGCCTGACGGAGGCTCAGGTGCGCCGCAAAATCGTCAAAGGCCCCATGGTGGGTGCTCCACCGCCACGCGCAGTGCGCATTAACGAGCTGAACAACAGCTACCTCAGCACGCTTATCCGCTTGGAAGGGGTGCAGTTCATCAGCGCCGATGCAAACAAGACCTATGCCGACCCTCTCACTAAGAACAGTCTCAATCGAACACTGATGGACTGCTCGGGCAATAAATTGATCTTGCGCTCGAGTGGCTATGCTGACTTTGCGGGCCAGCTGACGCCGACCGGCAACGGCTCCATCGTGGGCGTGTTGGGCATCTTTGGCTCTACCTTCCAATTGTATATCCGCGATTTGAACGACGTCAACATGACCGGCAACCGGTGTAGCGGTGTGGGAGGGCAGCTGATGAGTATTCGCGATTTGCGCTCGCTGTTTACTGGTACCGCTACCCAGGCGCCGTCGGATCGCAAAATTCGCGGCATCGTCATCTCTGATCGCCTCGGCAACAATACCGATGGGCGCAACCTTTTTGTACAGGCATTGGACGGCTCGGCAGGGATTGTCGTGCGTTTCACGGCCAACCACAGCTACAACTTGGGCGATGAAGTCGAAGTGGATGTTTCGAACCAAGAAATTAGCCAATTCAACGGCCTACTCCAGGTCAACAACGTCGCGCTCGATCGCTCTGCCGCTGTGGCCTCTGGCCTGACGCCGGTGGTGCGCACTGCTACGATTGCTGACATTAATGCCAACGCGGAAGCGTGGGAGAGTACCCTGGTTCGCATTGTGGGTGCCACTATTTCTGGCCCAGGAACACCGCTATCTGGTACAAAAACAGTGTCAGATGCTACCGGCAACATTCCCATGTTTACTCGATCAGCGGCTACCTTTGCTAATGCTACTACGCCCTCTGGTGCCGTTGCGCTGACGGCCATCGTTTCCGATTTTAATGGGCGCCAGCTGCTTCTTCGCAACCTCAACGACATTCAACCCTGAACTTGAACGTTCGGTATTCGCCATTGCTGCTTACGGAGTGCTCTGTACCACTCATGGCCGCCCTCAGAGGTAAGGAGGGCTTCGTGCTTTGGCTCATCTTTGGTCTGCTCATTAGCCCTCTGACCGTTCGGAGCCAACAAGCCGACACTACTGAAACCGAACTATCTGCCGAGCAGCCCGGCCTTCTTCGCCGAACTTTCTCGGCCGACTATCCCAGCCCGCGTACAGCGGTCATCCTCTCTTTGGCGTTACCTGGCGCCGGTCAGGTGTACAACAAAAAATGGTGGAAAGTTCCTATTGTTTATGGCCTTTTTGGAATTCTGATCTACTCGGAGAGGGTCAACGTTCGCCAATACCGCGCTTTGCGCGATAATTACAAATGGTTAGTAGACGACGACCCGACGACAGCCCCCACAGAGCCGCCCTACAACCAATTGAGCGCTGCTGCTTTGCGCCAATATCGCGACCAGTGGAAGCGCCGCGTCGAAATGAATACTTTGGGTATTGGGTTGGTTTATTTTTTAACGGCTGCCGATGCCTTTGTGGATGCACACCTGGCGCGCTTCGATGTGGGTGAAAGCCTCAGCGGACAACTTCGCCCCACCTTTCAAGCCGGGCCAAGCGGCATGCCGGTAGCGAGTATAGGACTTTCAGTAAAGATGGAGAAGAAGGGGGCAAGAAGGGAATTTAGCAAGTTAAGCCGTTTTGACTAATGGAGCAACGTGTGTTGTTTTTCGCTTTCAATTTTCATGGCTAAATTCAAAAAAAAATGCGTCAGCAAACGACCTCACACATTCTCATGGTTCGCCCGGCTCATTTTGGCTTTAATGAGGAGACGGCCGACAGCAACGCTTTTCAGACGCGCGATGAGCGGCTGACGCCTTCTGAGATTCGACAGCGCGCGCGCGGAGAATTTGACCAGTTTGTCGAGCGCTTGCGCCAAGCAGGCATTCATGTCCTGGTGGCGGAAGACTCGGAGCAGCCCATCAAACCAGATGCTGTTTTTCCGAACAATTGGGTAACGTTTCATCAAGAGGGCTTCTTGATTACGTATCCTATGTATGCACCGACGCGCCGCCTGGAGCGCCGCGAGGAAGTGGTGCAAGTAGCACTTCAGGCGGGCT
Source organism: uncultured Saprospiraceae bacterium (assembly GCA_937934275.1). Lineage (GTDB taxonomy): Bacteria > Bacteroidota > Bacteroidia > Chitinophagales > Saprospiraceae > M3007. The sequence goes on along the minus strand of CALHAM010000095.1, from coordinate 5,234 downwards.
TTCCGCTGAAAAAGCGATTGCACTTGGAAAACAACGAGGCAGTAGGTCGCTATTTGGAGGGCACGGGGAGCATGATCTTCGACCACCTCCATTGCGTGGCTTACGCCTGTCTCAGCCCGCGCACCGATGAGCACCTATTTCGCGAAGTGTGCGCGGTATTGCAATACGAACCGGTGGTTTTTCACGCCGTCGATGCTCGCGGCCAAGAGATTTACCACACCAATGTCTTGATGGCCCTGGGCGAGACGTTCGTGGTCATCTGTTTAGATACGGTGCGCGATGCTCGGGAGCGCGCGCTGTTGGAAGAAAAATTTCGCGCTACGGGCAAAGAGATCCTAACGATAACCCTCGAGCAAATGCAGGCTTTTGCAGGCAACATGCTTCAGGTGCGCAACGGCGCTGGCCAAACGTTCTTAGTCATGTCGGAACAGGCCTTTCGCTCGTTAACTGCCGAGCAAGTGCAAGCCTTGGAAAAACACACTCAACTGCTCCACAGCCCGCTCTACACCATTGAAACTTATGGTGGCGGCAGCGCGCGCTGCATGATGGCTGAGGTGTTTATGGATTGAGTTGCCGATAAGGGCTGCGATTTGCTCGCCAAAACGGCTTTGTCATGGGCTTTACTCGCTTTCAGCAGTGGGCTGTCGCGTTGGTGGCAGGTCTTTTTGTTTCCTCTTATGCGGCTCATGGCCAATTGGTAGAGGATTTTTCGGACGGCGATTTGACCCAAAACCCGACGTGGGTGGGCGATGTCTCGCACTTCATCGTCAATGGAGCTGGCGAGTTGCAGCTGATGGCTCCGCAAGCAGGCAACTCCGTGTTGGCCGTCGGGTTAGATGTGCCGGATAGTGCCGTTTGGCTGTTAGACGTTCGACTCGAGTTTGCGCCTTCGGCCACCAACCTGCTGCGCATTTACTTGTTGGCCGATCAGCCCAATTTGTTGCAGGCCAACGGTTATTACCTCGAAATTGGCGAAAACGGCAATGCAGATGCTTTGCGCCTATTTCGGCAAACGGGGACATCGCGCATGCTCCTTTCGGCTGGTACGGCCGGGTTAGTGGCTTTCGAGCCAGTGATAGTGCGCTTGCGCGTGCGGCGCAGTGCGAACGGTCTCTGGACGGTGGAGGCCCGTTTACCGGGAGGAACCTTTCAAGTAGAGGGCAGCGCTACTGATTTGACGCATTTGCCCGGTGCTGGTAAATACTTTGGGTTCTATTGCCTTTATACCGCAACGCGGCGCGATCGCTTTTTTTTCGACAACATCTCTGTTTTGCCCGACGTGCCCGACACGGCACCGCCCGTGTTGCTTTCGGCCGCAGCCACAACGGATGGGCAGGCGGTGGTGCTGATGTTCGATGAGGAGTTGGACTCGATTTCGGCGCTTGAAGCGGCTCACTACGTCGTAGTGGGAGAACCTGCACCTGTAGAAGCGCTTTTTGACGGGCTTGCCGAGCGGATTCGCCTACGCTTGAGCCAACCCTTGCTGACTGGTAATTACGAGGTACAAACTCAGCAAATTGCCGACCGCGCGGGCAATGTCAGCGGCTTGCAGAGCGCTTTTTTCAGCTACTTGCGCACCGAGGCTGCGACGGAGTTCGATGTACTCATCAACGAGATCATGGCCGACCCAACGCCCTCCGTAGGCTTACCAGAGGTGGAATGGATAGAGTTGTACAACCGAAGCCCGCGCATCATCAACTTGAACACGCTGTTCCTTTCCGATGGCGGACCTGTGCGCCAACTTCCGGCGTATTTGCTCTATCCGGACTCATTGGTGGTGCTTACGACTGCGGCGGGTGCTGTGGCGCTGGCACCATACGCCTCCGCGCTATTAGCAGTCTCAGGTTTTCCTTCGTTGAATAACAGCGGCGATACGCTCCTGCTGACCGACGCCACAGGGCTTGTCATTGATCGCGTCTTTTACGCCGACAGCTGGCACGAAAACAGCGCTAAGCGCAGCGGGGGCTGGTCGTTGGAGCGCGTCAATCCGAACTTGCCTTGTTTAGAGCGCGAAAATTGGGTTTCCTGTCCGGTACTGCCGGGCGGAACGCCCGGGCGCCCTAACGCTGCTCTCCAAGGGGTGCCCGATACCACACCTCCGCGGTTGCTGGAGGCCTTCCCTCTGAGCGACCTTCTTTTGGAACTTACTTTCTCGGAAGGGCTGGACCGCTCAGCCGCTGCTGATGTGGCTGCCTATCAAACGGACCCGCCTCTGGCTTTGGCTTTGGCAACGCTGGCCCCAGAAAGTCGCCGCATAGCTCGGCTTGCGTTACAAGAGCCGCTCGAGGCGGGTGTCGTATACCGCCTATGGACCACCGCAGCGCTCCGAGACTGTAGCGGCAACCCTCAGGTGCGCACCGATACAGTTCGCCTAGGATTACCTCAAGCGCCAGCATCCTTGGATGTGGTCGTCAACGAAGTGCTCTTTAACCCCGAACCTTTCGGCTCCGATTTCGTCGAGCTGTACAATCGAAGCCAAAAGATCTTTGACTTGCGCGATTTTTTCATCGCCAACTTCTACGACGGCGCCAGCGTGCGCAACATCGGCCTTAAGCGTCTGATGTTGCCCGGCGAGTATTTGGTCTTTTCGCCCGACCCCAACGATATTCTAAAGCGGTTTGCCGTTGCACAGCCGGAGTGGCTCTTTCCCTTAGCGCTGCCCTCACTGCCCGATAAAGAAGGTAATGTTACGCTCTTTTGGTCAAGAGGCGGCCAGCAGATTACAGTGGACTCGTTCGTCTATTTAGAAACTTACCACAATGCTTTACTTACCTCCTCTCAGCTTGAGGGGGTATCTTTGGAGCGCATTCGCCCTGATGGCCCGAGTAATGATCCGGCCAATTGGACTTCGGCAGCGCGGACAGCAGGCGGCAATGGCACACCTACGCGCCCCAACAGCCAGCGTTCAGGCTCGCTGCCCGCAAGTTGGGGCATCCTCCAGTTGGCTGTCTCGCGCCTTTCGCCCGATGGCGATGGCTATGAAGACTTTCTGGACATACGCCTCCAACCGCCCGCACCCGGATATGCAGCTACAGTAGTTGTTTATGACTCCGAAGGCATTCCTATTCGGTATCTCGCTCGCCAGCAGATCGTTGGCACCGATGGCAGCTTGCGCTGGGACGGCGAAATGGACGACGGCACCCCCGCTCGCCCGGGTATTTACCTTCTACTGGCCGAACTGTACGCTCCTACAGGTGAGGTATTGCGCGAACGACTGCCCTTTGCCTTGGTGCGGCGTTTTTAGCCGTAAAAACTACAGGCACTTTTAAGACTTTTGGGCATTTTAACACGGCGCAGCGGTCTGAACAACCACCTTACCTACGGTTTGACCACTCTGAAACAGCAATATGGCTTCGCGCATCTGCTCAAAGTCGAAGGTATGGCCCACGTGTGGCGGTGTTAGGTGCATTTGCTCCAGGTGTGCCAAGATCGGGGGGAGCATCTCAATATGCTCGTATAGATAAATGAGGTTGAAGCCCATGAGGCTGCGATTTTGCTCTGGCAGGGCTTGAGGGTCAACTTTGGGGCGCGTCAGGAAATGCCACAGCAAGCGGAAGAGGTTGGGGCGATTACCCACACTGGCGTAGCGCGATGAGCCGGCCACGATCATGCGGCCCATGGGGGCCAGCATCTTCCAAGGAATGGTAAAATAACGGCCACCAATAGTATCAAAAACGAGTTGGAGGGGGCGGTCGCCTAAAGCTTGGCGAAGCTCATGCTCAAATTTAGGCCCGCGAACCAGCACACAGTCGCAGCCATTGGCGCGAGCAATGGCTACTTTGCTGGCGTTGCCGACGGTGCCGATAACAAAACAGTCCTGTGCCTTAGCAATTTTGAGAGCTTGTAGACCCACGCCGCCAGCTACGCTGTGGAGGAGTACATTTTGGCCGCGCTGCAGGGCACCCAGGTGGAACAAACCGTAATAAGCGGTGATAGTTTGCACCATATAGGCAGCGGCAGTACTGCAGTTCCAGCCCTCGGGGATAGGAACGACGTATTTTTCCGAAATGTTGAGGCCTGTGGTGAAAGCTCCGAAGCGCGTGATGCCCATCACCCGATCACCTGGACGAATACGCGTTGCCTCGGGGCCAACGGCCATGACCACACCGGCATACTCTAAACCGGGCGTGAACGGCTCTTTAGGCGCTGCTTTGTATAGCCCCCAGATGGAGAAGATATCGGCAAAATTTAGCCCGATGGCGCGAATGGCTATTTGCACCTCGTCGTCTTGAGGCGGTGGCAGGGTGTCCTCTTGAAGATGAAGAGATTTGAGCGAGCCGGGCCGAACGACGTATCGCTGGATTTCCATGACCGCAAAAATAGAGAACCTCGCCGTTTCACCATTTTAAAGAACCACGCAATAAGAGAAATGGACAAACTAAAAGCGTGTTTGCACTTTATTTTCGCTTTCTCTGGCTTTTTAGTTTAACTAAATTTGGCAAAATATCTAAAAAATGGACAGCGGCTTACAGGGAGGCTTTACCTTAGCTTTGCTTTTTTTCACTAAACCATATCTGCGTTATGCTGCACAAATTACTATTCACGGGTCTCTTTACTGCCTTTTCTTTTGCCCTTTGGGCACAGACTGCCGTCTTGTGGTCTGAGGATTTTGATGCTGTAAACACTGCACTACCCGAGGGTTGGACGCAACAGACGGCTGCCACCGATGGCGGCTGGAAAGTAGCCAGCACCACGGCCCACTCTTCCCAGTATTTCCCAGTGCCTGCGCGCTCAGGGCTTGTGTTGGGAACAAACGACGACAAATGTAACTGCAATAAAGCTAATGAGTTGCTTTACTTGCCCCCCCTCGATTTGAGTACTCAGACGGGTGAGCTGCGTTTGTTGTTTGATCTGTTCTTCGTCAAAGGCTCCTACCAGGGCAGAGTAGAGTCGCTGAAGTTGTTGGCTTCAATTGATGATGGCACTACGTGGAAAGAACTGCGCGATTTCAGTGGCCTCAATGCGTGGCGTTTCATTATGGTAGACTTAACCGAATTTGCAGGTCAAGCGAACTTGCGCCTCGCCTTCCGTTACGACGATGCGGCCGATTGGCTATATGGCGCTATGATCGACAACGTACGCGTTGTCGTACCCGACAACATCGTTCGGGCGCGGCTCTCAGGCACAGCCATAGGTAAGTACATCCCAGCGGTACCCACAGTGGTTACCAACTACGACAAAATTCTGGTAGGCCATAAAGTGGCCTTGCGCGGCAGGGTCTTCAACGACGGTTT
>CALHAM010000094.1 GCA_937934275.1 uncultured Saprospiraceae bacterium | reverse complement strand
TGCCGGCCGATATCATCGGTACGCAAGTATACAACCCGGCGCTTGCGGAATTTAGCGTTCGCAAAGGCCCTATTTTTGCTCACTTCGTATTGGCGGATGAAATCAACCGCGCTCCGGCCAAGGTGCAGAGCGCCCTCTTGGAGGCCATGCAGGAGCGCCAAGTAACCATCGGCAACGAGACCTTTTCGCTCGAAGAGCCGTTTTTGGTACTGGCAACCCAAAACCCTATCGAACAAGAAGGCACGTATCCACTGCCAGAGGCACAGGTCGATCGCTTTTTGTTAAAGATCAAAATTGGTTATCCGAGTAAAGAAGAGGAGCGCCAAGTCGTCCGCCTCAATTTGGGTCGGGAAATGCCGCGCCCTAAGCCAGTGGTATCGCGGAGTGCGTTGCTGAGAGCGCGAGAGGCGTTGCACGCCATTTACATGGACGAGAAAATCGAAGACTACCTCCTCGACATTGTGGCTGCTACGCGCGAGCCAGCCGCTTATGGCTTAAAAAGTTTGGCCCCGCTCATCGCTTACGGAGCCTCACCGCGCGCCAGTATCGCCTTAGCGCAGGCGGCCCGCGCTTTGGCGTTTTTGCGCCGTCGCGGGTACGTAACTCCTGAAGACGTGCGCGCCATCAGCTACGATGCCCTGCGCCATCGCATTGGGCTAACTTATGAGGCTGAGGCCGAAAATATTCAACAGGAAAGCATCATTCAAAAAATCTTGGGTGCCCTAGAAGTGCCCTGAGAATGCTCAAATTGCTCCCTCGGTCCCCTTTGGAAGGGAGTACGGGTGAGAATCGCGCGGGGCGTAATGGGGTGTGAGAATTTTCGGTATTCACACAAGGCACGGCCAGCACAGGCCAAGGTAAACTATGGAAAAATAGGAGCTTATACAAAAGCCGCTTACCTTTGCTCTGAGCAGCGACTTCGACACTTTCGCCTTTACATGAAAAACCACATTTTGAAAAACGGCCTGCTGGGAGGTCTGGTGGTCGTTCTTTACTTTGTCTTGTTGTACAGTATTGGCCGCACAGTGTTTCTCAACGTTATGCTACAGTGGCTCTCCTTAGCGCTCTACTTCGTATTCCAGTATCGCGCTGCGCGGGCCGACGATGCACTGTATGGAGGAGAGCGTGAATTCCGACACCAAGTACGCGCCCCTTTTGCAGTATTTATTCTTATCAATTTGGCTTATTGGCTCTTCTATTACGGCTTGCATTTAGCCGATCCAGAGCTGGTGCGTTTAGAGTTGCTCGCACAAAAAGAGAATATAGAAGCACAGCTGCATCGCGGTGTGGGCGATCCGCAGTGGGCCAGCCAGTTGCGCCAAGGGTTGACCGAAATAGATAAGGCCTTAGAAGATCCCGTACAGCCTCTCGGCCCGGTGCTCATGCGTTTTGGGGTGGGTGCCGTTGGCGGCTTTGTGCTGGCTGCTTTGATTGTATGGATGCGGCGCGCTTCTCGATGAATGCCTATGGAGAGACGACTACCCTTTTTGCCTAACTTTTGGAATACTGCCGCAAAAAGCGTTGCTCGTCGGGTGTCGCTTTGGCGTCTGTTGCGCTGGTTGTTGTTGCTCGTTGTAGGAGGCTGGCTAGTCCTCAATTGGTACGGCGACCTGCCGCCCCACCAGTTGGCGGCGCGCTATGCCTTTTCGGATTCGCATTTCTTGGAAATGGACAGCATGATCGTGCACTACCGCATGAGCGGACAAGGTGAGCCTATCGTTCTGTTGCACGACGCCAACAGCAGCCTGCACACCTGGGCCGTCTGGACAGAGATGCTGTCAAAACACTATCAGGTCATCAGCCTCGACCTGCCGGGCTTTGGCCTCACTGGTCCACATCCGCAACGCAGCTACAGCGCCTTCATGTACGCCGATTTCTTGGAGCGCTTTGCGCAGGCCCTGCGCTTGCGGCGCTTTCATCTGGTCGGAAATGGCTTAGGCGCCCAAATTGCTTGGGTCTATGCCAGCCAGCGCCCTCAGCGCTTGCGAAAGCTCATCTTGTGCAATGCTTTAGGGTTCGAACCTAAGGAAACCTCACTGGTCGGCTGGCTCGCCAAAACACCCGGGCTTAATCGCATACTGTGGCGCATCACACCTCGCCCTGCCGTGCGCGCATTCTTAGAAAAAGTCTACGCCGACGACAGCCGCGTCAGCCCTGCCTTAGTGCGCCGCTGTCACGACTTGCTGCGCCGCTCTGGAAACCGAAAGGCCCTTACCGATCGCGCGACCACTGGCGACAATCGCCCACCTGCTGACGTGGTAGAAAACATCAATGTGCCGACCCTCATCGTTTGGGGAGCTGAGGACGCCGTCCTTTCCCCCGAGTACGCCTACGAATTTCACCGCCGCATCCGAAAAGCCCTGTTGCGCATCTACCCTAACACAGGTCACTGGCCTCAGGAGGAAAATGCCGAACAATCCGCCACCGATGTGCAGGCCTTCTTAGAAGGGCGTTTCTGAACCCGGCGCAGAATGCTTAACTCGGAAATCCGTGCGCTTTGGCACCTGTGTTTTTTATGAGAAAGGCACCTCTTGGGCTAAACCATTGTCTCATCTGCGGCGTTGCCGTTTTATGGCAAAGCGATT
>CALHAM010000093.1 GCA_937934275.1 uncultured Saprospiraceae bacterium | reverse complement strand
TGGCCAATATTTGGGGGTACACGGCTCCCGACGGCTCAGAATACGCCTTGGTGGGCGGAGCCAACGGTCTCATTATTGTAAACGTTACCAACCCCGACACTCCGCAGTTCATCCGGCAAATTCCCGGCCCTTCGAGTGCTTGGCGCGAGATAAAAACTTACCAGCACTATGCCTACGTCGTTACGGAACACGGCGCTGTGGGTATTCAGGTCGTTAATTTGAGTAATCTGCCGGATACCAACCTCACCTACCACAACGTAAACCCGGGTGGTATCACGCGCGCGCATGCGCTGCACGTAGACGAAACGCGAGGCTTCCTCTATGTTTACGGCAGCAACCTCAACCAAGGGCGCGCCCAAGTCTATAACCTAAACAACGACCCCTACAACCCCAGCTACGTTGGGCACGTCCCTTTCATCGGGTACGTTCACGACGGCTATGCCGACAACGATACCCTCTTTTCGGCGCACATCTACGCCGGAAAATTTGCCATCGTCAATATGACCAACAAGAGCAACCCTGCTCTGCTTGGCGTTCAGACGACACCAGGCGCTTTTACGCACAACACTTGGCGCTCGGGCAACTACCTGTTTACTACTGACGAGGTGAGCAACTCCTTTCTGACCAGCTACGACATCAGCGACCCCAGCGACATCCGTGAGCTGGACCGCATCGCCATTACGCCCGGCTCCGGCTCTATTGTGCACAATACTCACGTCATAGACAATTACGCCGTTACGTCGTGGTACAAAGACGGTTTCAGCATCATAGATGTCAATCGCCCAGCCAACATGGTCGAGGTAGGGCGATACGACACCTATCCCAACGGCTCGGGCAATGGTTTTGAAGGCTGTTGGGGGGTTTATCCGTATTTTCCTTCGGGCACCATTGTGGCCTCTAACATTCGCGCGTACGGTACCAATAACGGCGAACTGTGGGTCATGACGCCAGACTACGTGCGCGGCTGCTATTTGGAAGGCACCGTTACGGACTCCGTGACGGGCAATCCGCTGCCCGGTGCTACGGTTACCATCCTCTCTTCGGGCGTAACGGGTACGACCAACAACCTTGGAGAGTACAAAATTGGGCAGGTACAGAGCGGCACGGTGAGCGTCAGCTTTAGCAGAGCCGGCTATGTCACCAAAGTGCTGACGGCTACCCTGACCAACGGCGTACTTACCCTGTTGGATGCGGCCTTAGCCCCGGCCAGCGGAGGTTCGGGCAATCCGCTGCCGGTAGAAATCCTCTCTTTCGACGCCGTACGCGAAGGTCGCCAAGTATTGCTCCGCTGGCAGACGGCTCAGGAGTACCACAATGCCGGCTTCGAGGTACAGCTCAGCCGCAACGGCGGCCATCAATGGGCGGTGTTGGGCTTTGTGCCTAGCCATGGCGACAGCCGACAGCCGCAACAGTACCTCTTTCGCGTTGACGACCTCTCAGCGGGCGAGTACTACTTCCGCCTGCGGCAAATAGATCGCGACGGGCAACAGAGGTTCTCGCCTTGGCGCTTGGTGGTGGTGCCTGTAGAAAAGATGGAAATAGCCCTGTGGCCCAACCCAGCCGTCAGTCAGCTGCGCCTGTTCATTCAGGTGCCCCAACCCGCCGAAGTGCGCATAGACGTCTTGGGCGCCGACGGACGCCACACGGGTGTGGCGAAGCAGCTTTTCGTCGAGCAGGGCGCTGCCGTTTACTTGCCGGTAGAACCCTTACCCACAGGGGCTTACTTTGCCCGCATTGCGACGCCTTTCGAGCAGCAGACGTTGGCATTTACTAAGAATTAGGAAGGCACTTGCCCGACGACAATAGCCTTGGCAACGGGAGGCAAATGCGCCAAGATGAACATGGGGCATTAAGGATGCAGCACCATTAGGCGCCCCAACGGCGATGCAGCCACGGTGCTTCGAAGGCGATAGTAATACGTTCCGGGCGGCCAATGGGCCGTAGAGAGGCGTATTTGCCCGGGCGCCCGCAAGTCTACAGGCCACTCGCCCATGAGGCGCCCCAGCGCGTCGAGCACAAGGAGGGACGCGAGTCTGTCCGATGCCTCCGGCAGACCTTCCCAACGCAGGAGGGCATAGGCATCTGCTGGGTTAGGCGTGCTCTGGATAGCCACCCACGGCAGCCTCGTCGCTTCGGAGGTGCCCACAGACACGTCGTCGTACTCTACGACTAAGTCGTCGAAGTAGAAGCCGTCCATTTGAACGCTGGCATCCGACTTGAGTGCGAAAAGCAGGCGAAACGTCTGCCCAATAAAGTCGGACAAATCCATGCTCTCCTCCACCCATTCGAGGCGTTGACCTTCGTAAATAGGCTCGCCGGCCGGCTGTTTGAAGCCCGTGCCGATTTGCGTGTATCGCCCACAGAGAGGTACATCCTTGTAGATGTTGAAAGCGCGCACTTGAACGTAGTCGAACGCCGGTTCTATCTGCCAGCGCGCGCAAAAGCGCAGGCGAGCAGCGCGAGCATGGGCGGGTATTGAGATAGGCGCTGAGGTAAAGCGCGACTCGGCGTTGGGCGCATAGTTACCGTTGGGCGAGTCAGTGAAGGCACTCGGCGCGCTGCACGAGTGGAGGTTCGTCAAGCCCCACGAGCCGTCCCAGTGGACCAGCGCATCGGCATGGTCCTCAAAAACAGCCGTGGAGTATCCTCCGTAAGTCTTCAGTAAGGTATCGGTGCGGGTGAAAGTGCCGTTGCTCAGGCTCAACAGCAAGACGATTTTTTCGCCTGCCGCCAGGTCGGGCTTTAGCTGTAGGTCAAAATCTACGGTTGTTTGCTCCAGCGGCGCTACCTGCACCTCGTGTTGCGGCGGAAAAATAGCAGACACATTAGCGCTGAGGGCCTTTATCGAGAGAGTGAATGGTCCTTCCTGTTGGCCGTAGCGGACCAGCGCTACCGACACCCGAGGCGAGGAATTTTGGAAAAAAGGCGGGCTGAGGTCTCGAGCTTCACCGTAGCGCAAGGCGCACAGGGCGGTAGCCAGATTCATCCACAAACACTGGCGATTGAGCCGCTCGATCTGGTTGGGCGAAGGCCAGAAGTTGTTGCCTACTTCTGGCGTTAGGGCGTAAGCACCGGCCTCGGCGTACATCCAGTCGTCTGAGGTGCCGTTGACGGCGTAGCCTACCGTTTGCCCGGCCGTACCTATTCGGTAACCGTTTTCACGGGCAAACAAGGCACCGTAGATAGGGAAAGATAGGTCGGCGGTGTAGTCGCTATAGCCCCACGGATAAATAAGTAAGTTTCCGTGTGTATGGTAATTTTGGGTAAAAGTGAAGTTGCGCGCCAGCATAAAATCGCGGATGGCCTGCGTTTCGGGTTCTGAGAAAGGCGCCGGGCCGCGGTAAGTCTGGCTGGATGGGTTGGGCGAAGAGCCTAAGTCGCTAAGCCCCCAAAAGTAGCCGTAATTTCGGTTAAGGTCAACGCCAAAGGAGCCGTCGCCGTTGTTTCGGCGGTTTTTGCGCCACATGCCTCCGCCGTTGGGGTTCGTCGTTTGGTTGTACACGTAGCCGTCAGGGTTAAGGCAGGGGATGAAATACAGTTGGGCGTTGTCCACGATGTAGCGCACTTGCGGATCGGTAGCGTAGTTTTCCAGCAAGTACCACATGAAGTAAAGCAGTTGGCTGGCGCTGTTGGGTTCTCGCGCGTGGTGCAAAGCTGTATAAAGCACTTGGGGTTCGGCCTCCTCTGCGTCGGGGTTGTTGGAGATACGTACATACCATAGGGTGCGCCCTTCCCAAGTGTGCGGTAGAGTGGGAGTGATGGGAGCGCGCGCGCTAATGAGGTGTGGAAATTTAGCCCGCATATCGTCCAATACAGCCATCATTTCATCTAAGGTATGGTAGCCTCCCATGCTCCCGTAAGTGTAGTTGGCGGGAGTAGGATAGGCGGGAAAGGCGGCACTAGGACAAGGGATATTGCGCTCTTCTACCTCGCTCAGGCGCGCCTCATAATCCTTTTGCAGGTCTTCTATCCAGACCTTTACCTCGAAGCCTGCTTGACGCACTTGCGCCAGTTCCGACTCCGACAAATCGGCTATCAGCAACGCACCGGGTAGGTGCAGCCCGTGGTCGGTGTCGATGCCTAAGCGGGCTAAGGTTGCGAGGTCTTTGCCTTCGAGCGAAATGCCGGCGCGCACATAGCGCTCCGCTGTCTGAGCGCGGAGACCGAGTGATACCCAAGCGAACAGTAAGAGCGGCAGTAATCGTAGCATTGTGTTTGGGCTAATAGCAGTTGAAGAGAGATTATCCGTCCGAACCACAAAGGTAACGGATGGGTGCTCGACCAGTACAGAAGGGTTTTTTTGACGAGGGCGGCAGGTCTCTGTGCGCGTGCTCAGGTAGAGCAACCTTTCAGATGAGAGTCTCTCTTGGTGAGAAAAAGTAGGCTTGCCAAAGGTCGCTCGGCGGTCGCAGACTTTGGACTTGGAGGAGTTTTGTCTGTTAAGCGGCCTCCGCTTTTTTTAAACTGTACCTTTCAATAGAGAGGCGCTACCTTTAGTTCGACAAAAAGAACCTTTTACCCAAACATGTCGAGCGATCGCATTTTTTTTGTGTTCGCCTTGGTCTTGGCACTGCAAAGCATTGGGCTGGCTCAGGTCGATCCCATCCGATCCTTAGAGGACCAGATCACTACGGCCAGTGGCGAGCACCGCGTAGAACTGCTCATCGCACTTGCAGACGCCTGCCTGGGGGCGGGTCAGCACGATAAAGCCCTGAAGGCCAGTGAGCACGCTGAGCAGCTGAGCAGTAAGCTCCACTTGGAGGAGTGGCGCGCCGTTGCCCTCAATCGCGAAGGCCGGGCGCGCCTGTTGGGCGGCAAGCGGCGTGCTGCCACTTCCTTTGAGCGAAGTTTGAAAATTTTGCGCCAAGCAAACATCAGCAATAACGCTCTGATCCTAGACAACTTAGAACAATTGTACCAAATTGCGCTGCGCGCCGGCAATGAGCGCGAGGCCGCTCTTTGGGCCGCCCAAATAGCCCAGGTAAGCGGCGGAGAGAGCGCTGCCTCCTCGCGACAGCAAACCCAGCCGCCTGCTGCTGCAGGGCCATCGGTGCAGTGGCGACAAGAATTAGAAGCCACCCAACGCCAAATGGTTGAGCGCGAGCGAGTTTTTGAAGAAAATCGAAGACAGCTGCTCAAAAACAGCGAGACCCTGCAGCGCAAACTCGCGGAGCAGGAAGCAGCGCTGGAGCATATGACGGAAGCGCAGATGAAGGCCGCCGTTATGCTCATGCAGCAACGCCTCTTGCTGGACTCTGTCCTATTTCACCGTGGCATGGACTCGCTGGCAGTGGCTAACGCCCAGTTGGCCCTCCGTGAGGCCGAAAGCACTCGCCGCTTCTACTACGTCGTCATAGCCCTGCTCATAGCACTTGCTACAGGTGCAGCCTTTAGCTACTGGCGCGCGCGTCAGCACGGGCGCCTGTTGGCCGAAAAGAATGCCCTTATCCGACAAGAACAACAGCGCTCCGAAGAGCTCTTGCTCAACATCTTGCCCAAACGCGTGGCCGAAGAACTCAAAAAAATGGGGCGAACACAGGCGCACTATTACCCTGACGTAACGGTACTTTTCGCTGATTTCGTAGGCTTTAGCAAGATCGCGGAGCAACTCAGCCCCCAACAGCTGGTCAACGAGTTAGACATCTGTTTTCAACAGTTCGACGCCATCGTCGTCCGCTATGGGTTAGAGAAAATCAAGACCATCGGCGATGCCTACATGTGTGCGGGCGGCCTCTCCGACACAGCCAATGCTCAGGTGTATGAAATGCTCCAGGCTGCTCAGGAAATGCAGCAATGGCTCGCCTCCTGGAATGCCGAGCGCGAACGCCGGCAATTGCCTCGCTTCGATGCTCGCATTGGCATCCACCGCGGTCCGGTAGTAGCCGGTGTAGTCGGCTCTCGCAAATTCGCCTTCGATATCTGGGGCGACACCGTCAACGTCGCTGCTCGCATCGAGGAGGCGGGCGTCGGCGGACGCATCAACATTTCGGGCGAAGTTTATGAGGCCATCAAGGAGCGCTTCTCCTGCCAATATCGCGGGAAAGTCGAAGCCAAAAACAAGGGCCAAATTGACATGTACTTTTTGCTAAACTGAGAAGCCTGCTCCAAAGGGCTTAAAGATCTTCTACTATTCCTCCCTGCGAGGCTCTTTGAGAGCACTTTGGTGGGTTCAGGAACATTATCCCTTCTGAGCCACCTCTTTCATCTGCGTGGCCAACGGCTCGCCCAGGTAATGGTCAATAGCCCAATGGAGGAGGTAAATGACCGGCGTGAGCGCTAAGGCCATCATGCCTTTGTAAATATAGTTTACGATAGAAATAGCCAGCACTTGTGCGAAGGCAATTTGCTGGCCAATGTAAAGCGCAATGAAGACCACAATAAAGCTATCAATGAATTGCGAGACCAGTGTACTGCCCGTGGCGCGCAGCCAGATCTTCTTTTCTCCTGTGATCCTCTTTATGCGGTGGAAGATGGTTACGTCTACGATTTGAGCAACGAGAAAAGCCACCAAAGAGCCGACGATGATCCACAGGCTTTGGCCAAAGACGATAGAGTAGGCCGTGTTATAGTCAGCCACTTGCGCGCGCACGGCGGCTTGTTCTTCGGGCGTCCACGTGGGTTTGATGTGGGCTGTGCGCCAAAACTCCGCTGGTGCCAGTTCAATCGCCAAAAACAGCATGGCAAAGCCGTAGGCAATGAGGCCCGCCGTCAGGTACGATAGGTTGCGAATGCCTCGCCGGCCGTAGTATTCGTTGATGATGTCCGTCATCACAAAGACTACCGGCCACAGCAGTACACCCGCCGTCAAGGTGAACGACAAGTTGCTCTGCCCAAGGATGTTCCAGCGTACCTCTTCCATGCCGAGCGTACGCTCCAGCGAGAACAACTTGACGCCCATAAACTCAGCTATTAAGGCATTAGCGATGAAAAAACCAGACAGTACCATCCACAGCCGATTGGCTCTGGCTGAAAAAAAATCGCGCATACGAAGCAAATGGGTACGGGTTAGGAAAAAATCTTTGCACACAAAGGTGGAAAATATTCGGCCAAACCAAAAATGGCCTCCGTTGTTCTGGAAACCGTATTGTTCACAGCGCGCTCTCCTAATTTAAACCTTTCCCATCCACATGCCGCTCATTCCCATAAATATGCGCGAGGGCACCGTTGCCCGAACCGAAGACGTCATTGTAGGTATTGATTTGGGCACCACCAACAGCCTGGTAGCCTACATTCGAGAAGGTAAGCCCTACTGCCTGCTCGATGCTTCCGGTAAGCACGCTTTGGTGCCTTCTGTAGTGCATTTCACGCCCGAAGGCGAAGTGCTCGTGGGCGATGCCGCCAAGGAGAAACTCGCCTCCGACCCAGCAAATACCATCTATTCCGTCAAGCGCCTTATGGGCAAGTCCTATCGCGACATCGCTGACCTTCAACCTTTTCTGGGTTACCAGATCCTGGATGAAGACACGGAGTCGCTGGTGAAAATTCGCGTTCGCGATCGCTTTTACACGCCCATCGAGCTGAGTGCCGAGATCCTGCGCGCCCTCAAGCACCGCGCCGAGAGCGCCTTAGGGCGCCCTGTCAGCAAAGCCGTCATTACGGTGCCCGCTTATTTCAACGACAACCAGCGGCAGGCGACCCGCGATGCGGGCCGATTGGCGGGCTTAGACGTGTTGCGCATCGTCAACGAACCCACTGCCGCCGCCTTGGCCTACGGCATTGGCCTCGATCCTGAGCACACAGAAACCGTCGCTGTCTATGACCTGGGCGGCGGCACGTTCGACATTTCTATCCTCAGTATTCACGAAGGTATTTTCGAAGTATTGGCGACCAATGGCGATACTTTCCTCGGCGGCGACGACTTCGACCGCGCGCTGGCGCAATGGCTACTCCAGCGGGCAGGCCTGGCTGATGAGGCGCTGACTACCGACAAAGCTACCGGCCAGGCGCTCCGCCTCCAGGCCGAGGCCGTCAAAAAGGCCCTCTCCAGCGCCGACGCCCTCGAGGTAAATGTCTTGGGCAGATCTGTGCACGTAGAGCGCGCCGACTTTGAGCGCGCCATAGAGCCGCTCGTGCAGCGCACCCTCGATTGCTGCGCCCGCGCCCTGCGCGATGCGCGCCTTCAGGCTCAAGATATTGAAAAGGTCATTCTCGTCGGCGGCAGCACCCGCGTGCCCTTGGTTAAGCAGCGCGTTGCCGAATTCTTCGGCCAACCTCCCTACGATAGCCTCGACCCCGACGAGGTAGTCGCCTTGGGGGCTGCCGTGCAGGCCGACATCTTGGCCGGCAACCAGCGCGACCTGCTCCTGCTCGACGTAACGCCCCTCTCGCTCGGCATCGAAACCATAGGGGGCCTTATGGACGTCATCATCCCGCGCAACTCGAAAATTCCCATCCGCGCTGCTCGGCAATACACCACTAGCGTGGATGGCCAGAAAAATCTTAAAATCGCTGTTTATCAGGGGGAAAGAGACCTCGTACAGCACAACCGAAAACTGGGCGAATTCCTGCTATCGGGCATCCCGCCCATGCCCGCTGGCTTACCTAAAATTGAAATTACTTTTCTCATCAACGCCGACGGCATTCTCACCGTCCGAGCGCAAGAACTGCGCTCAGGAGTCGAGCAGCAAATTGACATTCAACCTGCTTATGGCCTCACCGAAGAAGATATGGCTCGCATGCTCATGGACAGCCTCTCGCACGCCGCCGAGGACATGCGCGTGCGCGCTCTCTTAGAGGCGCGCAACGAAGCCCAAACACTCCTGTTGGCCGGCGAAAAATTCCTCCAGCAAAACGACGCCCTTCTGTCTGAGTCGGAAAAAACAACGACTCGAACCCTACTGCACGCCTTGCAGCAAGCCGCCCAAAACGACGACAAAGACCGCATCCAAGCCGCCATTCAGGCGCTCAACAACTACACCACTCCTTTAGCTCACCGGGCCATGGAGGTAACGGTGAAAGAGGCCATGCACGGCAAAAAAATCCTCTGAGTGAAAAAAACATCCTCCCTTTGGCCAACAAACGGCCGGAGGCGTTCGTCTGACCTAAATTGACCCAACCTGCCTAACACCTATGCTTCGATTGTTTGCGCTTCTACTTTTACTCGTTCTTGGGTTAGTGGGCTGCCATTCGGCTAAAGAAGCAGGCGTAAGCTCGACCCAAGTACTTTCTCCTGCCGGCACCACTACCGAAGTTTCGCCCGTTGCTCCACCGCCGCCTCCACCGCCTGCGAATACGCCAACATCTTCCTTTGTTGTTTGGGATAAAAAACTTATTAACCTCGGCCCAGTCAAGCGCGGTGAAAGTCGGATGATGTTTTTCGAATTCACCAACACCTCCGGCGAAAGCGTGCAAATAGACCTCGTGGACGCTTGCGAATGCACTCGCGTAGACTATCCACGCCGCCCCATCGAGCCGGGCCAAAAAGGGCGATTAGATGTCGTCTTCGACAGCACTGAAAAAGACAAGGCCGAGACGATTCGCATTACCGTTGTTTTCAAAAACACGCATCCTAATGGCCTGCCTCGCATTGAAGTAGTGGAATATCAGTTTGAAATAGCCCCATAACGTTGAGGTTGGGCGAAAAATGGGCGAACTTCCCCTTGATGTGGCCCACCTTTGTAGTCTTACCGCAGATAACACAGACCAACTTATGCTCAGCTGGACTATGCGTTTGGGCCAAGCTCATGTGGCCAATCTCCTTGTCGTCGCTTTTGGCTTTTTTGCCGACATCGCCCACACACAGACCGCCGATCATTTGCGCGCATTGACATGGCGCAACTTAGGACCGGGCACCATGTCGGGCCGCATCACGGCTTTGGCGTGCGACCCCTTCAACCCGAATATTATCTATGCTGGAGCGGCCTCGGGCGGCGTTTGGCGCAGCCTAAGTGGTGGCACTAAGTGGGAACCTATCTTTGACGCCGCCCCTACTCAAAGCATCGGCGCTCTAGCCATTCATCCGAGCAATCCCGACCTCATCTGGGTGGGTACGGGCGAAGGCAACCCGCGCAATTCCCAAAACTTCGGCATTGGCATTTTTAAATCTATGGATGGCGGCCACACTTGGCAACACATGGGGTTAGAAAAGACGCGCGCCATTCACCGCGTGCTGTTGCACCGCGACAATCCCGACGTGGTGTGGGTTGCGGCCTTGGGTTCTCCCTACGGCCCTACCGAAGAGCGCGGCGTGTATAAGAGCACCGACGGGGGGCGCACCTGGCGGCGCGTACTGTTTGTTAATAGCCTGACGGGCTGTGCTGAGCTGGTGGCTGACCCCAGCAACCCGAACAAGCTCTTTGCGGCCATGTGGGAATACCAGCGCTGGCCGTGGTTCTTCAAGTCGGGCGGCCCCGGCTCTGGCCTCTATGTGTCGTATGACGGTGGCGAGACCTGGGAAAAGCGCACGGAGCGCGATGGCCTGCCCAAGGGTGAACTGGGGCGCATCGGCATTGCTATCGCGCGCAGCAAACCCCAAGTAGTCTATGCTCTCGTCGAGGCCGAAGAAAATGCCCTCTACCGGAGCGACGATGGGGGGCGCAAATGGCGCAAAACCACCTCGGAAAACGTGGGCGGAAGGCCGTTCTATTACGCGGAAATTTACGTAGACCCCAAAAACGAGAACCGCGTGTACAGCCTGCACACCTTCCTCAACCGCAGCGAAGACGGCGGCAAAAGCTTTGAAACGTGGGTCGGATGGAAAATCCACCTGGATCACCACGCCTTTTGGATACACCCCGATAATCCGGACTATATCATCAACGGCAACGACGGAGGCCTCAACATTACCTACGACGGCGGCCGCACCTGGCGCTATGCTGAAAACTTACCTGTGGGCCAGTTCTATCACGTCAACATCGACAACGACGTGCCCTACAATGTGTATGGAGGCTTACAGGACAACGGCTCTTGGGTAGGGCCATCGGCCGTTTGGCGAAGCGGCGGCATCCGCAATGCCGATTGGCAAGAGGTGCTCTTTGGCGATGGCTTCGACGTTATGCCTCGCCGCGATGACAACCGCTACCTTTTCGCCATGTCGCAAGGCGGTGAACTGCACTACGTGGATCGCAACACAGGGCACACCTGCTACATTAAGCCACTGCACCCCGATGGCCTTCCGCTGCGCTTCAACTGGAATGCGCCTATTGCTCAGGACCCTTTCCACGACGGCGGCATCTACTTCGGCAGCCAATTTCTCCACTACTCGCCAGACTACGGGCAAACGTGGATAATCCTTTCTCCCGACCTAACCACCAACGACACTACCAAACAGAAACAGCGCCAATCGGGCGGCCTAACTCCCGATGTCACTAACGCTGAAAACCACTGCACCCTGCTGGCCATCGCCCCTAGCCCGCTGGAAAAAGGCGTCATTTGGGTCGGCACCGACGACGGCAACCTGCAGCTCACCCGCGATAACGGCCGCACCTGGCAAAACCTGACCGACCGCCTGCCCAATTGCCCTAAAAACGCCTGGATACCGCACATCGAAGTTTCTGCGCACAACGCCGGCGAAGCCTTTGTCGTCGTCAATAACTACCGCCAAAACGACTGGAAGCCCTATCTCTACCACACCACCGACTACGGCCGAAAGTGGAAGCTACTGGTAGATGAAAAGGAAATCGCTGCCTTTTGTCTGTCTGTCGTACAGGATCCTCAGGTGCCTGAACTCCTCTTTCTCGGCACCGACCAAGGACTTTACTTTAGCCTCGATTATGGAAAAACCTGGACGGCCTGGCCGCGCCCCACACCCGACAAACCCAACGGCCTGCCCGCCGTGCCCGTGCAAGACATGAAAATACAACCCCGCGATGGCGATCTTATCTTAGGCACCTTCGGACGCGGCATCTGGATTCTGGATAACCTTGAACCTCTGCGCGACTTGGCGCGCCGAAAACGCGCCGACTCGCCCTTGCGCGTTCTGAAACCCCAAACAGCCTATTTGGCTGCTTGGCGCTCCTACGACGGCCCCAGGTTTTCCGCCGACGCCTTCTACGAAGCCCCTACCAAAAGTACTGCTGCTCGCATCCCCGTCTGGATTAGTCCTGAAGTTTTAGCCAAAAAAGAAGAGCAAAAGGAGCCAAAAGACCCACCAGTGCGCCCCACTGCTCGCCCAGGTGGCCGCGGCCAAGGCACAAATGCCAAAAAAGAAAAAGCAACCCTCTTCGTCCTCTCCATGCAAGGCGATACCCTGCGCCGCTGGAAGACAGACGTGGATACTGGTTTCAACTACATTACCTGGAATTTAGACACCCGCGGGGTGGATATGCCCTCCAACCGCGAACCCGACGCCGATCGCCTCGAGCCAGGAGGCGGCCCCAGCGTCTTGCCCGGGACCTATCGCGTCATCGTCCAGGTGCGCGACCTCACCGACTCCACCACCGTTACGGTGCAAGACGACCCGCGCCTCGATATTTCTGCCGAGCAACGCCTCGCCAAAGCGGAAGCCTTGCGCCGCTTCTACCCCACCGTCGAGCGCGCTCACCAACTCTACGAGCGCCTGAAAAAGGCTGAAAAAGACATCCAAACGGTCGAGGGCGCTCTTGCCAACACTCCCGACAGCCTCAAAAAAGAAGTGCTCGAGCGCGGCAAAGCCTTGCGCGACAGCATCGCTGCGATGAAAGAGCTGTTTTTTGCTCAGAAAGAGGGCAAAGGCATTCAGCGAAACTCAGACGGCATCAACACCCACCTCAACCGCGCCATCAACTATATCAATGCCTCGCCCGCAGCGCCCAACGAGGTCGCGCGCATCGCTATTCGCCAAGCCGAGAGCGCGGTGTCTGAGGCCGAAAAACGCATCGAAAGTGTATTGGGCAGCCCTTGGAACGAGTATCGGCAAAAGGTCGAGCAAACGCCTATCTTGCTGTTTCGAGAGTAGCTGTTGCCGCGTCATCGCCTTAGCGGTGCGCTCCACATGGGGGTTTAGGGCTAACTTAAGGCCTTATTGGGTATGCGCTGTCCTCTTCGCCTCGTCATCATAGGTTCCTCTACGGCTGCTGGCCAAGGGGCCGACCCGCCCGACCAAGGGTGGGCGACTCGCTACAGTTGCTATCTGAAGGCGCTGCACCCGCAGAATGAACTCATCAACCTGGCGCAAGGTGGGCTGCAGACCTTCCACCTGACCCCTACACACCACCGCCCGCCGCTGGCGCGCCCGCGGCCCAATTCGACGTGCAACATTAGCCGGGCGTTGGCCTTGCAGCCTAATGCCGTCATCGTGCAGACGCCCTCTAACGACGCCGCTGCCTACTACGGGCCGGAAGAGCAACTGCTCAATTTCGACCTCATCCTTGCGTATGCGATGGAGCAAGGCGTGCCCGTGTGGTTGTGTGCACCGCAGCCGCGCAACTTTTCACCCGAGCAACGGCGCATCCAGCGCGCGTTGCGCCAAGCCATGCAGGCGCGCTACGGCCCGCTGCTTATTGATGCGTGGGATGCCCTTGCCGACGCCGACGATGGCCTGCTGCCCGAATGCGACAGTGGCGACGGGGCGCATCTCAACAACGAAGGCCACGCGCGTATCTTGAGCGCTGTGCTGCGCGCTGATATTCCCGGCACTTTGGCCGAAGCTGCTCAATGGCCGGACTATTGGACGCGACGCGTGCCTGCTTTGGCCGAATGGGCCAAGCGCCAACCTCGAGGCGTGCGATCAGCGCCTTTGCGCGGGCAAATCCTAAAGGCCTGGATGCGCCTGTTGCGCCTGCCCAACCTACTGATCGTAGGATTGACGCTGTCCCTAGCCCATTGGGCTATTTTGCGCCCAGCGCTTGCCCAAAGCGGTGCGGAGGCGGTGCTGGATGCGTTCCATTTTGCCTGGTTGGTGTTGGCCACCGTGCTCACTGCAGCTGCCGGTTACGTGTTCAACGATTACTTCGACCGCCACATAGATGCGCTCAACCGGTCGGGTAGGGTAGTGGTTGGGCGGCTACTTTCGCCTCGGCAGGTGTGGCGAGTCGGCTTGGGTCTTTGGTTGGTAGCTCAGGTGGGCGCGGTTGGGTTAGGGATCTCTGTTGGAAACCTCTGGCTGACCGGGCTGTTTGTAGGCACCTCTTGGTTGTTGGCATTCTATGCCTGGCGCCTTAAGTGCACAGTCGTCGTAGGCAACGCATTAGTAGCGCTGCTGTGCAGCCTCGTTCCTCTATTGCCTTGGCTGGCAGAAGCTCCTGCCCTTGAAACGCTCGATGTCTCTAATGGTGGTCGTACGGTTCGGGCCACGTTGGGGCTTTATGCCCTATTTGCCTTTATGGTCAACTTGTGGCGTGAGCTGGTCAAAGATCTGGAAGACGCCTCAGGCGACGCCGCTTGCTGTTGCCAGACACTACCTGTGCGGCTAGGCTTGCCGGTGGCTCAGAAAGTCGCTGTCGGCTTTGGTCTTGTCTTTTCGGCGCTCATCGGCGGGGTGTTGGGTTGGCAAGCCGAAGGGAAGGCGTCAGGTGGAGCGGTTGCGCTCGGGGTCGCCTTGTTGGGTGTTCCTTCCGCAGTGTTGGTCGGGCTGCTCTGCAGCGCTTCGCAGCGCCAGCATTTTGCTTGGGTAAGCCTTGGGATTAAATTACTCATGTTGGCTGGGCTTTTGTGGCTGCTTTGGGCTTCTTAATGTTTAGGTAAAAAAACGAGGCAGGTTTTCCTTACGGCGCATCTTTGCGCGCTAAATGCGCATGTAGTACCTATGTTTCCCACTCGCCCACTTATTTTAGTTTCTAAAAGCCCGCGCCGCCGGCAGCTGCTCCAGGAGGCCGGTTTCACGTTCAGCATCTGTGGTTTAGAGGTAGACGAGAGCTTTCCTGAAGACATGCCCTACGACAGAGTAGCCGAGTTCTTAGCCCGCCGAAAAGCCCATGCCGGACGCCACTTGATCCAAGGAGAGGAGATTTTAATTTCGGCCGACTCGGTGGTCGTTTGTGAGGGTCGCATTTACAACAAACCGGAGGACTACGACGAGGCCGTCCATATGCTGCGCCAGCTGTCGGGTGTGCAGCACACGGTTATTACAGGCGTTTGCCTGTTGGCGGCTGAGCAGGAGCGCGCTTTTTCGGAGCGATCGGAGGTGTTTTTCGAGCCGCTGAGCGATGAAGAGATCGATTTCTATATTCGGCGCTATCAGCCCTTCGACAAGGCAGGCGCCTACGGCGTGCAGGAGTGGATCGGCTTGTGCAAAATTCGCCGCATTGAAGGCTCCTATGCTAATGTAATGGGCTTGCCGGTGCATCGCGTGTATGCTGAGCTAAAGGCGTTTGAGTGAGATGGCCCGCATTGTGCTAACGGTAACGAACGACCTGACCTACGATCAGCGGATGCAACGCATTGCTGGGGCGCTGGCAAAGGCAGGTCACAGCGTTGTGCTGGTGGGGCGCCAGCTGCCTGAGTCGGCGCCTTTGCAGGAGCGCCCTTTTGAGCAGCGGCGCCTGCGGTGCTGGTTTCGGCGCGGGCCTCTTTTCTACCTGGAGTACAACGTGCGCTTGCTCGGGCTGCTGTGGCGCTTGCCTGCAGATGCCGTCGGCGCAGTGGATTTGGACACGCTTTTGGCTGCTTGCATAGCAGCGCGTTTGCGCCGTAAACCGCTGGTCTTCGATGCCCACGAGTACTTTACGGAAACCCCGGAGGTAACCGACCGGTTGTGCGTGAAGTGGGTTTGGGAGACGGTGGCTCGCTGGTGTTTGCCTTTTTGCCGGAAGGCCTACACGGTTGGGCCGGCGCTGGCCAGCGTTCTCAGCCAAAAATACGGCTTAGCTTTTGGCGTGGTGCGCAATGTGCCCGAAGCGACGCCCACCCTGCCCGAGCACTTGCCGTCGGTGCCGCCTTATGTGTTGCTTTACCAAGGGGCGCTCAACGAAGGGCGCGGTATCGAGCACTTGCTACAAGCCATGCAACGGCTGGACCACTGCGAACTGTGGTTGGCCGGCGAAGGCGATCGCTCTCGCCCGCTTCGGCAAATGGCCCAAAGGCTCAACCTGGGCCAGCGCGTGCGTTTCTTAGGGCGCCTGAAGCCCGAAGAACTGCGCACCCTAACTCCGCGAGCCTGGATAGGGATTAATGTTCTGGAGAGAAAAGGCCTGAGCTATTACTACTCGCTGGCCAACAAGTTCTTCGACTACGTGCAAGCTGGCGTACCCGTCCTGACGATGGACTTTCCCGAATATCGGGCGCTCAACGCGCAACATCCGGTGGCTTATCTGCTGAGCCAACTCAGCCCCGATGCACTGGTGGCTGCCATCAGAGACTTGCAGCAACACCCCAACCGATACGAGACCATGCGCCAGGCAGCCCTCCGCGCGCGCCAAGAATGGACGTGGCAGCGCGAAGAACCCACTCTTTTAGCCCTTTGGGCAGAAGCGTTAGCCTGATGTGGGCTTACCTTTGTCGTTTCATTGCCAATGCTGTCTATGCGTTCCCTGTATCTAATTCGCCACGCCAAATCCAGCTGGGACCACCCCGGTCTGCGAGATTTCGATCGCCCGCTCAACAGCCGCGGACATCGCGACGCTCCTCAAATGGCCCTTTTGCTCAAAAACAAGGGCATACGGCCCAACTTCATCATCAGCAGCCCAGCCAAACGCGCCCTGACAACCGCCCAGTACTTTGCCCAGACTTTCGGCATCGCCGAAGAGAACATCGCGCGCGAGGAAGACATTTACGAAGCCTCCACATCCGACATCCTGCGCATTCTTCGGGGGCTGCCCGATGAAGCGCACACCGTCTTCCTCTTTGGGCATAACCCGTCGCTCACCGATACGGTCAATCATTTCTCACAGGAGTATATTTCCAACATACCTACCTGCGGCGTTGCCGCACTAGTTACGGATGCCGAGCAGTGGGCTGAGCTTCACCAGGACAATACGCGCTTGATGCAGTGCTTCTTCCCTAAAGATGTGTTGTAAAGAAAGCTTTCTACGGCACGAGACAACGCCCATACTGCGGTGTTTGCCCAACGGCATAGGTCTCCTATTGGTCTTCCTTGCCCTGCTGCTTGTGACCCTGGCTGCCTGCCAGCCTGAAGAGCAACCCAACCTACCCGACGAAACCCTCGCGCGCATCATGGCCGACTTGCACATTGCCGAAGCCGCCACCACCGGGCTGACCGGCTACCGAAAAGACAGCCTGCTCTACCTTTACTACGAGCAAATCTTCGCCTTGCACGGCGTTGAGCGCGCTGCCTACGAGCGCGACTTGCGGCTGTTGAGTCGCAATGAGGAACGCCTCTTGCAGATCGTGCAGATGGCGGAGCGCCTGGTTGAGGAGGCCCCTCATGAACCTTGAGGCTGCTCGCAGAAGTTAAGCCCATCCCAATGCCCAAAGCCGTTGCCTATGTCTAGTCCCTTGAATGATTTTGCCTTTGATTGGCGAGAGTTTTTCTTCCGGCTCTTGCGCCAGTGGTATTGGATCGCCTTATCCTTCCTTTTGGCTTTGGTAGCCGCTTGGGTGTATTTGCGCTATGCTTTACCGCTCTATCAAGTGTCGGCTACCATCCTGATTCAAAGCGAGAAAAACCAACGAACGGTTACGGAGTCTTACATCGCCGAAAAACTGGGCTTAGAGACCAACTTTGAGATAGAAGACGAGATCCAGGTCTTCAAATCGCGCTCCCTCATGCGCCGCGTGGTGGATAGCCTTCGCCTACACGTGGAGTACTTCTCAGAAGGTCGTGTCAAAACTTCGGAGGTTTATCCAACATCGGAGCAACCCTTAGCCGTTCGGCTCCGATATGCTGTGCCCGAGAGGCAAGCTTATGGGTCCACCCTGCGCATCGAGCCTATACCCAACCAACCTGAGGGCTTTGCATGTTCGAAGGCTGAAGGCGACACGGTGCACGTGCGCTTTGGCGAGCCGTTCACTTTAGACGGTATTACCTATTGCATCGACCTAAACGACAGCCTTTTTCACCGTTCCGGATGGCCGCACCTCATCCGCCTGAGCCCTCCGGAAGCCGTAGCGCAAGGGTATGCCGCCCAAATATCGGTGCAGCAAGTGGGGCAGTCTAACGTACTTGCGTTGGGGCTGGCCAGTCCTGTGCCCGAAAAAGCGATAGCTATCCTAAACGCGCTGATGGATGCCTATGCTCAATCGGTGATTGAAGACAAAAACAAGGTAGGCTTGCAAACGCTGCGCTTTATTGACGAGCGCTTGCGCTTTGTGGCTGAGGAGCTCTACGGGGTAGAGCGAGCGGTGGAGAGCTTCAAGAGTGCTCGCAATTTGCCGGTAGATTTGTCCGTACAAGCGGAGCGCTTTTTGAGCGAAATTGCGGACCAAGACCGCACATTGGCTGAACTCGATTTGCGCGATCGGCTTTTAGACAGCATCGCTCTGTTTTTTCACACCAATCTGGCCCTTGACCAGCCCTTGCCGATAGCCTCTGAGATCATCAGCGGCGAGCTAGCGGCCCAAGTGCGACAGTACAACGAAGCCATTTTACGCCGCCGGCTCTTGCTCGAAAACGCTACGCTCGAAAACCCGGCAGCCCGAAACACTCTGCGCCAATTGGGCGAGTTACGCCAAAACATTTTGCTCAGCGTGAGCAACCTCAAGCGTGAAACTGCCGAACGCCGCCGACAAATCCAGCAGCGCTTGCAACCTTTTGAGCGCCAAATGGCCCTTATGCCGCGCAACCAGCGCGAACTGCTCCAGATCATGCGCCAGCAACAGATCAAGGAGAACCTCTTTCTCTTCTTGCTGCAGCGCCGCGAAGAGACGGCTCTTTCGGTAGCGGCTCAGGTCAGCAACTCGCGCGTCATTGACCGCGCGGCCAATGTGGGCCTCATCGCGCCTAAGCGCTTTCAGACTTTCTTCTTCGCTGCTGCAGCTGGCCTCATCTTGCCCTTTTTGCTCCTTTACTTGCGCATGCTGTGGCGCAACACCGTGGATACCGAGGCCGACCTTAAGCAAATCACCGCGATACCTTTTTTGGGCAGCGTGGTTTCCGACCGTAAAAGCCGAAAAACGCCCATTGTGGTAAGGCCCAACAGCCGGTCGGCCATTGCTGAAATGTTTCGCTTGTTGCGCACCAATTTGCAGTTTGTGCTCGGCGACGAGCCAACCCCTGTGGTACTCATCACCTCTGGTGTTAGCGGCGAAGGCAAAACTTTTCTTTCGGCCAACCTCGGCGTCACCATGGCCCTGTCGGGGAAGAAAACCGTTGTCGTGGGCCTCGATCTGCGCAAGCCTAAGCTTACCCAGTATTTTGGCGAAAGCCCTAATGCTAAAGGGCTGACGCATTTCCTAATCGGGCAGGCAAGCCCTGAGGAACTCTTACTGCCTACATCGTTTTCAGAGAATCTCTTTTACGTGGCCGCAGGCCCCTTACCGCCCAACCCCGCTGAACTCATTCTTAACGGCAAGTTGGAAGACTTCTTCCATTTTCTGCGCGAGCGCTTCGACTACATCCTTGTAGACACTGCTCCGCTCGGCTTGGTGGCCGACGCTTTGCTGCTCATGCCATACGTCAGCGCCACCGTCTGCGTAGTTCGCGCCGGCAAAACCGATAAAAACTTACTCCGCCTTATAGACCAGCTGCACCAGGACGGTAAACTTCGGCGCCCTGCCCTCGTGCTCAACGGCGTCAAGAAGGGCAAGGGCTACGGCTATGGCTATGGCTACGGTTATGGGTATTACCAAGATTGACACGCCGATGACGCATTGCTTTGAAAAAAATTGACACACTTCTTGCACATCTCCTTTTTGCATCCATACCTTTGTGGCCGCATTTGAGGAAAAAGTTCCTCGACAGGTTTTCCAGGCGGAAATAGCTCAGTTGGTAGAGCGCAACCTTGCCAAGGTTGAGGTCGCGAGTTCGAGTCTCGTTTTCCGCTCTTCGCTCAAAGACCCACGCAAAGTCGTGGGTTTTTTCGTTGTAAACACGCTTTTGCTGAGGTCCAAACGCCCGGGTGGTGGAATGGTAGACACGCAGGACTTAAAATCCTGTGGCCGTTGAGGCCGTACGGGTTCGAGTCCCGTTCCGGGCACCCCCTCCTTCAAGGAGAAGGCTTCCCTCAACCTTACAGGTTTCCCCACATCCACGCCAGCCCAAGTGCCGTGCTGTAGGCTGCAAACCATCTTACGTCGAGCCATTCGGTTACGGCAATCCCTAGGTGTCGCCATACGTACCAAGTGAGCGCTATCTTTTCCCAGAAAAAGGACAATACCGCGGACCACGCTACACCCGGCAATCCCCACAGGTGGAGGAACAGCAGCCCCGTACCGACTTTGAACAGCAGCTCAGACAGGCCTACTTTTAGCAAGACTTGCGCATGCCCGTGGGCCAAAACAATGGCATTGGGCAAGAGCACGCGGCTGAGGGTGAGCAATAAGTAAATGTTGAACAGCGCTGCTGCCGGTTCAAAGGCAAGGCCAAACAGCGTGCGGAATAACCAAGGCGATACGAACAGCAACGCAAAGCTGAGGGGAAATACGCGGTGAAACAAGCGCACACCTTCGCGCCGCATTTCCACTATTCCGGCAGCCGGCTCAGCAGCGATGCGCGCTGTGAGCGCTGTGCTCAGCCCTGAAGCCAGCGCTAAAGCCAATGGTAATTCGCGCGAGCCGTAGCGATACAAGGCAAAGATGGCCTCGTCGCGGAAATACCAACCCACCAGCCAGCTATCGAACAAGACTATCGCTTGGCCCACCATAAGGTTGAGCACCAGGGGAGCTGCCAGTCGCGCATAGCGCTGCCAAAAGAGGGGGCGCCACGAAGGCTTTGCGATGCTCCGAAGCGCTACAGCACACCACAACAGCCGAACAAGGCCCAACGTTGCCAGAGCTGTCAAGCTGCCCAATAGTCCGCTGCCAACAAAGGCTGGAACGGTCAGTGCCGCCACATAGCCGCCGAACGACAATGCCCCCCAGCGCAGCAGCGCCCCCGCTCGCCCTTGCAGAGCATAGGCGTGTTCGAGGGGGAGTGTGCTCAGCTGCGCCCACAAGTGCAGCAGAAACCAGCCCCAGCCTGCAGCAGGAGGCAACCCCGTCAGTAGAGGAAAGAGCGCCTCCCGAGCCACCCAAAAAAAAACACATATCAAAGAAGACAAGAGGCTAAACAAGGCAAAGACCTGAAACAGGAAAACGGGGCGCTCTTCGTCAGTCAGGCGGGCGTATTGAGGAATGACTCCCTGCAACAAACCGTTAGCCCAAAAAAACGCCGCTACACTCCCTGCAAAAAGCATGGCCTCAAAAAGCCCAATGGCTTCCATGCCTACTGGGCTGCGCGCCAACAATACGCTGCCCACCACCACTGCGCCGAGGCGCAGCACCTGAAAAACCTGCAGAGCGGCAGCTACGGACATCGGTCGTCTCCGCCACATGTTTAGGAGGCGTTTTTGCGCGTGCGCATCCAGCCGCCTAAGCCTTCCAGCATTTCGCCGAAGGTGTCAAACTCCTTGCGGAATACGATGCCACCCCCCGAGCGCGAGCGTCGGGTACCACCAGCAATATCGGGTTCGGTGCGGTGATACACGCGCAGCCGCCAGTGTCGGCTTTGTGTAAACTGAATCTCGACGGCTACATCACCGCCCAAAAAAGCCTCATTGGCCGTCGTTCCAGGACGGGTAATACCAAACTGGGAGCCTAACTGCACGGTGATGCGATCGTCTTTGAAACCGCTCGTCAAGCGCACTTGAAGGTCGCGGCCAACGCCGTTGAGTACAGGCTGCTCCGGATTGAGTTGGCTGCGATACTCGTTGTAAATGATGTCAAATTCAATGCTGGATAGCGAGCCACCTACCCATTCAGAAGCCAGCTCGTTGAGGTAGCTCGACAACTGGCTACTGAGCATTTGGGTGAGCGTATTAAACGCCGAGGCCATGTAGTTGCCTCCCTGAATGAAGCCTGAGGCTGTGGAAGGCGGTAAAAATGACCCCACCACCACTAAACCAAACACCTGGCGCGTCAGCTCGCTCTGGTCTTGCCGCAGCGAGGTCAGCTTGCTGTCGGTCAGCGATTTGAGTTGACCTGAGAGGTTGGGAAAGGCCAAATCAAAGCCAATGGTAGGTTTGAAGAGGTCGCCGCGCAGCTGCATGGTAACGACAGTTCGGGTAGGGCGGTTGGCTTCAACAGTTAAACTCGGAGCGGCCACTAGCTCGTCGCGAATGAGGTTGGTCAGTGAGGTGTTCTCCGTATAAATGGCCTTCAAGTTAATTTGAGCGCCGAACGGATCGCCATACCAGGTAATCGTTCCGCCTTCCTCAACGGTAAAGGGCTTATTGACCCAATTAAATAGGGTAAAGAGGTATTCGCCGCGTATAATGCGGTAGGTGCCGTACATCTTGAAGTCACCCTCTCGCGTGACCACCATGCGAATATCGCCCGAACCTCGGCCTTTGATAATATCCCCTGTTTGCGCATCGAAGATGAGCTGCACTTCGGCCTCTTCAGTGATGCTTAGGTTCATCTCTAACGATAGGCCTAAGGTATTAGAGGGAATGGGTCGTTGCTGCTCCGCGGGCGTTTGCGTGCTGTCGGCGCTCTGAGGTGAGCTGTTTTGGAAGGTGATGAAGTTGGCTTCCTGAATGTCGGTATTGGTTCCTACAGGGATGTATAGACGCGTGTTAGGTCCCGTGGTGGCGTCGATGCGAATGTCCATCCGATCAAAGCTGCCCTTAAAGGTGGCGTTGAAGCTGCCCATGGCCTGCCCATAGAAGAGGTCATTGTCGCTTTGTCGGGTGTTGAGGATGTGGAAATTCGGGCTAAGGCTTCGGATGCGGCAGTCTACTCGCCAATCGTTGAGGTGGTTATGCAGCAGCCCGCCCGAGATGATGGCAACATTGCGGCGCGTAGCATCGAGGAGGGTATCGCCGTTGGCCCAAATGCGGTCTTCAGTGATGAGGATGTGTTCGCGCGGCAGGTAGAAGAGCGTCTTAAGGTAGTCTAATTGGAATTGACCGTCGGCCCAAGCTTCTCCTTTAACGCGGATGCGGTCGAAGGCACCCCCCAAGTGGATGCGGGCATCCAGCGTGCCGGCAGTTTTAGAGATGTCGGGCACTACGAGTTCAAGCACATTTAAGGGAAAGGCGCGCGCCCAAACGGAGGCCTGAAACTCGCCTGGGCGGATTTCGCCCAATTCGCTGTTGATGTGCGCGGATGCGTTGAGGTTGGGCAAGAAGCCCAGCGAAAGGCGCATCTCGTGCTTGTCTCGGTCTCTGAGGTAGAGCAGAGCCAGCAGCGGAGTATTAAGGTCGGTCATCTCGGCAAAGCCCATGAGCGCCCCGAACGCTTTTTCATCAACAAAAACCGTATCGGTAGTAATGTAGGCTCGCAGGTTTTTCAGTTCGAAAAGGTCTTCGATTTCACCGTCCAAGTTGAAGATATTGCCGCGGTAGGAGATGTTGTCTAAAGGGAAAAAGCGCTCGAAGAAGTTAAGGTCGAAGTTGGCTAAAGCGAAGCGCAAGCCGCGTCCGTCGTTGTGGCTTTCCACCAAGATGCGCTTGAGCTCGTGGGTCAGGTAAATGTTTTGAGCCGCCCAGTAGCCGCGGCGGAAACGCACGTAGTTGTTTTCATCCATCTCCCAGCGCTCGTCGAAGAGCGTTAGCGAGGCCGTATTGAAATGGAGATTCCACATCGAGTCCACTGTAG
The DNA here is from genome assembly GCA_937934275.1 of uncultured Saprospiraceae bacterium. Lineage (GTDB taxonomy): Bacteria > Bacteroidota > Bacteroidia > Chitinophagales > Saprospiraceae > M3007. The sequence goes on along the minus strand of CALHAM010000093.1, from coordinate 19,331 downwards.
AGAGTTCTCCTCTGAGGAAGAGCCGCTCGACGACAGAGGTCGTGTCTTCTGCCAAGAAGAGAAAGTCAATGCTTTCGGCGGACAGGTCGCCCTCCAGGCTAAAGTGCCCCAAGGCGCGTCCTGGCGAGAGGTTAGCCCAGGGGAGGTCCACTTTGAAGCGCCCATTGTCGCGGTTAATGCGCAAGAGCAGCTCAGGCTGGAGAGCCTCTGCTTCTCCATAGCGCAGCGCAGGGGCCGAGGCGCGCAGGTCAATCTGGCCAGTTAGCGCATTGACGCGCGCGTCGAGATAAGCGTTTTGGAGCGGGGCCAACTCCGGGGCAAACAGCTGGAGAAGGTTGCGCGTATCCTTGATGCGCAATTTAAGCTGATAGTTGTCGTCGATAACCGTTGGGTCGGGCAACCGCTCGCCTATGGCTTGATAGACAAGCGTCGGGTAATGCTGCTGCAAAATGGTCAGTAGATTGGTCCACATGCGGTTGATGGTGAAGCGTCCGCTTAAGCGACCTTGAGCGACGTCGGAAGACAGGAGAAAGTGTCGTTGACCTCGAGCGTTGGAAGAGGCGGCAAAGGTGAGCGAGTCTAAGCGATAGACTTGCCCATGTTCGCGCAGGCGAAAATTTCGCAGTTCAACAGCTCCGTAGAGGTTGTCCCAATCCGAGGCGTACAGCTTCAGGTGGTGCACTTGGCCCGATAGGATCCAGTCGCGTTCGACCAGGTTGAGTTCGCACAAATCCAAGTGCCGGATGTCGGCCTTAAAATCGAACTCCGGTGTGGAGTCCTTCAGGCTGATGGTACCGTCAAAGGAGAAGGCAATGTTTTCGTCATCCATCTTAGCCCAGCCTTTGAAAATGGCTTGCTCGAAGCGGCCGTCAAGTTCAATGTTGTGGTAGTTGTAGCCGCGGAAGTAGAGCGAGTCTATGACACCGGAGGCCCGCGTTCGGATGGTATTTAGCGTCAGGCCCGTTCCTTGGGCGATTTTAAAATTAAAGGAAGCCAGGCCGAACTGAGGGTCGTCTGTCCAGGCGGCCAAGTCGAAGTCGCGCATTTCCAACAAGCCCGAGTACACCGCGCGCTCTTGTCCGCCCGAAAGGTCAAGTTTCATGTCGATGTGTCCGTGGCCGACGTCCGACACCAAAGTGCCTGCCAAGATGTGGTTGACGCCGAAGAGCAAGTGATAGTATCCGCGAAAACGGACGTTGCCCAGCGTGTTGAAGTAGGCCGGTGGGTTAAATCCAGGTAAGATGCGGCGCAAGGCGAGCAGGCTGGTTTCGGCGTGCTTCAAGTCAAAGAGTAGGCGTATGCGGTCGCTGCCTTCGGCCAGGTCGTCACCGTCGAATTGGCCTCGAAGTACCAGGTCTTTGCCGGCGCTAAGCGCCAAATTTCGGCCGTTAAGGCTGTTGATACGCCCATAAACCCAGCCCGAAAGAGCAACCGTTAGGTCGCGATTGTGCTCAAAAAAGGCATTGCTCTTTAGGTCAGGGCTGAAGAAAGCAATGTCGCCCAAGCGCACGTGCGTTCCTTCGGCCAGTCGCCCATCCAAATAGACGCGGTCGGTAAATTGCTCAAAATCGCGATAAGTGCGGTAGCGCAGGCTAAGGGTATCGGTCAGCAGGCTGCCGTTAGTTTGCAGGTGCATGCCGTAAAGCGCCGTAAGGGTGTCGGAAACGCACACCTGCTGAGCCGACAAGCGCTCGATGGCAAACCCACTCTGCTCGCGGGCTTGCAATAGCCGCAGTTTTCCGCCAAAGACGAGATCTGTGCTGGCCGTTACGCTGTCGGCCTGCAGGGCAATGTCGCTGACGAGCAGATGCTCAAAATCAATGACGCCTTCTGCAGCGTGGCGCTGAGGCGATGCGTCGAAGCGGTCGAGGGCGAAGCGGCTGTTTTGAAGTGACATCTCTTCGATGAAAATGTGCAAGGCTTTGTCTGCCGTGCTGTCGGGCATCGCTTCCGAAACTGTGGGCTGGCCCGCTTGAGCCTTCGGTGCGGCCTGGAACTCAGCTATAGCAAAACTGGCTCCGTCGAGCGCTAGACGTCGGACGTGCAGCCGCTGTTTGCCCGGGCTGAAATCCTCTATTCGCAAAAGGCCCTCGCTCAGGTAGGCTTCCATGCGCTTGCCTTCAGCGCGATCTTCCAACAAGAAGTGCACATCGCGTAGGTGTAAGCGACGGATGCTCAGGCGAAACGACGACGGCTCCCTTTCCGGTTCGGGCGGCTCTGAAGAGGCAAAGTAGTCCAGTATAAATTGCCAGTTGAGTACCTGTTCGCTCTCTTGTCGGCGCAAAAAGCAACGAGCCTCCTGGAGGTCAACTTCGTCAAACTCCAACCGTCCGCGCAAGGCCGGCCAAAGACTGCCCCGAAGCCTGGCTACGAGCGCGCCGGCATACAAAAGCGTATCCCCCTGTTGATCAGAGACATACAACCGGCTAAGTTCAAGCCCATCCACCAGCGATACGTACGCATAACCGACCGATACCTCGGCTTTCCAAGCGCTCGAAAGGGCTGAGGCGACTTTACCCACTAACCAGTTCTGCACGGGCGGAAACTGAAGGAGGAAAGCCAGAACTATTATCAGGCTAAGGCTCCAAAAAAGCACCTTCTCCATCGCGCTGCGCAGACGCTGCCACCCCGAGCGCGTGCTGGCTGGCTTAGACGAAGGCGCGCTGGATGGAGGTAAAGGAGAGGGCGTTTGTTCAGACATCGCGTTAAAAGGTGATGGGTGTAGCGGTGGCTTGCGTTGGCAAACTTTTAAACGGCAATGGGGCTAAATAGATTTGGCTCTTACCGCAAGCGGAAGCTGGAGGCGCCCAGCAGGCCTTTGTCACAATAGATGGCAACGACGTAGCTACCTGCTTTGAGGCGCTCCTCCAACCGATATGAGAACGACAAGCGCTGTGTGGTTTCTAAAACTACCTGTTTCGACTGTTGGGCTTGCAGTTCGACTGGCCCCGTAGGTGCATATACAGTGACTTGTATAGGGTTGGCACTGGGAATGGGCTTGCCTCTATCATCCGTGATGACCAAGTACAGCTTCTGAGGTCCCTGAAACGCGGAAGGCACGTCCACCAGGTCGAAGCTGATGAGCAACTCGCGGGCTTGGCGCGCCCGAGCAACGAGCTTATCGGCGCGCCGCACCACCTCAACGCGAAATGACGTAGCTCGGAATTGCGCCGATTGTGTCTTTCGAATCTGTTCCTCGAGTTGTTTGGCCATGTCCTCAACCCGTTCCTGAAGTTGGGTGTTTTCCTCCGTTAGGCGTTGGTTTTCCTCGCGCAGCTGGCGGTTCTCTTCGCGCAACAGGGCAATAATCGTCTCGTATTCCGTGCGAATCTTGCGCAGTTCCTCTATCTGAGTTTCTAATGCCTTTATCTCGCGACTTGCGTCAGATTTTATCTGTTTGATGACCACTTCCTTCTGCTCTATGATAGTGGCGGATTGGGCTATCTGCCCTTGTAGGCTTTCGTTCTCGGTGCGCAGCGCCGAGTAGTCTTGCGAAAGATTATCCAGTTCTTGTTCTAACTGTAGTTTTACTTGGATGAGCGAGTCTATGCGCATTTCTTGTTGGCGCAAGCTGTTTCGGTACTCCTGATTTTTGTTCCAAAATACCCATCCAATGGCTGCTGAGGCCAACAGCAGCAGCGTAACGATGATGGCGTAAATGCGAGAATTTCCTGTCGTGCTCATAGTGTGCTGTCCAGTAAAGAGTGAGAAGTAATAAAAAGTTTTGGTGCTGCTAAAGTTAGGGAGGGCGGCGTTGCGGTTAATTTTTGCGAGCGAAGAAATGGGTTTGGATGGGCAAATTTTTAGCCAAAACAGGGTTGCTTGCTGAGAGAAAAACAGACCGTTAGCCGACGAAAGGTTGAGCAAACAGCTGCTGGGTATCGGCCCGCAGAGCCATCAAATGGCCTAACCCCTGGCTGCTGTATGCGGGCGCATAAACGCAGCCATTGTCTAAATTAAGATACTGCTGATGTGTTAAATGTAGGTGTTGCTCTTCAATAATCTGCAGCGGAATAGGTGTGTGTCCATGTATCAGGATGCGGTTTCTTAGCCAAGTATAGTCGATGTCGTCGTACCAATGGCGCAGCCACAGTAGGGCATGCGTATCGCTCAGCGGGTCGGAGGCGCGAAAATTCAGCCCGGCATGCACACACAGATAACCTTCGGTTTCGTACCATAGCGGCATGCCCTCAAAAAAGCGAAGATATTCCGCTGGTATGCAGCCGACAGAGGAAACACCAAAGCTCTCTAGGGCCTTTTGTCCGCCATTGTGGTAGCACCACCTCTCTTCGCTATCGGCATCTTCGAGGGCGTTCAAGAGCATTTGCTCGTGGTTGCCGCGCAAGCTAACCACGCGGATGCCTACGGCTCGTAGTTGCCACACCGTATCGACAACGCCCTTGCTGTCTGGGCCGCGGTCGATCAAATCGCCCAAGAAGACTGCCGTATCGCCGGCTTTTATCTCTAACTGTTTCAATAGAGCCAACAGCGTTTGACGGCACCCGTGCACATCGCCAACAAAATAAGTGGGCATATCGATCACTTGGGCTTTTGTCGGTTCAAGCGCTCCAGGGCCTCTTTCGGCTCAGGGTAGTTGGGCGACATTTTGCTCGCTTGCACATAGTCGGCTCGAGCGGCTTCGAGGTTGCCCATAAGTTCGCTCGTTAGGCCCCGATAGTAGTAGGCCATGACGAAGAGCGGATCGGTCTTTACAGCAAGGTTAAAATGGTCGTAGGCTTTGCTCAAGGAGTCCAGTTCCAGGTAGATAGTGCCCATATCGAAGTAAGCGTTCGAATAGTCGGGGTTTCGGCGCACAATGTCGCGATAAATGGCAAAGGCTTGCTCAAAGTTGCCCTGTACTTTGTGATAGATGGCTTTGAATTCGCGGGCCTCTAAGTTGGTCGAGTCCACTCGCAAGACGTTGTCAAAGCACTGCAGAGCTAAAGGGTTGTTCTGATTTAAGTAGATGCGGCCCATGAACATCCAGGCGTCGGCGTTTTCGGCGTCGTATTGAACGGATTTTTTGAAAGAGGCGATCGCCTTGAGGGTATCGCCCATGTCTAAGGCTATGCGCCCGGCCATGAAGAAGGCCTCGGGGTGTCGAGGTTCGAGGCGGAAGATGCGGTCGAGGGTGGCTAAGGCGTCGCTGTGTTGGCGTACGATGAGTTGGAACTCGCTCAACTTGAGCAGAGTTGGGATGCGCTCTGGGAAACGCTGAGCGGCCAGGGTCAAGATGTCAACGGCGCGTTTTGAGTCGTTGGGTCGCGCGTAATCGATGAGTACATCGGCCAACAGGTGATAGTACTGTGGCTTCATCGAGTCGATACTCATGGCCATTTTTAAATCGGCCAAGGCTTCATCAAACCCATCCAGTTGATAGTAGGCTTCAGCGCGCAGGTAGTAGAGCGAGTCGTTTTTGGGGTCTTGCTCGATGAGTTGTGTAAGGCGCGCTATTTCCGGATTAGTAGTTAGCTCTAAGTAAGCCTCAGGAATTTTTTTAGGCTCGTTCTTACAGGCAGACCAAAACAGGCTGTGCACCAAGGCAACGAGCCACAACCCATTGACGAAGCTTCGGATGGCCGAGTGGCGCCCTATTATCGCTGAATATCGCATCGATGTACGTGGTTTGTGTTTTCTTGTGTTTCTGTCCATGCTTCGAAGGCGCTGTGGGCAAAGGTAAACAACAAACACACTGCGCCGTTTTATCCGTAGTTTAAGCCAAAATATGGAACTCTATTATCGCGAATTTGGGCAAGGCAAGCCTGTACTCATTTTGCACGGTTTGTTTGGTTTTTCTGACAACTGGCAAACCTTAGCCAAAGCCCTTGCTGAAGATTATTGGGTCATTACGCCCGACTTACGCAATCACGGCCGCTCGCCGCATACATCCACACACACTTATCCGGCGATGGCTGAAGACTTACGCGCGTTCTTGGATGCTCATGGGATCTACTCTACGGCGGTCATCGGCCATTCGATGGGGGGTAAGGCCGCTATGCAGTTGGCGCTTAACCACCCCGACCGCGTCGAGCGCCTCGTAGTGGTTGATATCGCCCCCGGCGCTGCTGCGCGCAATCACGAAGGCGTTTTTGAGGCGCTTAGCTCGCTAAACATCCGCCAACTAAAGACGCGCGAAGAAGCCGATGCGCAACTCCAACAATACATTCCGGAGGCCAGCGTGCGGCAGTTTTTGCTTAAAAACCTGACGCGTCATCCCGACGGCTCGTTTGCTTGGAAGATGAATTTGCCCGTCTTGTGGGCACACTACGCCGACATCTTAGCACCGGTCGAAGGCGAGCCCTTCGATAAGCCAACACTCTTTGTACGAGGCGGTCGCTCGCCATACATTCAAGATAGCGATTTGCCCCGCATTCGCGCTCTATTTCCTCAAGCGCGTGTGCAAACCCTTGAGGGCGCCGGGCACTGGGTACATGCCGACAAGCCGCAAGAACTGCTGGCTTTGTTGCGCGCGTTTTTAGCCTCTTCCTAACCGGAGTAAGCCTGTGTGGCTCAGTCTACGTTCTCGTGTAGGTAGCTGTTGCCGCTGGGTCGTATCTCGGCTTCATCGTCTTCAATAGAGAGCGTCCACTCCGACATTTCGCGGGCGTTGGCTTCGGGCACGTCGTCGAGTTTGATGCCTTGCCGCAGGTAGGCGGGCTGGCTTTCTAATTCGATGATGGTCTGCGGCGAGTTGAGCTTGACCACGTTAAGCGGCCGATTCTGCGCTTGTTGCCGCCGGCGCTGGGCTTCTATGAGCCGTTGGCGGCGCTCTTCGGGCGTCAGGTCGGCCGCCGGAGCATTTTCCGGCTTCAAGAAAGGCTCGTCGAATTTTGGCCGGGCGCTGTCTACCCTAGAGCGCACACTGTTAAAGTCGAATTCGACGGTTGGTGCCGTTTTCTTGGGTAGGTCAGCCTCGCTATCGTCTTGGGCAGTGATGGTGGCCAGCGAAGGCTTCGGGGCGTCGTCGTCTAGGTGTAAGATGTGCTTGCTGTTGTGGGGCGAGGTCTTTGGCACGCGCGCGGCAGCCGACGAACTCAGCATCTTGTGCGAGGCTTCGAAGCCAGTAGCGATGATGGTGACGCTGATTTTCTCGCCCAAGCGCTCGTCGAAGCAGTTGCCCCAAATAAGGTTGGCGTTCTCACCGGCTTCTTGTTGGATGAACTCCGTGATCTCAAAGATTTCATCCATAGTGGCCTCTTGGGTGCCCGAGGTGATGTTGACCAGGATGTTTTTGGCGCCAAAGATGTTGTTGTCTTCCAACAGCGGAGAGTTAAGCGCTTCGTCTACGGCCCGCCGAGCGCGGCCCTCGCCTTCAACGGCTGCTGTGCCCATGACCGCCACACCGGAGCCGCGCATGACGGTGTTGACGTCTTCAAAGTCTACGTTGACGTAGCCGGGCACGGTGATGATCTCAGCGATGCCTTTAGCGGCCGTGCACAGGATGCTATCAGCTTGGGCAAAGGCTGACGAGACGCCCATATTGCCGTAGATAAGGCGGAGTTTGTCGTTGCTGATGACGACGAGGCAATCCACGTTTTTACGCAGTTCTTCAAGTCCTTCGTAGCCGTTGTTAACGCGGATGCGGCCTTCAAAGGAGAAGGGTAGGGTAACGATGCCTACGGTGAGAATGCCCATTTCCTGAGCAGTCTTAGCAATGATGGGGGCTGCGCCAGTGCCGGTGCCGCCACCCATGCCTGCGGTAATGAAGACCATCTTAGCGCCGTCGTCCAGGAAGCGCTTGATTTCTTCGATGCTTTCCATACAGGCCCGCTTGCCGATTTCGGGCTTGCTGCCCGCGCCGCGACCTTCGGTGAGGCTGGCGCCCAGCGGAATTTTTACCGGCACAGGGCTTAAGCTCATGGCTTGCGCATCGGTGTTGCAAATGGCATAGTCTACCCCAATAATGCCCTGCTTATACATGTAGGTAACGGCGTTGGAGCCGCCGCCCCCTACGCCGATAATTTTTATGATGGAAGGCTCTTCTTTTCTTAAATCGAACAACATGGCGTTGAGAAATTTAGAAGGTGAACAAACGCTGCGGCCCTTCAGCAAAGGCTGTGGCGCTATTTCTTGAAGTCAATGTCGGGTTCTGCTTCAAACCACTCTTTGGTTTTGCGCAGGACGCTATCCAGCCAACTGGCCGGCTTTTCTTCCGAAACATTCGATGGCTCTTTTGAAGCGTTGGGCGCTTTGGCCTCGGCCGCCTTTTCCTGTCGTCGAACATCATCTAACCCCCTGAGCAACAGACCTATGCCGGTGCTATAAATCGGGTTGTTGACGCCCTCCCGATAGCCGTGAGCCAGGTGCTCTACAGGCAACCCGATGCGACAGCTCATGCCGGTGTGGAGTTCGGCCAACTTGTCTGCATGGTTGAGCAATGCACCACCGCCAGTCAGTACAATGCCGCCAATGAGCTTGCGTTCGTAGCCGCTGCGCCGAATTTCCCACAAAACGTAGTCGAAGATTTCCTCCATGCGCGCTTGGATGATGTACGCCAAATTCTTTTCGCTAATCTCCTTGTGCTCGCGCCCGCGCAAGCCCGGGATGGTGATGATGCGGTTGTCGTAAACCTCTGAGGCCAAGGCCGAGCCAAAGCGCACTTTGAGCTTCTCGGCCTGAGGTTGCAACACCGTGCAGCCTTCCTTGATGTCGGAAGTTACGACATTGCCGCCAAAAGGAATGACTGCTGTGTGGCGGATGATGTTGTCGTGAAAAACCGTGATGTCGGTGGTGCCGCCGCCAATATCCACTAAGGCAACGCCGGCCTGGCGCTCCTCTTCGTAAAGCACTGCTTCGGCGCTGGCAATAGGCTCCAGCGTAAGACCCGCCACTTTTAGGCCTGCTTTTTCAATGCAGCGGTACAGATTGTTGATGGCCGTCATTTGGCCGGTGATGATGTGAAAATTGGCCTCTAGGCGCACACCGCACATACCGATAGGGTCAGTAATGCCCTGTTCGTTATCTACAGTGAACTCTTGCGGAAAGACGTGAATAATCTTGTCTCCGGGCGGCAACACCAACTTGAACATGTCGTTGACCAGTCGGTCAATGTCCTGGCGTCCAATTTCCGTGTGGTCGTTCTCGCGCGTCAAGATGCCGCGGTGCTGAAGGCTTTTGATGTGCTGCCCAGCAATGCCCACATAGACGGTGTGAAACTTCAAGCCTGCTTGTCGCTCGCAGAGGTCCACCGCCTGGCGGATGGAATGGACAGTCTTTTCAATGTTGCTGACTACACCGCGCAAGACGCCAGTGCTCTCGACTTTTCCTATACCGAGAATTTCTAATTTTCCGTGCGCATCCCGACGTCCGGCCAGACAGCACACTTTCGTAGTGCCAATGTCGAGCGCAACAACCACATCGGTTGTTTGTGGTGCTAATTCCGTCATAGTGTGCAAAGGTTACATGATGAAAAAATAAGGTTCCTGCTGTTATTGTCCTTTGCACCCTTCCTGTATTCCCGGGCCCAAAGGTAATGGCTAATTATTGCTGAAAAACAATTTTTTACAAAAAGAATCATCGCTAACTGTTTTTTGTCTCATTACCGACAGACTACCTGGCCGTCGTACTTGAGTGAAATCGTCTCGTATTTGCGCCAGCCAGCATAGGGCATGCCCTCTTGATAGAAAATTTTCAGGCGTCTCAATTTGTCTTCAACATTCCGCAAATTGCCCAATAGAATCTTCTGATGCCCAACAAGAGGGATCAGGGTGAACTCACCCGCCTGATTAAGGTGTATGTGCTGAATAAAAGCAGACCATATGGGGTCCTCTTGCAGAAGGAGTGCCAATTGAAAAGCATCCTTCAGAGAGTTTTTCTTTTTAATTAAAAAATCTGGAGCATATGGGGCTATGTTGCCTGTGGCCACTAGAACGCGTGGTGTGTGTAAGGGCGAGAACGGCATCATGGCGCCGGTTTTATCCAAATAATAGTTGTTGCCATTATTGTCTAACACGCGCAACAAAGGTTCGCGCTGTTGGATGCGGATGTGCAGCGCATTATTTTGAGCGATGTAAACATCGGCATCGGCCACAAAGGGATCTTCCTCTACAGCGCGTTCGATGCGATGCAAATCGATCTTGCCGATCTCGGTGCTCAGCAGTTCGTTTCCAAAGACAGTAACCAAACGCCGGCGCACCTCACGCTCGCTCAGCAGATGGGCACCGTTCTCTAAAGGGCGAATATCTATATGCATTTGTGTGGCAAAGTCGTGTTGTCGGCGCGACACCGAGGACAGCAAAATAACGATTACTGCGATCAGAAAGAGCCACAGAGCAATCCGCTCGTATCGGAGGGGCGGTAGGCGGTAAGTGAGCCAATCAGACAGGCGCATAGAACATCAATTTTTAGCCGATAGAATATTTAGTTGCTGGGCGAGTATGGGGACGAGCGCATCAATGTCACCTGCGCCCATGGTAATGACCACTTCGGGCATGCGCTCGCTCACTTGTCGAACGAGTTCTTCTTTGTTGACTAAGTGTTTGTCCGAGCATTTCATGTGTTCAAAAATTGAGTTTGCGCTGACGCCCTCTATAGGTTGTTCGCGCGCTGGATAGATGGGCAACAGAAAGCAAGCGTCTAATTCGTCTAATGCTGCAGCGAAGTCTTGAGCGAAGTCGCGTGTTCGCGAATAGAGATGGGGCTGAAAGATGCCGGTGATTTTTTTTTGTGGGAAGAACATACGGGCGGCCTGTATGGTCGCTCGGATTTCAGCGGGATGATGCGCATAGTCATCCACATAAATAATGTTGGGCTGTCGCAAAATGAATTCGAAGCGCCGCTTGACGCCTTGGAAGTTGGGAAGGCTGCGGCACATATCCGCCTCAGCCCCGCCGGCTGTTTGAGCAGCAGCCCATGCAGCCAAGGCATTTTCTACGTTATGACGGCCCGGCATCGGCAGGCGTAGGGCGGAATAAGTGCTGTGGCTAGTTTCAGCGTCAAAGAGCGTATAACCTTCGTCAATGCGGAGATTTGTTGCCCTAATATCGCCTGCCTCAAGGCCGAAGGCGAAGGCATGGCGCCCACTTTGGCGCAGTGCTTGCGCTACGTCTTCCAGCGGCAGGCCGTGTTTATAGAAGAGCGTTCCGCCCGGCTTGATCTGGCCGGCAAATTGCTTATACGTTTCTACTACGGCTTCAGGCGAGCCGTAGATATCCAAATGGTCAGGGTCGAGCGAATTGATAACGGTAATTTCCGGCTCGAGGTGTAGGAAAGAGCGATCGTATTCATCGGCCTCTACGACGACCCATTCGCTGCGGCCCAATACGAAGTTGGAATGGAAGTTGACAGCAATGCCGCCGAGAAAGGCTGTGGCTTCCACGCCACCGTTGCGCAGCAGCCAGGTAGTGAGCGAGGAAGTGGTTGTTTTTCCGTGTGTGCCCGCAATGGCGATACAGCGTTTGCCGCGGCTAATCAGGCCGAGTACTTCGGCGCGCTTCATGAGCGGGTACCCGCGTTGGCGTAGCCACACCAGTTCGCGGTGGTGGGCAGGCACGGCGGGCGTCCAGACGGCCAAATCTACGCGTGCGGGAATGCGGTCAACGTCTTCCTCGTAGTGGATGTGCATGCCTTCAGCGACCAAGGTGCGCGTCAGGTCGGTTTCCGTGCGGTCGTATCCGTGCACTTCGGCGCCCAAATGGCGGAAATAGCGCGCCAGGGCCGACATGCCGATGCCGCCGATACCGATGAAGTAGATAGTTCTGACGTCGTTCAAGGTCATAGCGCGCGCAGAGAGTTGTGAGTGAGTGCTTCTTGTGTTTGTTCGCACAGGTAGAGGGCCTCGCGAGCGATAGCTTCGGCGGCGTTGGGTCGGGCGAAGTGCTGAATGTTGTCGCACAGGCCTGCTTGGCGTTGGGGGTCGTCGAGCAGGGCTAGTGCTTCGGGGAGTAGGCGGCGGGCAGCTTCAGCGTCGGGCACGAGCAAAGCCGCCTTTCGCGTGGCGAGCGCTTGAGCGTTGCGCGTCTGGTGGTCTTCGGCTACGTTGGGCGAAGGCACGAGGATGGCTGCCTTAGCTGTAGCTGCCAACTCACTGATGGTCAGGGCGCCGGCGCGAGCGATCACTACGTCGGCGGCAGCGTAGAGCAAGTCCATGCGCTCGATGAAGGGCCGCAATTGCACGTGAGGCAGCTGGGCTGTTGCGCTGTTGCGGTAGGCCTGTTCGTAAGCACGCCCACACTGCCAAAGCACTTGGATGTCGGGGCGTTGAGCCAACGGTTCAGCCCCTTGCGCCATGGCTTCGTTGAGCGTGCGCGCGCCTAAGCTACCGCCCATTACAGCGAGCGTTTTTCGGCTGGCTTCGAGGCCATAAAAAGCCAGCCCTTCGGCTCGTTTGGTCGCAGCCTCGAGCAACTCCGCCCGCACGGGATTGCCCGTCAGGGCGATGCGCTCGGCTGGGAAGTAGCGCTCCATACCCTCGTAGGCCACACACACGCGCTGCGCCCGACGAGCCAACTGCCGATTAGCAAGACCGGCATACGAGTTGGCCTCGTGAATGAGCGTCGGCACACCCATGCGTTGGCTGACGCGCAGCGCCGCCCACGACGCATAGCCGCCCGTGCCGATGGCCACGCTCGGCCCAAAATCGCGCACAATGCGCTGAGCCATACGCCAACTGCGCCACAACTTCCACGGCAGGCTGAAATTTTGCCGCAGGCTGTTCCACGAAAAACCGCGCTGCAGCCCGGCTATGTCAATGCCCACAATGCGATAGCCCGCTCGTGGAACGCGCTCCATTTCCATGCGTCCGTTGGCGCCCACAAACAAAAACTCCGCATCGGGCCGCAAGCGCCGCAGCGCATCGGCAATGGCTATCGCCGGGAAGATGTGTCCTCCCGTACCTCCCCCACTGATAAGTATGCGAAGTGGCTTGCTCATGATTTGACGATTTCGTCTAATTTCTCTATGTAGCGAGATACGCTCAGAATAATACCCACTGAAATGGCGCTGAAGACGAGGCTCGTGCCGCCTTTCGAAACAAAGGGCAGGGTCAGACCTGTCGTCGGCACCAAGTGCACCGACACGGCAATGTTGACCATGGCCTGAATGGTGATGAGCAGACTCAGGCCAATGGCTAAAAAAGCGCCAAACACCTTAGGACTTCGCGTAACGAGCACAACCGTTCGGAAAAACAACAGCACATACAGCCCTAACACCAGCAAGCCGCCCACCAAGCCGTACTCCTCGCAAATGATGGGAAAAATGAAGTCGTTTTGCGAATACGGCAGGTAATTGCGCGATATCGAGTTGCCCGGCCCTACACCTAGCAAGCCCCCGCGCGCAATGGCAATTTTGGCCTGCTCTACTTGGTATCCGCCGCTCTCTTCGTGCAGGAAAGTATTCATGCGGTTGACCCACGTGTCTACGCGCACCACCTCGGGCGCCATGCGGCCAATGGCAATAAGCAGCGCCAGCGTAACTATGCCCAACAGAATGAGCAATAAGATGTACTTGTAGTGCACGCGCCCAATGAACATCAGCACCAAGCAGGTGGTGAACAAAATGCTCGCTGTGGATAGGTTGGCCGGCGCTATCAGTCCGCATATTAGAATAACTGGAACAATAATAGGCCCAAAGGCGTCTTTGAACGACTTGATGTAATCTTGTTTGCGCGTCAGCTCTCGGGCAACGTAGATGATGAGCGCCAATTTAGCCATGTCGGAGGTTTGGAAGCCAAAGGGCAAAAACGGTAAATCCAACCAGCGCGACGCTTCATTGACGCTCCTGCCTATGGCCAGCGTCAGGACTAAGGAAGGCACAGAGAAAAGAAGCAGCCAAGTGCCCAGTTGTTTGTAGCGATCGTAGTGAATGCGATGGCAGAGATACACCAAAAACAAAGCAACAACCACGTGTAACAAGTGATTGATGAAGTACGACGTCGTAGTGGTGGCACGTCCCTGCCACGTGAGTGCCCCAGAGGTGGAATACACGGCCAACAGGCCGATGAAACTCAGCATAATGACGACCATCCAGATGGCTCGGTCGCCTTTTATTTGGGCAGCTATTTTTTGAGCGACAAACATAAGACACTCTTTAAGCGGTTTTAGGAATGAGTTTTAGCACGGCTTCCCGAAATTGGTTGCCTCGGTCTTCGTAATTCTTAAATAAATCGAAACTCGCACAGGCTGGGCTGAGCAGCACGGTATCGCCCGGTTGACTGAGGCGTGCCGCGGCGGCGACGGCTTGTTCAGCTGAGCGCGCTTCTTCGATGGGCTTACCCAAAGACCGGAAGGTTTGCAGCAATTTGCTGTTGTCGGCGCCCAAGAACACGCAGGCGCGCACTTTATCGCGCACGAGGGGCACCAACGGCGCGTAGTCGTTGCCCTTATCAGTGCCCCCTGCAATCCAGACAATCGGCGCTTTTGCGGATCGCAGGGCCTCGTAGGCCGCCTCGACGTTGGTCGCTTTGCTGTCGTTGATCCACGTGACGCCTTCGACCTGGGCCACCACTTCAAGGCGGTGCGCTGGCGGCGTATAGGTGTGCAGCCCTTCTTGCACCTTCTCAGGGGCCGCCTTCACAAGCAGGGCCATGCGCGACGCGAAGAGAGCGTTCATGGCGTTATGCGGCCCTAAAAGCCGGCTGCTGCTCAAATCGAGGACGTGTCGGTCCACCCGAATGCACCCATCCAAAAGGTGGTTTGGGTGCATCGCCACAACTTTCGCCCGACCTTGCCGAGGATAGCGGGCCATGTAGTCCAGCGTGATGGCGTCGGCGGCATTGTACAGAAAGTAGTCGCGCGTCTTTTGGTTCTCACCGATGCGAAACTTAGCGGCCGCATAGCGCTCTACGCTGTAGCCGTAGCGATCCAAGTGGTCGGGAGTAATGTTGAGCAATGCGGCAATTTGAGGCCTAAATCGCTCAATGTCTTCCAGCTGAAAACTGCTCACCTCCAAGACAAAAATACGGGAGCGCTCTTGATTGCCCGCACATAGGTGCTGCCAGACCAACTCAGCGAAGCTGTTTCCCACATTTCCGGCCATGTACACATTTAGCCCAGCCGTACGCATCAGATGGTGCGTAAGCGTAGTAGTGGTCGTCTTGCCGTTCGTACCCGTAATAGCCGCTATCTTGCAAGGCCCGACAAAGCGATAGGCGAACTCGATCTCGCCAATTACCGGGATGTGCTGTGCGCGAAAGGCCTGAAGCACCGGTACCTCTTGCGGAATACCCGGGCTTTTCACCACCCAATGCCTCCCTTTCGTGCGCGAGCGCTCCAACAGCCAGGCCAAAGTGTGCTCACCGCTCTCGTATGGAATACCGGCCTCTTCTAAACGCTTCTGATACGCGGGCTTGATGTGGCCCGCATCCGACACGCGCACCTCATAGCCCAAGTGTTGGGCCAGCAATGCCGCGCCCACGCCAGACTCTCCCGCGCCGAGGATGGTGATGTGTCGATTGCTCATGCTTATCGAATTTTAAGCGTAATGACCGCCAATACCGCCAACAGAATTTGTACAATCCAGAAGCGTACTGAAATGGTTACTTCGTGGTACCCTTCTTTTTGAAAATGATGGTGCAAAGGCGCCATTTTAAAAATGCGACGCCCTTCGCCGTATTTCTTCTTCGTGTGCTTGAAATACCACACTTGCAGAATGACCGATAGATTTTCAATTAAAAACACGCCACAGAGAATGGGAATGAGCAATTCCTTGCGCAAAACGATGGCCAGTGCCGCAATGATGCCGCCCAGCGTTAGGCTGCCCGTGTCGCCCATGAATACACGCGCCGGAAAGACGTTGTACCACAAAAAGCCGATGCATCCGCCCAGCAAACAGGCCGAAAAGACCACCAACTCGCCCGTGTGCGGCAAAAAAAGAATCTTTAAGTAATCCGCTGCCACGGCGTTGCCGCTCAAAAAGGCCATAATACCCAACGACATGATTACGATGGCCGAAACTCCAGTGGCCAGCCCGTCTAATCCATCGGTCAGGTTAGCGCCATTGCTCACAGCCGCAATGATGAACACGGTGATGAGCAAAAAAACGATCCACACCAACCGATCGGCATTATCGCCCAAAAACCACAACAGCCGAGAGTAGTCCAGCTCGTTGTTTTTAAAAAACGGCACATTTGTAATGGGCGCTTTTGCGTGCACGAGCTCCTTGTAAGTGTCTGGGCCGGTCTTGACGTAGACGTATTTCTTAATTTCGTAGCCGTGTCGCAGGGCTTTTTCCGGTTCCATGCGCACCACCACATCGTCGCTGGCCAGCATGGTGATGCCCACGATGAGGCCCAGCCCCACTTGGCCTAAAATTTTGAAGATGCCTTTCAGGCCCTTTTTGTCTTTTCTGAACACCTTGATATAGTCGTCTACAAACCCAATGGCGCCCATCCAAAGAGTGGCCGTGATCATGAGTAGAATGTACACATTGTCTAACCGAGCCAACAATAGACAGGGCAGAAGCGTGGCTGCAATGATGATGATGCCGCCCATGGTGGGCGTGCCTGCTTTGAGGTTTTCTCCTTGAAGACCCAAATCGCGCACCGTTTCGCCGATTTGTAGGCGCTGAAGCGTCCGGATGATGCGCTTGCCAATGACCAGCGAAATGAGCAGCGACAGGATCAGGGCTGCTCCTGCTCGAAACGAGATGAACTGAAACAGCCCTACCCCAGGCAGGTCGGTCGTTTCGGATAGCCATTGGAAGAGGTGGTAAAGCATGATAACAGATGGTGTTTCACTCGGCTGAAGGCCCCTGTAGGAGCCATACTTCTTGCCTGTAAAAGTTGTTTTTTTTAAAATGCCGGAGCGATCTTGCATCGCTCCGGGCGTCGTCAAAAAATAGTCCCTCCACTATTTTTCTTTGGCGATGGGATGGGCGGGCGCCATCCCACTGCTAAAGCCTAAATATTCTTGGAGGACGCGTTTATCGTCGAAAGGGTGTTTGATACCGTTGATTTCCTGATATTTCTCATGTCCTTTCCCGGCTACGAGGATGATGTCGCCGGGGGCTGCCATCCGGCAGGCGGTTTTGATGGCTTCTTCTCGATTTTCGATCGTAATCGTACGGGTGCGGTCTTCGGGCGTTAAGCCTGCTTCCATGTCTTGGAGGATAGCGCGGGGGTCTTCCGCGCGGGGGTTGTCGCTGGTCAGGATGGCTTGGTCGCTCTCTCGGGCGGCGATTTGAGCCATGATAGGTCGTTTGGCTTTGTCGCGCTCGCCGCCACAGCCCACGACGGTGAAGATGCGGGCGGGTCGGCGGCGCAGTTGGCCGATGGTCTGCAACACATTTTGCAACGCGTCGGGCGTGTGGGCGTAGTCCACGATGCCGATGCGCGGAGGATGGCTATTGTCCTGAATGACTTCAAAGCGGCCTTCGGCGCCCGTTAGGTTGCTCACTGCCGTCAGGGCAGGCTCCTTTTCGATACCCAGCAAGCGCGCGACGGCGTAAGCAGCCGTCAGGTTATAGGCGTTAAAGGTGCCTATTAGCCGGGCGTGCAGTTGGGTGCCGTCGAGATCTAAGTGCAAGCCAGTCAGGGTATTGTCTAACACCTTTGCTTTGAAGTGAGCTGCTGTTTTCAAGGCATAGGTATAGCGTGCAGCGCGGGTATTTTGCAACATGAAAGCCCCGTTTCGGTCGTCGGCGTTGGTTAGGGCAAAGGCCGAGGCGGGCAGTTCGTCGAAAAGGCGCTTTTTGGCGTTGCGGTAGTTGGCAAACGTGCCGTGGTAGTCTAAGTGGTCGTGGGTGAGGTTGGTAAAGACTGCACCGGCGAAGTGTATGCCGGCGATGCGGCGTTGGTCAATGGCATGGCTGCTGGCTTCGATAAATACCTCCGTGCAGCCGGCGTCGGCCATTTGGCGCAGTAAGGCGTGCAGGCTGACGGCATCGGGCGTGGTCAGAGTGCTGGGAAGAGCGTGCGTACCAATGCGGTTGTTCACCGTTCCGATGAGGCCTGCTGCTCGGCCTAAGGCGGTGAAGAGCTGATACATTAGCGTGGTGGTAGTGGTCTTGCCGTTGGTGCCCGTAACCCCCACTACGCGCATGCAGCGCGATGGGTGGCCATAGAAAGCGGAAGCCAGGTGGCCCAAAGCTTCGGCGCTATTGGCTACGCGCGCGAAGGCAACACCTGTGGGCAAGGTCAAGTCTTCGGGCCAATATTCGCCTACGACGGCCGAAGCGCCGCGCTCTAAGGCCTGTTGGATGAAGAAATGCCCATCGGCCGATGTGCCGCGCACGGCCACAAACGCATCGCTCGCTTCAACCCTTCGACTGTCGGGCTGAAGCGAGCGTACCTCAGCATCGGTGGGGCCGACGATGTCGAGCAGGCCAGGCAAGTCGCGCAGCAATAGGTCTAACGTCATGACGGGCATTCAATGAAGGGTTAAGGTAACGATGGGGCGGCCGTGGATGGGCGTTCCGGGCGGCAAACTTTGGCCAGCAACCTTGCCCACACCTTTGATGCGAACGCGGCATCCGCGATTTTCCAGCAAGGGCAGGGCGTCTTTGAGGCCCATGCCCACGACCGAGGGCACCAGCTGCTCCGACATAGCGCGCGGCAGCACGAGCAGCGAGTCGTTGCGCGCCACAAGTACGCCATAGGTGGGCCAGCGCTGTTCGAGGTAGGCTCCCAACTCAAGCCAGCGAAGAGCCGTCTTGAGGTCATCGCCCTGGCCCGCGCTCCCACCGGGCAATTGGGTCGTCGTCAGGCGCGGCCGCTCGCCACTGTTGATGGGTGGATGCAGCTCGGGCTTGAGGGCAAAGCACTTGTCGGCGATCTCGCGAAACACCGGCGCTGCGGCTTCTGCGCCGTGGTAACCGCCGCGCTTGGGTTCGCTGATGACCACTATGCACGAATACACCGGGTTATCGGCTGGAAAGTAACCGCAGAACGCTGCCTGATAGCGAATGCCTCCGCGCGCCTTGAACTTGTGGTAGTTCAGCTGCGTAGTGCCTGTCTTTCCCGCAATGCTGTATAGGCTTGGGCGTATGTTGCGCGCCGTGCCCGCCTCTATCACTTCGCGCATTAGGGCGCGGGCGCGCAGGAGGGTGTTGCGGCTGGCAATGCGATTGTCCAGCACAGTAGGCTTAAACACTCTCACGGGCTTACCGTCGCGCTCGATGCGCTCCACCAAATAGGGTTTCATGCGGCGCCCGTTATTGGCTACCGCATTGTAAAAAGTTAGCGTTTGCAGCGGGGTCAGCAACACCTCGTAGCCGATGCTCATCCACGGCAATGTAGTGCCCGACCAGCGCGCTTTAGCATCGTCCGGTGTTTTGAGGTAGGGAGGCTCCTCGCCCCCAATCTCGATACCCGTGGGCTGGTGCAAGCCAAATTGTTGCAAGCGAGCCACAAAGGCTGAAGCGCGACGTGTATCGCCGTAAAAGCGCTGAACCATCGT